>NZ_JBHWAQ010000002.1:0-169608 GCF_042743475.1 Streptomyces sp. NPDC059534
GGCCTGACGGTCCCGCTGCTGTTCCAGCGAAGGGGGCATGGCAGATCTCCGTCTGTTCGGAGACCCATGTGTAACCAACGTCCGGCAGTTTTATACCTAGGGCCTGTCGTCACCTTCCCGTCGCCGCCCTTCGGGCGACGACGGGAATCTGACGACAGGCCCTAGCTCACCACGCGGGCCAGGAGCAGGCCGTCGTAGCCCTTGGTGCCGACGGTCTGGAAGGCGGTGGCGTCGAGGCGGGGTTCGCGGGCGACGAGGTCGAACATCGCGCGGGTGCCGGTGATGGCGGGGTCGTCGGGGTGGGCGGTGGCGATCCTGCCGTTGCGCACCACGTTGTCGACGATGATGACCGTGCCGGGGCGGGAGAGCTTGAGGGCCCAGGCCACGTAGTGCGGGTTGTTGACCTTGTCGGCGTCGATGAAGACGAGGTCGAAGGGGCCGGCGCCCTCCTCCTCCAGCCGCGGCAGGGTGTCGAGGGCGGCGCCCGTGCGGACCTCGACGATCTTGTCGAGGCCGGCGTGGGCGAGGTTGGCGCGGGCGACGTCCGCGTGGGCGGGGTCGTATTCGAGGGTGATCAGCCGGCCGTCGGCGGGCAGGGCGCGGGCCAGCCAGATGGTGCTGTAGCCGCCGAGGGTGCCGATCTCCAGGATGTTCCGGGCGCCCTGCATCAGGGCGAGCAGGTGGAGCAGCTTGCCCTGGTTGGGGGCGACGGCGATCTCGGGCAGGCCGGCCGCCGTGGAGGCGGTGAGCGCGGCGGTGAGCGCCTCGTCGGCGGGGGTGATCGTCTCGGCGAAGTAGTGGTCCACTTGGGACCATCGAGGGTTCGTCATGCGGCCGAACGTACACCGGGGTCGCGTCGTGACCGGCGCCTTGTCGCCCGTACGGCCAGGAGCGTCGCGACCGCCGTGAGCAGCAGTCCGCCGCCCACCGTCAGGAGCCAGGCGGGGGTGCCGTCGCCGACCGTCAGCAGGCGGTCGGTGTAGACGACTCGGCGGTACGGGGTGTCGGCGACGGTCCGCAGGTGGTGGTCGTCGTCGATGCGTTCGGGGTGCGGGAAGCTCTGCTCCAGGGCGGTCAGGTGGACGGGGGTGCCGCCGGTGAGCCCGGCGAGGGCGAAGCTCTCGTCGCCGTCGATCCGGCCCGAGAAGGTGATCTCGGGGCGGTCGCCGCCGATGGGGGAGCGGGGCTCCATCCGGTGGTCGGCGAGGATGTACAGGCCGAGTGTCTGCGGCGTCTGCGCGAGGCGGGAGAGCCGCATGGGGTAGACGAGTTCGGCGGAGGCGAAGCTGATCCGCAGCGGGGTGAGCTTGCCGTCGAGGGACGCGCCCTTCTCCAGGGGGGCGAGGCGGACGGCGACGTACTCCCACTTCCGGTCGACGTACGGCCGGAGCGCGCCGGGGAGCCGCTCGGGCAGCTCGAAGCCGTTGGCGTGCAGCCAGTCGCCGAGCGCCTCGGGGTCGGTCGCGGTCAGCCGGGCCACGTCGAAGGGGCCGAGCCGCTCGCGGCCGACGACGCCGACGCCGGAGCCCGTACCGGGCGGGGCGGCGCCGGCCGCCCCGTCCCCCCACGGGTTGTCGAACGGCCAGTCGCCCTCGCGCGGCCAGAAGTGGTACCGGTCGCGCTCCTCGGGCTCGGTGAGGGATTCGAGCGCTTCGAAGAGGGCGGGCTCACCGAGGGTGACCTCGGCCCGGCCCGGCACCGGCATGATCCAGGCGGCCCGCCGGGCGTTCCCGTGGACGTTGAAGCGCATGACGACGGTCTCGGTGCGGCCGTCCCAGCGGACGGCCGACTCCTCGCGGTCGACACCGATGCGCTCGGACCTGGACGGGATCATCGCGCCGCAGCCGCAGGCGTACGCCGGTGCGACGAGCGAGCCGAGCTGGAGCGCCAGCAGCGCGATGACGATGGTCAGGATGTTTCTGTGTGTCCCCCGCATGTGGGGTCGGACGCGCCGGGCGGTGATCCGGTTCCGGTTCCGGTCCCGGGCGCCCGGCTCAGAGGGAGGTCCGGACCCGGAGTTCCTTCACCCCGTTCAGCCAGGCGGCGCGCAGGCGGCGCGGTTCGCCGACGAGCGTGAGGTCGGGCAGGGTGTCGGCGATGGCGTTGAAGATCAGTTCGATCTCCTTGATCGCGAGGGACTTGCCCAGGCAGAAGTGGGGTCCGCCGCCGCCGAAGCCGAGGTGCGGGTTGGGGTCACGGGTGATGTCGAAGCGTTCGGGGTCGGTGAAGACCTCGGGGTCGTTGTTGGCGGAGGAGTAGAAGAGGCCGACCCGGTCGCCCTTGCGGATCTTCTGGCCGCCGATCTCGGTGTCCTGGGTCGCGGTCCGCTGGAAGGAGACGACGGGGGTGGCCCAGCGGACGATCTCCTCGGCGGCGGTCGCGGGGCGCTCGCGTTTGAAGAGCTCCCACTCGTCGGGGTGGGTGAGGAAGGCGTGCATGCCGTGGCTGATGGCGTTGCGGGTGGTCTCGTTGCCGGCGACGGCGAGCAGCAGGACGAAGAAGCCGAACTCGTCGGAGGAGAGGTTGCCCTGTCCTTCGGCGGCGACGAGCTGGCTGACGATGTCGGCGGCGGGGCACTCCTTGCGGGCGGCGGCCATGTTCATCGAGTAGCCGATGAGTTCCATGGCGGCCTCGGCGCCGATCTCCTCGGTGATGGCGTACTCGGGGTCGTCGTACGCGACCATCTTGTTCGACCAGTCGAAGATCCGGGAGCGGTCCTCCTGGGGGACGCCGATGAGTTCGGCGATGGCCTGGAGGGGCAGTTCGACGGCGACGCGGGTGACGAAGTCGAAGGTGCCGTCGGCGTCCACGGAGCGCCCGGCCTCCTCGACGATGGCGCGGGCGCGGTCGCGGAGCGCGGTCTCCAGGTTCCGTATCGCGCGGGGGGTGAAGCCGCGCTGGACGATCTGGCGGACCCGGGTGTGCTCGGGCGGGTCCATGTTGAGCATGATCAGTTTCTGGACCTCGATCTGGTCCCGGGTGATGTGCTCGTTGAAGCGGATGACCGCCGTGTTCTCGTTCGAGGAGAACAACTCGGGGTGGGTCGAGACGTACTTGACGTCCGCGTGGCGCGTGACGGCCCAGTACCCCTCGTCGCCGAAGCCGGTGACGCCGGCCGGCTGGGGGCACCACCAGACGGGCGCGGTCTGCCGCAGGCGGGCGAACTCCGGGAAGGGAATGCGGTCGCGGAGCAGATCGGGGTCGGTGGCGTCGAACCCTTCGGGGAGATGGGGGCAGGGCATCGGCAACACTCTCCATATCTGATGGGCCATCAGAAGTTGCCGGGAAAGTTAGTAACGAGTTCTACAAGTAGCAAGGGGCGGGGCGGGAACTGTTGCGTCCCGGACCCTTGCGTACCGGCGGTAGCAGTCATAAGACTGCTCTCAGAACTAGAACGCGTACTAGTTCCCCCGTGACGCCGACCGACCGGGGTGCCGGGACACCCCGTCCGGTCGAGGAGAGGACGAGCTCATGGCCGCGGAACCCGTCATCGTCGAAGCCGTACGCACCCCCATCGGCAAGCGCGGAGGCGCGCTCGCCAACCTCCATCCCGCCTACCTCCTGGGCGAGACCTACCGTGAACTCCTCGGCCGCACCGGCATCCACGCCGACTGCGTCGAACAGGTCGTCGGCGGCACCGTCACCCACGCCGGCGAACAGTCCATGAACCCCGCCCGCACCGCCTGGCTCGCCATGGGGCTGCCGTACGAGACGGCCGCCACCACCGTCGACTGTCAGTGCGGCTCCTCGCAGCAGGCCAGCCACATGGTCGCCAACATGGTCGCGGCCGGTGTCATCGACATCGGCATCAGCTGCGGCGTCGAGGCCATGTCGCGCGTCCCGCTCGGCTCCGGCTCCAAGCACGGCCCCGGCAAGCCGTTCCCCGACGAGTGGAACGTCGACCTGCCCAACCAGTTCGAGGCCGCCGAGCGCATCGCCCGCCGCCGCGGTCTCAGCCGCGAACGCGTCGACTCCCTCGGCCTGCTCTCCCAGGAACGCGCCGCGATCGCCTGGTCCGAGGAGCGCTTCAAGCGCGAGACCTTCGCCGTCCAGGTCCCCACCACCGAGGCGGAACAGGCCGCGGGCCAGGGCATGTGGCGGCTCGTCGACCGCGACGAGGGCCTCCGCGACACCACCATGGAGGGCCTGGCGCGGCTCAAGCCCGTCATGCCGACCGCCGTGCACACCGCCGGGAACTCCTCCCAGATCTCCGACGGCGCCTCCGCGATCATGTGGGCCTCCAAGCGCATGGCCCGCGCCCTCAAGCTCCGCCCGCGCGCCCGGATCGTCGCCCAGGCGCTCGTCGGCGCCGACCCGCACTACCACCTCGACGGCCCGATCGACGCGACCCGCGCGGTCCTCGGCAAGGCCGGGATGAGCCTCCGGGACATCGATCTCGTCGAGATCAACGAGGCGTTCGCGTCCGTGGTGCTGAGCTGGGCGCAGGAGTTCGAGCGGGACCTGGACGGTCTCGAGAAGGTCAACGTCAACGGCGGAGCCATCGCGCTCGGCCACCCCGTCGGCGCCACCGGCGCCCGGCTCATCACCACCGCCCTGCACGAGCTGGAGCGCACCGACAAGGAGTTCGCGCTGATCACCATGTGCGCCGGCGGGGCGCTCGCCACCGGGACGATCATCCAGCGGCTCTGACCGCCTCCTCGGCGAGGTCCGAGAGGTACGCGGCGGCCGCCGGCGACTCCTGGACGAGCGCGGCCGCCTGGCCGGCCCAGAGGTTCACGTACTCGGGCCGGCCCTGCTCGGCGGATCGGCCGCATCAGCGCGTTCTGCACGGGGTACGGGGGCACGTGCTCCTCGTGGGCCGCCATCTCCCGGACGAAGCCGTTCGGGATGCCCCGCGCCGTGCGTCCCGAGAACAGCCGGGTCAGCACGGTCGTGCGGGCCCCCGGGGTGCCCAGCGTCCGCCGGTGCGCCTCGCTCGCCCCCGACTCGCGCGCGGCGAGGAACCCGGTGCCGACCTGGACGGCGTCCGCGCCGAGCGCGAGCGCGGCGGCGACGCCGCGCCCGTCGGCGATCCCGCCCGCCGCGACGACGGGCACCGACACCGCGTCCGCCACCTGCGGGACCAGGGAGAAGGTGCCCACCAGGGACTCGCGCACCGGCCGCAGGAACGCGCCCCGATGGCCGCCCGCGTCGCTGCCGGAGGCGACGACGGCGTCCACCCCGGCCCGTTCCAGGGCCACCGCCTCGTCGACGGTGGTCGCCGTGCCGACCAGGACGATCCCGCGCCGCCGTGCCTCGGCGACCAGCCGGGGCGGCGGCGGGCCCATGACCAGGCTGATCACCGGCGGGGCCGCCGCGAGCAGGGCGTCGAGCTGCTCGTCGAAGTCCGGCCGCGCCCGTACGTCCGCGTCGTCCGGCGCCGAGACGCCCAGCTCTTCGTAGTACGGCCGCAGGCGCTCGACGTGCCCGGCGAGCGCGGTGGCGGAGAGTTCGCGCTCCTCGCCCTCCTGCGGCACCCAGAGGTTCACGGCGAACGGGCGGCCGGTGGCCGCGCGCAGCCGGGCCACCAGACCGGTGATCTCCTCGGGGGTGTGGTGGTGCGCGCCGTACGAGCCGAGGCCGCCGCCCTCGGACACGGCGGCCGCCAGCTCGACGGAGGACAGGCCGCCGCCGAAGGGGCCCTGCACGATCGGGAGCGCGGTGCCGACCAGCGCGCCGAACCGGCCGGGGGAGAGCGGGGCGGGTGCGGGGGGTGTGGTGCCGGGTGTGCTGGGCGCTGCGGGCATGGGCGGCCTCCGGGATCGCGGCGGGGTCTGTCGCGGCGGGGTCTTCCGTGCGCCCGCCGACGACCGGAAGACTAGACGACCGGTCTACTAAAAATCCAGAGCCGGAAAACGCCGCAGGCCCCGCCCCTCCGGAGGGAGGGCGGGGCCTTGCGGATGCGCTGTGCGGCGGCAGGTTCTCTTAGTACCAGCCGTTGGCCTGCCAGAACGCCCAGGCGGCGTTCGGGGAGCCGTAGCGCTCGTTCATGTAGTCCAGGCCCCACTTGATCTGGGTGGCCGGGTTGGTCTTCCAGTCGGAACCCGCGGAGGACATCTTCGAGGCCGGGAGGGCCTGGACCAGGCCGTAGGCGCCGCTGGACGAGTTGGTCGCGGTGTGGTTCCAGTGCGACTCGTGCTCGACGATCTTGCTGAAGGACGCGTACTGCGAGGCGGGGACGATGTCGCGAGCGAGCTCCTGCGGGCTGGCGGCCGAAGCCGAGCCCGTCGTGCCGAGCACCGCACCCGATGCGCCCAGCAGCACGGCTGCGGTGGCGGCGATCTTCTTGTTGCGGGCAGAGGCACGAGAGGTGAGCGAGCGGATCAACGTATCTACCTAACGTCGGGAACAAGGGCTGCGTCAGGCGATTTCGGCAAGCCGGAACCAGAGCCCGGGAGACCCGGGAACTGGGGGAACCGGCCGTCCGAGGCGCTGTGGTGAGCACCGGCTGCCTGGCGACGTCCACCAGACAAACAGGCCCGGCGGGGGTGGGGCAACCACCCCATGTACGAGGCAGGTTCGGACCCGGGCGGAACGTCCCGGGGATGGGTGTGCCACGTTTCCGCAGCTCATGCCGGGGTCTGGAGTGGTTTGGGTGGGTAGCGCCGGTCTACTATTCCGGCTCGTACGTGACGTAGGTCCTGTGGGCCGCCTCACCCGGGGCGGGCACTTCCGGGGCCCCGAATGTGACCTGGGCCTCGAAGTTGGCGCGTCGCGTGGCCCGCCGAAGCGCCCGCAGGAGCGCGCCGCCGACGGTCAGGGTGAGGACGACGGTCAGCGCGGCGCGGCCCAGGTCCCATCCGAGGGAGGTGGCCACGAGGAAGGCGAGGAACCGGACGAGGTTCTCGTGCGCCGGAGCACCCGGGACGAAGAAGATCCCGCCGCTCCCGCCACCCGCGTCGACCGCGCCGCCGCCGAGCGTCACCCAGCCGTACAGATTGGTGACCGTGCCGTACGCGAACGCCGCCACGAAGCCGTACACGGAGAGCATCGCCAGCTCGGCCCGCCCCCGCAGCGCCGTCGGGCCCGGCAGCAGCCCGGCGCCCATCGTGAACCAGCCCATCGCGAGCATCTGCGTCGGCATCCACGGCCCCACACCCCCCGTGAGCAGGGCCGACGCGAACATCGTCACCGCACCGAGGACGAAACCGAACCCCGGCCCCAGAACCCGGCCGCTCAGCACCATCAGGAAGAACATCGGCTCCAGGCCGGCCGTCCCCGCCCCGAGCGGCCGCAGGGCGGCCCCCACCGCGGCGAGCACCCCCAGCATCGCGACGGCCTTCGCGTCCATCCCGGAGTCGGCGATCGTGGCGACGACCACCGCGATCAGCAGCGGCAGCAGGGCGGCGAAGAGCCACGGCGCGTCCGCCGCGTGCGTCGTGACGGCCGAGCCCGCGTCGGCGAACAGCGGCCAGCAGATGCCGAAGAGCCCGATCACGGAGACCAGGACCAGCGCCGCCACCGAACGCGGCCCGAGCCGGACCGGACGGGTGCGTGCGGCCCGGGGGCCCGGCGCCGGGCCCTTCACGGGACGGGTGCGGGGACGGGTGCTCACAGGGCCGCCTCCACCTGCTCGACCGTGAGCCAGGGCTGCGGGGCGAGGATCTTCGCCACCTGCGGCGAGAACGCCGGGGAGGAGACGACGACCTCGGCCGTCGGGCCGTCCGCCACCACCTCGCCGTCCGCGACGATCACCACCCGGTGCGCCAGCTCCGCCGCCAGCTCCACGTCGTGCGTGGCCAGCACGATGGCGTGCCCCGCCGCGGCGAGCCCGCGCAGATGGGCCACGAGCCGGGCCTTGGCCGCGTAGTCCAGGCCCCGCGTCGGCTCGTCGAGCAGCAGCAGCGGCGGCCGGCCCGTCAGCACCACGGCCAGCGCGAGCGCCAGCCGCTGCCCCTCGGACAGGTCCCGGGGATGCGTCCCGTCCGCCACCCCCGGCAGCAGCTCCTCCACCAGCGCCCGGCAGGTCCCGGGCGCCGCGCCCGCGTCCCCGTCCGCCGCCGCGCACTCCGCGGCGACCGTGTCCGCGTACAAGAGGTCACGCGGCTCCTGCGGGACCAGGCCGACCTGGCGGATCAGCTCGCGGGGAGCCGTCGTGTGCGGGGGCAGGCCCGCGACCCGGACCGTGCCGACGGTCGGCTCGATCATCCCCACGAGGGTGGAGAGCAGGGTGGACTTCCCCGCGCCGTTGCGGCCCATGAGCGCGACGGTCTCGCCGGCGTCGACGCGGAGGTCGACCCGGCGCAGGGCCTCCACCCGGCCGCGCCGGACGCCGAGGCCGTCGGCGAGCACGAGAGGGGCCCCGGTGGGGCCGGCCGGTCGGGTACGGCGCCGCCGGAACGGAAGGAATCCCCCGCCCCGGGACTCTGCGGCACCAGTGGCTCCCGGTCCGTCCGGCGTACCGGGACCGGAGTCCGGGACGGACCCGGGGAGAGGGGACGGCGCGAGGCGGGGCAGCGGCCCCGCGGGGACCCGCCCCTCCAGCCGCGCCTTCAGCGGAGCCGACCTCCGGCGCGCGTCCCGCACCGTCAGCGGCAGCGGCTCCCACCCCGCGAGCCGCCCGAGCGCCACCACCGGGGGATGCACCGGCGAGACCGCCATGACCTCCGCGGGCGGCCCCATCACGCCGTCCGGCAGCAGCAGTACCTGGTCCGCGTACTGGACGACCCGTTCGAGGCGGTGCTCCGCGAGGAGAACGGTCGTTCCCAGGTCGTGGACGAGGCGCTGGAGCACCGCGAGGACGTCCTCGGCGGCGGACGGGTCGAGCGCGGAGGTGGGCTCGTCGAGGACGAGGACCTTGGGGTGGGGGGTGAGGACGGAGCCGATCGCGACGCGCTGGCGCTGCCCGCCGGAGAGGGTGGCCAGGGGACGGTCGCGGAGCTCGGCGAGACCGAGGAGGTCGAGCGTCTCCTCGACACGGCGGCGCATGACGGCCGGGGAGAGACCGAGGGACTCCATGCCGTAGGCGAGCTCGTCCTCGACGGTGTCGGTGACGAAGTGGGCGGACGGGTCCTGGCCGACCGTGCCCACGAGGTCCGCGAGCTCGCGCGGCGGGTGGGTGCGGGTGTCGCGGCCGTCGACGGTGACACGGCCGGTGAGGGTGCCGCCCGTGAAGTGCGGGACGAGGCCGGAGACGGCGCCGAGCAGAGTGGACTTGCCGACGCCGGAGGGACCCACGAGGAGCACGAGTTCGCCCTCGGGGACGGTGAGGCGCACATCCCGGAGGGTGGGTTCGGCCTCGTCCTCGTACGTCACCGAGACGTTCTCGAAGCGGATCACGTGCTCTCCTTGGGGACGGGCGCGACGAAGGCCGGCAGCAGGCCGACGAGGACCGACAGGGCCGGCCAGAGCGGCAGCTCGGGCGCTTCCAGCGGTACGACGCCGGGGTGCAGCGCGTCGGGTGCGATGGTGTTCGCCCAGATCATGAGGACGGCCACCGCCACACCGGAGCCGGCGACGAGCCAGGCCCGCGCGCCCCAGTGATCGGGCCGGTAGCGGGTGCGGAGCGTCCTGCGGCCGCCGAGGCGGAGGCCGGCCAGGGCGGCGAGGAGTCCGGCGCCGAGCAGCGGGAGCCCGTATCCGGCGCCCTCCGCGGCCAGGAGTCCGTACGAGCCGGCGCAGACGCCGAGCAGCCCGCCGAGGGTCAGCACGTTCGTGGTGCGCCGCACGGAGGCGGGGACCCGCGCCGTCCGCCCGTAACCGCGCGCGTCCATCGAGGCCGCCACGGCGATCGACCGCTCCAGGGCCCCTTCGAGGACCGGCAGGCCGATCTGGAGCACGGCCCGCACCCCGCCCGTCGGGCGGCCCCGGAGGCGGCGGGCGGTCCGCAACCGGACCACGTCGGCGACCATGTTCGGCGCGAAGGTCATCGCCACGACGACGGCGACCCCGGCCTCGTACAGCGCGCCCGGCAGCGACTTCAGCAGCCGCGCCGGGTTGGCGAGGGAGTTCGCGGCGCCCACGCAGATCAGCAGGGTCGCCAGTTTGGCGCCGTCGTACAGCGCGAAGACCAGTTGCTCGGCCGTCACCCGCCCCCCGATCCGTACGCCCTGCGCCCAGTCGGGCAGCGGCACCTCGGGCAGCGTGAACAGCGGATGCGTGCCGGGGATGGGGGAGCCCAGCAGCAGCGAGAACACCACCCGCAGGAAGACGACGAACAGGCCGAGCTTCACGAAGGCGCCGTACGAACGGGCCCAGGGCGCGTCCGTACGGCGGGCCGCCACGACGTATCCGGCGACTCCCACGAGCAGCCCGAGCAGCAGCGGATTGGTGGTGCGGGAGGCGGCGACGGCCAGGCCCAGGGCCCATAGCCACCAGGCTCCGGCGTGCAGCGCGTTGGCCCGGGTCGCCACCGGGGCCGCGAACCGGGAGCCCGGACCGGGCCGGGACCCCGACGCGGGCCGGGACCCCGGCGCGGGCCGGGACCCCGGCGCGGGCCGGTCCGTGTGCGGGGCCGTGAACGTGCCGCGGCTACGGGCGGGGCTCATCCGCGACGGCGGGCCTTCCAGATCGCGGCGCCGCCGAGCGCCAGGACGGCCGCCCCGCCGGCGAGCACGCCGAAGGACGGACCGCCGCTGCCGTGCCCGGGGGCGGCGGCCGCGGGAGCGGTGGGCGCGGGGGACGCCGGGGCGTTCTCCGCGACCTGCTCGCCGCAGCCCCGCGCCGGATAGCCGGCGATCCCGCACAGCATGGCCGCGCTGTCGTACCGCAGCGGCTTCGCCACCGCGGCCAGCGCCTCCGCGCCCGTCGCGTCCTCGCGGACCTCCGCGCAGCCGACCTTGATCAGCTTCTCCGGCGGGTGCTCGCCGGGCGGGGCGTCCGCGGGGCCGCCGAAGTCGACGACGACGGCGATCCGCTTGCTGCCGTCCTTCTTCTCCACGCCCCCGCAGATCCCCGCGAAGTCGGGGGCCAGGGCCGGCTGGGAGGTGTCGCTCGTGCCCTGGCTGATCGCGAAACGGAAGCCGATCGCGTCGCCGTCGGCGGGCCGGGCGGTCGCCGGGCCCTGGGTGGCGTACGCCCAGGGCTTGCCGCCGTCGCTCTCCCAGAACGACCAGTAGCGGTAGCCGGCGGCCTGCGCCGGGGCGGCCGCGACGGCGGTCAGGGTCAGCAGCGCCCCGGCCGCGGCGCCCGCGATCCGGGCGCCCGCCCTGCGGGTGGCTCTCACTTCTTGCGGCCGCTCACGAGGAAGCCGATGCCGACGCCGACGACCGTGCCGATGCCGATGATCCACCAGATGTCGAAGCCGGACTCCTCGTCGTCGCTGGTGGAGGAGGCGGAGGTGTCGGGGGTCTTGGGCGCGGGGCCGGTGGCGTTGAGCTGCTCGACCAGGTCCGCCGTACCGAACTCGCGCGGGTCGGTCTCGGTGGCGCGGGCGGCCAGGATCAGCTGCGCGTACGCGGCCGGTCCGCTCTCCTTCGCCCAGGCGGCGGAGTTCTTCTCCAGCCACACGAGGGCGGGCTCCGCCTCCTGGGCGGCGCCGGCCGCGGCGAGGGCCACGACCGCGTCGGCGGTGTTGCCGATGTCCGGCTTCTCGGTCGTGTCGGTGGCGCCCGGCATCGGCGGGGTGGTGAGGTGGCCGGTCTTCGCGAGGGCCTTCGCCAGGTAGGAGGCGCCGTTGAGGGCGGCCCGCTCGGCGGTCGGCTTCGTGAGGTCGGTGCAGACCGGCGGCTGCTCGGGGGACGCCTTGGTGGCGGCGATGCTCTTGCCGAGTCCGGCGAGGGTGGCCGCGGCGGTGGCGTCGGCGTTCGCGAGGAGCGTGCCAGCCTTGTCCGGCTGGTACGCGAAGGCCCCGGCGCCGTCCTTGTCCGAGCAGGGCAGGGCGAAGGAGAGGAGCGCGTCGTACGGGGTGCGGCCGTCGGCGGAGGTGTACGAGCCGGGCTTCTCCCCGGTCGCGGCGAGCGCGCCGACGACGATCGAGGTGGAGTTGGCGTCGCTGGCGCCGCCGGCGCCGTAGCCCCAGCCGCCGTCCTTGTTCTGCACGGTCTTCAGCCAGGCGCTGCCGGCCTTGACGGCCTGGTCGACCTTCTCGGGCGCGGCGGCCTGGCGGCGGACGGCGCCGAGCGCCTGGACGGCGACGGCGGTGGCGTTGGTGTCCCGCATCGTCTTGGCGTCACAGGGCGTCGCCGCGTCCGCGCGGTACGAGGCGAACGAGCCGTCGGCGCACTGCTGGCCGAGGAGCCAGCCCACGGCCTGGTCGGCGGGCTGGTAGCCGGTGCTCCGCTGGGCGAGGAAGGCGAGCGACTGGCGCCAGACGCCGTCGTACGTCGGGTCCTTCGTGCCGTACAGGCCGGTCGCGGGGGTGCCGGTCGAGGGGGTCGGAGAGGGCGCGGCGGCGGCCGGGACGGCGGCTGCGGCGCCGAGTGCGACGGCGGCGGCGGCGAGCGCGGCGGCGCTGCGGCGGACGGTGTTCATGGGGCCCTCTCCTGCGGCCGGGCACCGGCACGCCTCAAGGGCACCAGGCTCCGGCTCCGTATTCCTCGACGGTGCCGGCGGTCACGTCCCGGGCGGGGCATTCCGACTTGCCGGTCCTTGCGGGGACCGGCTCACGGTTGCGGGTCAGTGCCGGATTCGCACCGGTCTTCCCCCCGTACGGGCATGATGACGACCCGCTCACTGTACCGGCCCGTACGCCCTCCGCTCCGGCGGTGCGAGACGCCTCACACCGCACCGACTCAGGGGGAGGCGGCAGGTCACCGCGGGGGGCGCGCCGCCGGCCGGGCGGGGAGCGCGACCGGCTCCACGGCGATGTAGGTGACCGGGTCCGTGCCGGTCACGGCCTCCGCGCGGCCCAGTTTCACGAGGCGGCGCACATGGGCCTCGGCCTCGCTGACGGCGATGTTGCGGGAGCCGTG
Organism: Streptomyces sp. NPDC059534; assembly: GCF_042743475.1. Classification (NCBI taxonomy): domain Bacteria; kingdom Bacillati; phylum Actinomycetota; class Actinomycetes; order Kitasatosporales; family Streptomycetaceae; genus Streptomyces; species Streptomyces sp. NPDC059534. The sequence goes on from NZ_JBHWAQ010000002.1 coordinate 12,852, forward strand.
GGGGATCTGGTCCCAGGGCCGGTTCCACTCCATCCGTTCGGCGAGCTGCCAGGGGGTGAGCGGGGCGGCGAGGAGGCCGAGGAGCCCGGTGAGGCGTTCCTCGTGGTGGTCGAGGAGTTCGCGGACCCGGCCGGCGGCGTCGGCGAAGGCGTACTGGTGGGCGGGGAGGACCTCGGCGACGCCGAGGCGGCCGATCCGTTCGAGGGAGTCGAGGTAGTCGCCGAGGGGATCGGCCCCGGTGGCGTCGTCGGGGTCCTCGTACAGACCGATGTGCGGGGAGATCCCGGGCAGCAGGTGGTCGCCGGAGAAGAGCCGGCCGTGGCCGGGCAGCCGCGCGGGGTGCTCCTCCTCCAGGTGGAGGCAGACGTGACCGGGGGTGTGGCCGGGCGTCCAGATGGCGCGCAGCCGCCGGCCGGCCAGGTCGAGCAGCTCGCCGGGGACGATCTCGCGGTCGGGGAGCGCGGAGCGCAGGCCCGGCAGCGTCCGCATCCGGCCGGACGCGCGGGCCGCCCGCAGCGGCGCGATGTGGTCCTCGGGGGCGCCGACGGTGGCGAGCTTGCGGGCGAGGTAGTCCAGCCAGGTGCCGGGTTCGGCGCTCCGCGTCCGGCGCACGACGGCGGTGTCGGCGGCGTGCATGGCGATCCACGCCCCGGACTCCTCGCGGACCCGGCCGGAGAGGCCGTGGTGGTCGGGGTGGTGGTGGGTGATGACGACCCCGTGGACGTCCCGCACCGAAAGACCCAACACCTCCAGGCCGCCCGCGAGTTCGGCCCACGACGCGGGGTCGTCCCACCCGGTGTCGACGAGCACCGCACCCCGGTCGGTGTCGAGCACGTGGACCAGGGTGTGGCCGAGCGGGTTGTCCGGGATGGGCACCCGGAGCGACCAGACGCCTCCGCCGTGCTCGGTCACCTGGGTCATGTGCCCTCATCTCTACGAGACCGTACGGAGCTTGCTCGACCATTGCCCACTATAACTAGAACTGGTATCAGTTCTGAGGCATCGTCAGGAAGTCCAGGGAATCCATCTCCTCGGGAGGCAGCGGTCATGACCGAGCTTGTGGAGCACGGAAAGCTGTTCATCGGCGGGGAGTTGACCGATCCGCTGGGCACCGGAGTGATCGAGGTGATCTCCCCGCACACGGAGGAGGTCATCGGACGCGTCCCGCACGCCTCCGAGGCGGATGTCGACCGGGCGGTCGCGGTCGCCCGCCGGGCCTTCGACGAGGGGCCGTGGCCCCGGATGACGGTCGGGGAGCGGATCGAGGTCGTCAGCCGCATCAAGGACGCGATCGCGGTGCGGTACGAGGAGATCGGCCGCTCCATCAGCGCGCAGAACGGCTCCCCGTACTCGTGGTCCGTCCTCGCCCAGGCGCTCGGCGCGATGATGGTGTGGGACGCGGCGATCACCGTCGCCCGGGACTTCCCGTACGAGGAGCGGCGCGGCGGTGTCCTCGGCCCGCTGCTGGTCCGGCGCGAGCCGGTCGGCGTGGTCGCGGCCGTCATCCCGTGGAACGTCCCGCAGTTCACCGCCGCCGCCAAGCTGGGGCCCGCCCTGCTCGCCGGCTGCACGGTGGTCCTCAAGCCGTCCCCGGAGTCGCCCCTCGACTCGTACATCCTGGCCGAGATCGCCACCGAGGCCGGGCTGCCCGAGGGCGTCCTCAGCATCCTGCCCGCCGACCGCGAGGTCAGCGAGTACCTCGTCGGGCACCCCGGCGTCGACAAGGTGTCCTTCACCGGATCGGTCGCCGCCGGCCGCCGGGTCATGGAGGTCGCCTCCCGCAACCTCACCCGCGTCACCCTCGAACTCGGCGGGAAGTCGGCCGCCGTGATCCTGCCGGACGCGGACCTGGAGACCGCCGTCGCCGGGATCGTCCCGGCCGCCTGGATGAACAACGGCCAGGCGTGCGTCGCCCAGACCCGCATCCTCGCCCCCCGTTCGCGGTACGAGGAGATCGCCGAGGCCCTCGCCGCGGCGGCGGGCGCCCTCGTCGTCGGCGACCCGCTCGACCCGGCCACCCAGGTCGGCCCGCTCGTCGCCCGCCGCCAGCAGCAGCGCTCCCTCGACTACATCGGCATCGGCCAGCAGGAGGGCGCCAAGGTCCTCGCGGGCGGCGGCCGCCCGGCCGGACTCGACCGCGGCTGGTACGTCGAGCCGACCCTCTTCGGCGGCGTCGACAACTCCATGCGGATCGCCCGCGAGGAGATCTTCGGCCCGGTCATCTGCCTCCTGCCGTACGGGGACGAGGCCGAGGCCCTCCGGATCGCCAACGACTCCGACTTCGGCCTCAGCGGCAGCGTCTGGACCGGCGACGTCGAGCACGGCATCGACTTCGCCCGGGGGGTGCGCACCGGCACCTTCAACGTCAACACCTTCAGCCTCGACATGCTCGGCCCCTTCGGCGGCTACAAGAACTCCGGCCTGGGACGCGAGTTCGGCCCCGAGGGCTTCGGCGAGTACCTGGAGCACAAGATGATCCACCTTCCGGCCGGCTACGAGGGCGGCGCGTGATGGGCGACCGCTGGCGCGTCGAGGTCGACCGCGGCGTCTGCATCGGCTCCGGCATGTGCGTCGACCACGCCCCGCACGGCTTCCGTCTCGACACGGCCCGCCAGTCCCACCCGGCGGAGGCGGAGACGGACGCGGGCGAGGCACTGCTCGCCGCGGCCGAGGGCTGCCCGGTGGAGGCGATCCTGATCACCGTCGCGGACGGCGGGGAGCCGGTGTTCCCGCCGGAGGAATAGCCGGGGAAGCGGCGGGGGCTCGGCGGGGAGGCGGTGGGCAAGCGGCGGGGGCTCCGCCGCTTCCCGGCCCCGCCCCGCCCCGGCCCGGCGCCGGCCCCGCCCGCCCCGCCGTCCGCCGGACAACGCCCGTGACCTGCGCGTACCGCGTGTGTGACACTCCCTCGGCACAGCGGACACACAGGGAGTGGGGCAGGTATGCGGGGTCGGGGTACACGGTGGGCGGCGGTCGCGGGCGCGACGGCGGTGGTGCTTCTCGGGGCGGGATGCGGGACGGGCGCGGGCGCCGGGGGAGGGGGTTCCGCCTTCGGCCGGGAGACGGTGCACGCCGAGATCGTGGGCGCCGTCGAGAAGGCGGGGCTGCCGAAGTCCGACCTGGCGGGGCCGGGCGGGGCGGGCGGCACGGGCTCCACGCCGCGGCCCGCCCCGTCCACGGAGCGGGAGCGGCTCGAGGAGCGTGTCACCGCTTGCACGGCCGGATGGCAGTACGTCGGCCCTCCCGTCGACGGGTCGCGCCGCGACTTCGAGGAGGCGGTCGACGCGCTGGTCGGCCAGGCGTGGACCGAGGGGAACCGGCAGGTCGAGAAGGTCGGCGAGGAGGGCGACACCATGGTCGGGGTCACGCTCAAGAAGCGGGGCTGGACGCTGTTGGCCCGCCATCACGACGTGAAGCAGGGGCTGGTCGTGGACATGATCTCCCTGCAGGCGACGGAGGACGCGTGCATGAACAAGTTCACCGAACAGGAGTTGGACTCCTTGTTCGGGAAGGACCGCGAACGGCCTTGACCGAAGGCGCCTTTGCGTACGTCGCCCGTTCCCACGTGCAAAACTATGCCCTTGGTCACGGGGGCGACGGGCCTTCGTATGAGCGTATTCGGGAGTGTCGTGCGCAAGGCGAGGTTGGTGGCCGCGGCCGCCGGTGTGGTGCTGCTGGTCGCGGGTTGCGGAAGCGAGGGCGGTGCGGACAAGGGCGGTTCGGCGTCCGGGGGTTCGTCCTCGGCCGGTTCCTCCGCGGCGGGCGGCTCGGGCGGTTCGAGCGACGAGAAGCTGGACGCGGCCGCGGTCACCAAGGAGCTGACGGACGCGGCGACGGGGGCCGGCTTCGCGCAGGACGCCTCGGGCGAGCAGGTGCCGGCCGAGGCCAAGGACTGCATGGTCAGCTGGACGGCGGACGCCGAGAAGGCCGCCGACCCGGCGAAGTCGTACACGGACACGGTCGCGACCCTGACGAAGGGCGGCTGGAGCGAGGAGCGGAGCTCCGGCGCGGGCGGCTCGGTGATCAAGTCGCTGAAGAAGAGCAGCTGGCAGCTCCAGGCCAGCAACCACTCGGCGGGCCCGCTGAAGCTGGTGATGTTCGTGGCCGTCGACGGCGGCCCGGACTGCGCGGCGGCCCTCGCGGCGAGCAACGCCAAGCCCGCGGGTTCCTGATCGGGCGCCGCCCGCGCCTCCGGCCGGTGGACCGTCGGGGGCGCGGGCGGGACGTGTCAGACCGTTCCGGGCTGCGGGGCCGTGAGGTCGATCAGCCGGCAGACCGTCTCGATGTCGATCTTCACCTGTGCGATCGAGGCGCGTCCGGACAGCCAGGTGATCAGGGCCGAGTGCCAGGTGTGCTCGATCACCCGGACCGCCGAGAGCTGGCTCGGGGTCGGGTGCTCGGCGCCCATCGCGTCCAGGATGATCGCGGTCGTCAGCCGCGAGACCGTGTCGACCTCCGGGCTCACGCTGCGGTCGGCGAACGTGAGGGCCCGCACCATCGCGTCGGCCAGCTGCGGTTCCCGCTGGAGCGCGCGGAAGGCCCGCATCAGGGTCTCCGCGACCCGCTCGGCCGGGTCCGCGCCGGCGGGCGGCCGCTTCCGCAGGGTGGTGTGCATGTGCTGGAGCTGGTCCTGCATGGTCGCGACCAGCAGATGGATCTTGGACGGGAAGTAGCGGTACAGCGTGCCCAGGGCCACGCCGGCCGCCTCGGCGACCTCCCGCATCTGCACGGCGTCGAAGCCGCCCCGCGCCGCGAGCTGGGCGCTGGCGTTCAGGATGCGGCGGCGCCGCGCCTCCTGGCGCTCCGTGAGGGCCGGCGACGCGGGTCTGTGGTCCGCTCTGTTCTCTGCGGTCATGAGGTCCCGTTCCGTGCGGTGGGGAGCGACAGTATGGCGGCGTGGCCGCCGTGGCGCGAATCACCTGTTCCGGCTCTCACGGCGGAGCTACCTGCCGGTAGATTCTGTCCTCCTTGAAGGATCAAGGAGTGGGCAGGAAGACAGGCGAGAAGATCCAGAACGATCAAGTCTGTAACTTGTTCTAGATTAGCGCGAGCGGTTACGCTCCGGCGAAACGCACGCTCGAAGGGGGTCGCGCATGACCGCTGAGGCCATAGAGGCAAGCCCCCGACAGGGCGTCACCGCAGCCGGTGACGCACCGTTGCGGATCGCTCTCCTCACGTACAAGGGGAACCCCTTCTGCGGTGGGCAGGGCGTCTACGTCCGGCACCTCTCCCGCGAGCTCGCCCGCCTCGGCCACCACGTCGAGGTCGTCGGCTCCCAGCCGTACCCCACGCTCGACGAAGGGGTGCCGCTCACCGAGATCGCCAGCCTCGACCTCTACCGCTCGCCGGACCCGTTCCGGACCCCGAAGCGCGAGGAGTACCGGGACTGGATCGACGCGCTGGAAGTCGCCACCATGTGGACCGGCGGCTTCCCCGAGCCGCTCACCTTCTCCCTGCGGGCCCGCCGCATGCTCGCCGCCCGCCGCGGCGACTTCGACGTCGTCCACGACAACCAGACCCTCGGCTACGGGCTCCTCGGCGGCCCCCGCGCCCTCGGCGCGCCGCTCGTCACCACGATCCACCACCCGATCACCGTCGACCGGCAGCTCGAACTCGACGCCGCCGCCGACTGGAAGCGCCGCGCCTCCGTCCGCCGCTGGTACGCCTTCACCCGCATGCAGAAGCGCGTCGCCCGCCGGACCGAGTCCGTCCTCACCGTCTCCGGCACCTCGCGCCAGGAGATCGTCCAGCACCTCGGCGTCCGCGAGGACCGCATCAGGGTCGTCCACATCGGCGCCGACACCGACCTCTGGTCGCCCGACCCGTCCGTCGCCGAGATCCCCGGCCGGATCGTCACCACCTCCAGCGCCGACGTCCCCCTCAAGGGCCTGATCCACCTGATCGAGGCGCTCGCCAAGCTCCGCACCGAGAACCCCGACGCGCACCTCGTCGTCGTCGGCAAGCGCGCCGAGGACGGCCCCGTCGCCGCCGCCATCGAGCGGTACGGGCTCGACGGCGCCGTCGAGTTCGTCAAGGGCATCAGCGACGCCGAGCTCGTCGACCTCGTGCGCTCCGCGCAGGTCTCCTGCGTGCCCTCCCTGTACGAGGGCTTCTCGCTGCCCGCCGCCGAGGCCATGGCCACCGGCACCCCCCTGGTCGCCACCACCGGCGGCGCGATCCCCGAGGTCGCCGGCCCCGACGGCGAGACGTGTCTGGCGGTGCCGCCGGGCGACGCCGGGGCGCTGGCCGCCGCGCTGGGGCGGGTGCTCGGCGACCCGGAGCTGCGGGCCCGGCTCGGCGCGGCCGGGCGTGAACGCGTGCTGTCCCGGTTCACCTGGGCGCGTGCCGCGCAGGGAACGGCCGAGCTGTACCGCGAGGCGATCGCCCTCCAAGGCGCCGGGTCCCGCCGGTGACGCGACCGGCCGCCCTCAGGGACGCCTGCCCACCACTTCCCCCCAACCGCGAAAGCAGGACTTCGTGCTGACCGTCGACTTCACCCGCTTCCCGCTCGCCCCCGGCGACCGTGTGCTCGATCTGGGCTGCGGTGCGGGTCGGCACGCGTTCGAGTGCTACCGGCGCGGCGCGCAGGTCGTGGCCCTCGACCAGAACGGCGAGGAGATCCGCGAGGTCGCCAAGTGGTTCGCGGCGATGAAGGAGGCCGGGGAGGCCCCCGCCGGGGCGACCGCCACCGCGATGGAGGGCGACGCCCTCAACCTGCCGTTCCCCGACGAGTCCTTCGACGTCGTCATCATCTCCGAGGTCATGGAGCACATCCCGGACGACAAGGGTGTGCTCGCCGAGATGGTCCGCGTGCTCAAGCCCGGCGGCCGGATCGCGATCACCGTGCCCCGCTACGGCCCCGAGAAGGTCTGCTGGGCGCTCTCCGACGCGTACCACGAGGTCGAGGGCGGCCACATCCGGATCTACAAGGCCGACGAGCTCCTCGCCAAGATCCGGCAGGCCGGCCTCAAGCCGTACGGCACCCACCACGCGCACGCGCTGCACTCGCCGTACTGGTGGCTGAAGTGCGCGTTCGGCGTGGACAACGACAAGGCGCTGCCGGTCCGCGCGTACCACAAGCTGCTGGTCTGGGACATCATGAAGAAGCCCGCGCTGACCCGGGTCGCCGAGCAGCTGCTCAACCCGGTCGTCGGCAAGAGCTTCGTGGCGTACGCGACCAAGCCGCACCTGCCGAAGTCCGACACCGCGGACGCGGCCAAGTGACCTCTCCCGAGCGGATCGCCGAGCACCTCGTCCTGCCCGGGGTGCTCACCGCCGAACAGGCCGCCGAGACCGTCACCGGGATACTCGCCGTGCAGCGCGAGGACGGCGCCGTCCCGTGGTTCCGGGGCCACCACCTCGACCCGTGGGACCACATCGAGGCCGCCATGGCCCTGGACGCGGCCGGCGAGCACGCCGCCGCCGCCCTCGCCTACGCGTGGCTCGCCCGCCACCAGAACGGCGACGGCTCCTGGTACGCGGCCTACCACGACGGCGAGGCGGACCGGGTCACCGACCGGAGCCGGGAGTCGAACTTCGTCGCGTACATCGCCGTCGGCGTCTGGCACCACTACCTGTCCACCGGCGACGACGCCTTCCTGGACCGGATGTGGCCCGTCGTCTACGCGGCCGTCGAGTTCGTCCTCGGACTCCAGCAGCCCGGCGGCCAGATCGGCTGGAAGCGGGAGGACGACGGCACCCCGGTGAACGACGCCCTGCTCACCGGCAGTTCGTCGATCCACCAGGCCCTGCGCTGCGCCCTCGCCATCGCCGAGGCCCGCGAGGAACCACAGCCCGACTGGGAGCTGGCGGCCGGCGCGCTCGGCCACGCGATCCGCCGGCACCCCGAGCGCTTCCTCGACAAGTCCCGCTACTCGATGGACTGGTACTACCCGGTCCTCGGCGGCGCGATCACCGGACCCGAGGCCCAGGCCCGTATCGACGCCGACTGGGACACGTTCGTCGTGCCCGGCCTCGGCGTGCGGTGCGTCGTCCCGAACCCGTGGGTCACCGGCGGCGAGTCCTGCGAGCTCGCCCTCACCCTCTGGGCGATGGGCGAGTCGGACCGGGCCCTCACGATCCTCCAGGACATCGGACACCTGCGCGCCGGGAACGGCATGTACTGGACGGGGTACGTCTTCGAGGGCGACCAGGAGACCGACAGGGCCGTCTGGCCGGAGGAGCAGACCAGCTGGACCGCCGGCTCCCTGCTGCTCGCGGTCGCGGCCCTCGGCGGCGAGGAGGCCACGGTCGCGGTCTTCGGCGGCGAGCGCCTCCCGGCCGGCCTGGAACCGGACTGCTGCTGAGGCCGATTTCCCGCGCTCTAGGATGTGCGTCGCGTTCATGAGTGGCATGAACATGAGCACGGTGCGGGAGAGCAGAGTCAAGTGGACCGTCAAGGGTCTGTGAGTGAGAGATCCCCGGCCGCGGCCGCGGCCGGGGAACTGGCGAGTGAACTGCTCGCCCTGAAGAAGGCGTCGGGGCTGAGCTTCGCCCAGCTCGGCGAGAAGACCCACTACGCCAAGTCGTCGTGGGAGCGGTGGGTCAACGGGAAGCAGTTCCCGCCCCGGGCCGCCGTGGAGAGCATCGTCCGGCTCGACGGGAAGGACCCGGCGGTCCTGCTCGCCCTCTGGGACCGAGCGGACGAGGAACGGGCGTCGGGCGACGAGGAGCAGGCGTCCGCGGGCGCCGACGGCCCCGGCGACGGCGCGGACGGGGAGCGGACCGGGGCCGCGCGGCCGAAGCGCCGGCGCACGCCGTGGATCGCGGCCGTGGCCGGACTCGTCCTCGTCGCGGGAGCCGTCCTCGGCTACACCCTGATGTCCTCCGACGAGGAGCGGCCGCCCGCGAAGGTCGCCGGCCCGGCGACCGGCTGCCAGGGCAGCGCGTGCGAGGGCCGGGACCCCAAGAAGATGAACTGCGGAGCCGACGCCGTCACGGTCCGCACCGGCTCCATCCCCAAGGACCTGGTGATCGAGCTCCGTTACAGCAAGGCGTGCCAGGCGGCGTGGGGCCGGATCTCCTTCGCCCAGGTCGGCGCCACCGTCGTCGTCAACAACTCCGACGGCGCCGCGCAGGCCGACGTCGTGCACTACGACAGGGACGTCTACACGCCCCTGATCGCGGCCCCGGACGACGGCTCGGTGTGGGTCTGCGCGGCCCTGCCGAAGGACGGCGCGCGCAGCTGCACCGGCCGCTTCATCCCGAGCGAGGAGCAGCAGTAGCGCCCAGGACCTCGCGCGAGGCCCGTTCCTGGCGGGCCGTCAGGGTCCGCCAGTCCTCGGCGATCGACGGGTTCCGGTCCAGCCACCCCTGCTGGACGGCGGCGAGCCGGGTGTAGGCCGCGTCGAGGTAGCCCGTCTCGTCCTTGCAGCGCAGATCCGCGTTCAGCGCCGGGCTGCCCGTGCGGGCGTCGGCGGTGCGCAAGGACGCGAGGAGCTGTGCGGGGCCGGGTCCGGCGAACCCGGACCGGTCCATGCACGCCCGCCAGCGCGCCGTCACGGCCTGGAACGCGGGGTCCTTCTCCACGTCGTCGCGCGCCTGCTCCTGCGCCTCGAAGAGCATGATCCGCACCTGGAGCCAGCGCATCCGGCCGTCGCCGAGGACCCGCGTCTCGGCCTCGGCGAGACAGCCCTCGCCCGGCCGGGACACGCTCATCCGGATGCCCTTGGCGGTGACCCGCTTGTCCTGGTGCCCGAACAGCGCCAGCCCGTACGCCTCCGTGGACTCCGGGCTGCCCGGCTTCGGCGGCGTGTCGGGCACCGGCTCCGCGGCGGCCGGGGACGGCGTGGTCGACTCCAGGCCGAAGGGCTGAGGCAGCTGGTCGCCCGACTCCGCCGCCTCGGCGCCGGCGACGGGGGCGTACCGGAACCCCCGCTTCGCCATGCACGCGACGGCGAACCGCCGCTGCGCCTCGTGGCTGCGGGTGTTCGGGGTGAACAGGAACTCGGTGACCGGGGGCCGCCGGTGCAGCTCTTTCAGGTCGATCCGGGTGGCGGCGGCGGTCCGGTGGTCCGGTTCCGGCGTGGCGCCGCACCCGGAGAGCGCCGCCGCGCCGATGGCCGCACCGAGCACGAGTACGAGCGCGTTCTTCCGCATCAGAAGCAGGGAACGGAGGTCGTGGAGCGGACCCGCAGGGAGCTCGCCTCGTTGCGTCCGCTGTTCCGGCCGTTCTTCGTCATGGACGAGCTGCCTTTCCGATGGAGGGAGGGGGAGGGGCCCGGCACACCCCCGTGTCGCCGGGCCCCGGGTCGATCGGGTGAGGGCTAGAAGCAGGGGACGGAGGTCGTGGAGCGGACCTTCAGGGAGCTGGCCTCGCCGCCCTGGCTCCGGCCGTCGCCGTCGACGGCGTCGTCCGTCAGCTGCCAGCTGTCGACGGAGCTGCCGGGGTTGACGCAGAACAGCAGGCCGCCGCCGTAGTTGATGTCGCGGTAGTAGTGGCTCTCGTAGCCGCTGTCGCTGGAGTTGCTGGCGGCGTGCACCTCGTCGTTCACGACGCGGTTGTAGACGTCGAAGTAGTCGTTGGTGAAGTCGGCGTCGCTGTTGAAGAACGCGTGCTTGTTGTTGTTCGCGATGGAGGCCGAGAAGACACAGTGGTAGCCGGAGGGGCAGTTGGGGCCGGCCGACGCGGGAAGGGCCGTCGCCACGCCGCCCGCGACGATCAGCGCCGTCGCACCGAGGACGGCCGCGGCCCGCTTGCGGAACCCAGTGGTGCTGCTCATTCTCTGATTCACCTTCGTGTCGTGGGCGACCCGGCGGGTCGCGCGCGCAGACAGGCTGACATCCGCCGCACGGAGCCGTATTGGACAAAATCGCACCGGGCGGAGCCGGCCGTTCACCCGGCCAGCCACGGGCTCGCCCCGTTCCTGGCCGCCAGGAAGCGGCCCGGCGACCGTCCCGTCATCGCCGTGAACTCCCGGCTGAGATGGGACTGGTCGTAGAACCCGCAGTCGGCCGCGACGCCGGCGGCCGCGCCGCCCGCGGCCAGCAGCCTGATCGCCCGGTTCAGCCGCAGGACGCGGCCCAGGCGCTTGGGGGTGAGGCCGATCTGCTCGCGGAAGCCGTTCTCCAGGTGCCGCAGGCTCACACCGGTCCTGGCGGCCAGCTCCCCGATCGGGAGGGCGCCCGCCGTGCGGTCGAGGAGCCGCCACGCCTCCAGCACGGCCGGGGACGGCTCGCGGGACGGCGCCGCTCCGGCCGTCCAGCGCAGCAGGGCCTCGTCGACCAGGGCGAACCGCTCCGGCCACCCCGGGGCCGCCTCCAGGGCCTCGCCGAGGTCGCGGACCCGGCCGCCCAGGACGTCCACGGGGTCCGTGACCGTGTCCGCGAGGTCCCCGAGGGCCGTGCCGAAGAGGCGGTACGCCGCCCAGGGGGCGAGGGTGACCTCCATGCCGTGGAGGTCACCCTGGTGCCCCAGCACCCTGGCCCGGGTGTGCAGACCGGACACCACCGACGTGTGGGCGGGTGCCACGGCCCCCGCCGCCCCGCGCCCCGTCCGGCCGAGCCGCATCTCGCTGCCGAACCCGATGAGCAGCGACACCCTTCCGCTCGGAACCACCAGCCGCTCCTGCGGCACCCCCGCCGTCGACCGGAACCCGCGGTACGCGCCGACGCCCGGCCGGAGCCGGGCATCGGGGCTCGCGTAGAACCACTGGCAGTTTCCGGCCGCGCACACCCGGCGTCTCAACGTCGCACCCTTCTGAGTCCGGAACGGTCCCGGACCGGCTTTCACCACCACTGTCGGATCGGGCCGGACGGGGGGCCAGAGACGTCGGCATCCCAGGGACACGGAGGGATGTCCCACGGCGCTGACCTGCGAGGACGTGGACGCAAAGGGATGTGCGCACCGGGTGCGGAACCCGTTCGGTGCCACTCGGGTGGCGGGTCCCGGGGGCCCGGGCGAGGCTGGCGCCACTGTCCCCAGGGAGGTCTCGTCGTGCCCAGAACCGTTTCGCGTGGCGTCGTGGCGCTGCTGCTGTCCTGCACCCTGCTCCTGACCACGGCCGCCTGCAGCGGAGACGACGAGACCCAGAGCGCGAGCACCACCGCGACCCCGTCGGGCACGAGCACCGTCGAGCAGCAGAAGCTCGCCAAGACCCGGTTCGTGGCGAACGCGGGCCTGGCCGCGGGGGCCACGTACCAGTGGATCGTGAAGCCGTACCGCGCGGGCAAGTTCAAGAAGGGGGCCGACGGCCGCACCTTCGCGCTGGTGAAGGCCGGGCTCGCGGGCGCGTTCACCTACAACCGGCTGAAGGCCGCCGTGAACAACGCCAAGGGCGACCCGCTGCTCTCGAAGGCGGTCGCGCCGCTCACGGCCGGGATCGAGTCGCTGAAGGAACTCGGGACCAAGCTCCGCAAGGGCGAGGCGGGCGACGCGGACGTCGGCGCCTTCGAGAGCGTCATCAACAGCATCAAGGACGCGGGCAAGAGCGCCGGCGCCGAGGTCGTCGAGAAGGTGCCCAGCGCCTCGCAACTGGGCGGGTAGGGCCGGGGGGCCTGCCGGTCGGGTGTCGCGGGCGCGGTCCGGCCGACGGGGCGCCCCTACGTGTTGAGCTCCGCCAGGACGCGGAGTGTGGCGGGGTCCGGCGACGTGACGAGGAGGTCCGTCACCGGGCCCCGCCGCCATGCCGCGAGCCGTTCGGCGATCCGGCGGCGGGGGCCGACGAGCGAGATCTCGTCCGCGAAGGCGTCCGGGACGGCGAGTACGGCCTCCTCGCGCCGCCCGGCGGCGAACAGCTCCTGGATGCGGCGGGCCTCCTTCTCGTACCCCATCCGCCCCATGAGGTCCGCGTGGAAGTTGCGGGCCGCGTGCCCCATGCCGCCGATGTAGAAGCCGAGCATCGCCTTGACCGGCAGCAGCCCGGCCGTCACGTCCTCGCAGAGCTGGGCCCTGACCATCGGCGCGACCAGGAAGCCGTCCGGGAGGCGCTCGGGGAGCGCGTACACCTGCGCCCAGCGGTCGGGCGTCCAGTAGAGGGGCAGCCAGCCGTCGGCGATCGTGAGGGTCTGCGCGATGTTCCGGGGCCCCTCGGCGCCGAGCAGGACGGGCAGGCCGGCCCGCAGCGGGTGGGTGATCGGCTTGAGGGCCTTGCCGAGTCCGGTGCCGTCCTCGCCGGAGTACGGGTGGGAGTGGTGCCGGCCGTCGAGCCGGACGGGACCCTCGCGGCGCAGGACCTGCCGGACCACGTCCACGTACTCGCGGGTCGCGGTCAGCGGCGAGCGGGGGAAGGGGCGCCCGTACCAGCCCTCGACGACCTGCGGTCCGGACAGGCCGAGCCCCAGGAGCATCCGCCCGCCGGAGAGGTGGTCCAGTGTGAGCGCGTGCATCGCCGTCGTCGTCGGGGCGCGCGCGGCCATCTGCGCGACGGCCGTGCCCAGCTTGATCCGGCTGGTGTGCGCGGCGATCCATGTCAGCGCCGTGAAGGCGTCCGAGCCCCATGCCTCCGCCGTCCACACGGAGTCGTAGCCGAGCCGCTCGGCCTCGCGGGCGAGGTCGAGGTGGGTGGGGGAGGGGCCGCGGCCCCAGTAGCCGAGGGCGAGTCCGAGTCGCATGCCCCGCAACCTTTCTGACGATCCGTCAGGTAATGCGGGCACTGTACGGCAACGGCCCCCCACCCGGAAGGGATTCCGGGCGGGGGGCCGTCGGGTGGGCTGTCACGCCCGGTGCCCCCGCGGGGGAGGCGAACCGGGCCTGAGCGGCGGGTGCTAGCCGCGCTGGATGCCGGTGGTGTCCTGGAGGACGCCGCGGCGGCCGTCCTGCGTCTGGGCCACCAGGGCCGGACCGCGCTGCTCGACCGCCAGGTACCAGGTACCCGGGGCCAGTTCGGCGATCGGCGCCTGCGAGCCGTCCTCCGCGTACAGCGGACGGGCGACCGGGACCGCGAACCAGAACGGCGCGAAGTCCGCGCCCGGCGCGGCCGCCTGCGGGGCGTGCGCCTGCGGCTCCGGCTGCTGCGGGGCCTGCGGCTGCGGGGCGGCGGCCTGCGCGCCGAACGGCTGGCCACCCTGCGACGGGTCCTGCGGCCCGCCGTACTGCGGGTGCTGCGCGCCCGGGTAGCCGTAGCCGCCGGGGACGCCCGGCTGACCCGGCTGTCCCGGCTGCATCCCGTACGGCTGCGGGGTCTGCGGACGCGGCGCGCCCATCAGCGGCGCCTTGAGCGCGGGGACCAGCGGACCGGCCACCGCGGCACCGGCCGCGACCAGGGCGGCGATCAGGCCGAGGACCAGGCCCGCGCCCGCGCTCGTCGACTCGAAGACCCACATCAGCAGGGTCCACGCGGCGGCGACGGTGAACGCCGTGCCGACCTGGCCCAGCTCCAGGCCGACGACCTTGCGCTGCTGCGGCAGGCCGTGGGAGACGACGACCAGCGCGACGCCCGCGATGCCGAGGAAGAACGAACCCCAGCCGAGCGGCGACAGTTCCCACGAGTTCGGGAGGTCGACGGCGTCGCAGACGGCCGCCGGGCCGTCGCAGCCGGCGTAGCTGAGGAACGAGGCGATGAACAGCACCACCGCTGCACCGATCAGCACGCCATCGCCTCGGGTGAGGGAGCGGATATTCACGTAAGAGTCCTTCGTCGGTCGTCGGTCGTCGCGTCGGGGGTGGCACTCGGGGCTTCACGGCACGGGGCGGCCCCATCGTACGGAGCGAATCTATCGCCCGCGGGTTCTACCCCTTGAGGTAGGTCGCGATGCCGTCCGCGATCCCCTGTGCCGCCTTCTGCCGCCACGTCGACGACGTGAGCAGCCGTGCGTCCTTCGGATCACGCATATTGCCGCATTCGACGAAGACCTTGGGCACGGTTGAGAGATTGAGTCCGCCGAGATCGTCGCGCACATCCAACCCGGTACCCCCGCCGAGGTAGTTGGCGGGGTTGGTTCCGGTCGCGCGGGCGAACCGGTCGGCGATCCGCTCGCCGAGCGCGCGGGAGGGTCCGACGATCGCGGCGGTGTCCGCCGCTCCGCCCCGCACCCGTGCGGGCAGGATCACATGGAAGCCCCGGTTGCCGACGGCCGAACCGTCCGCGTGGACGGAGACGACGGCGTCGGCCCGGGCGGCGTTGCCGATGCGGGCCCGCTCGTCGATGCAGGGACCCCAGGGGCGGTCGCCGTCATGGGTGAGGATCACCTTCGCGCCGCGCGCGGTGAGGAGGTCCCGCAGCCGGTGGGAGACGTCGAGGGTGAACGACGCCTCCGTGTACCCGCCATTGGTGGAGGTGCCCGTGGTGTCGCATTCCTTACGGGTCGTCCCGATGTTCACCTTTTTGTTGATTTCCGTGGAATGGCGGAAATTTCCCGAGTTGTGGCCGGGGTCGATGACGACGGTGCGCCCGACGAGCGACCGGCTCTGGGAGAGCGGAAGCGGCGAGCGGCTCCGCGTCGGTCCGGAGGCGAGCGGCGGCCGGGCCTGCGTCCCGCTCTCCCCCTGTGTCTCCGGGGCCTGCGGGGACTGCTGCGACTGCCGGGCCTCCTGCGCCTTCGCGGAGGGCGGCGCGGCCTGGGAGGCCCCGCATCCGGCGAGTACGGCGCAGCAGCCCGTGGCGGCCAGGGCGAGGGCGAGAGTACGGCGGGCGGTGTTCCGGTGGTCGTACGGCACTCAGCGACTCTAGGCCCTGCGCGGGGCGAATTCCCGCAGGGCGTACGTCGCAGGTTGGTCACCGCTTCCCGGATCGGTGGACGCGTGTGCGCGGACCGTGAAGGGTAGGTGAGAAGAGGCGACGGTGGGGTGTCACCGCGCATGGACCCACGAGGGGGAACCGTGGTGGGGGAAGAACCGAACGACGCACGTCCCGAGCCGTCCGACCGTGTCCCGGGCGGCGGCGCGTTAGATCCGCGAGACCCGGCCGCCGGGAGAGGCGCCGAAGCGCCCCGCGACCCGGCGCCTCCGGGAGCCACCGAGCCGCCGTGGACGGCTCCGAGCCTGACGAAACCGCCGACGCCGGGAGCCGCTCCCGCCGCGCCGACGCCACCCGCGCCGCCGACGCTGCCGCTGACCCCGGTGGCACCGGCTCCGGCGGATCCCGCCGCCCCGGCCGGCCCTCCGGCGCCCGCCGTTCCCACGGCTCCGGCCCCGCCCGCGGCGCCCGCCGCTCCGGCCACGCCCACGCTCGCCTTCGGGCCGCCGCCCGGCGGGGCACCGGGCCCGCAGCCGCACGGCGGGTCCCCCGACCCGTACGGCGCGGCCGCCCCGCCCCCGCCCGGCGCGGGGACCGGTCCCGAGGCCGTGCCGGGGTGGGCGGGCGCCGGGGCCGTACCGCCGCAGGCACCGCCGCCCGGATACGGCCCGCCGCCGGGATACGGATCGTTCGGCTACGGCCCGCCGTCCGGCCACGGCCCGCAGCCGCCCGCGCAGCCGCCGGGGGAGGCGAACGGGGCGCAGGCCGCGATGATCGGCCTGCTCAACCTCTCCTGCCTGGGCCTCGGTTACGTCCTGCTGCGCAACTGGGTCGGCGCGGCGGTCTGCTGGCTCGCCACCGCCGCCCTGCTCGTGCTCGCGCTCCCCGCCGACGTCGACGGCGTGCCCGTCGGTGTCCTCGCCGGCTACGGCGTCTTCCTGCTCGCCGCGGCCGCCGACGGCGCCCGGCGCGGACTGCGCGCCAGGCTCCAGGTCGGCGCCTCCGTCCGGCGCCTGGCACTGCCGCTCGCGCTCGTGCTGCTCGCCGTGCCCGCGGGCGGTTCGCTCGCGTACGGGGCGGCCCGCGACGAGGCGAAGGAGCAGGCGCTGCTCGACCTGCTCTCCGCGGCGGACGCGCTCGTGAAGTCAGCCGACGGCCTCGCCTTCGACAAGGCCGAACCGACCTTCGCCAAGGCTCTCTCCGCCTACCAGGACCTCGGCACGCGGCACGCCGGGTCGCGGGCCGGGAAGCTGGTCCCCGACCGGCTCGACGCCTACTACGCGACGGTCTCCGCCCCGTACGGGAAGAAGCGGTACTGCGAGGCCATCGCGCCGCTGAAGTACCTGCGGGGGCTGCCCGGCACGGTCGACAAGGACCTCCTGGGCTCCAGGCCCGCCAAGACCGACGAGCCGCTCGCCGACTCCCTCTACGAGTGCGGTACGGCGGCGCTCGGCGTCCAGACCGCGGACCCGACCGCCAGCGAGAGCCTCAACTACCTCCTCGACACCTTCCCGAAGTCCGACCAGGCGACCCGCGTCGAGCCGGCCGTCCGCGCGGCGATCAAGACCCGGACCACCGCCCTCACCGGCGGCGCCGCGCCCTGCGACACCACCGAGGAGCTGCGCGCCCTCCGCTCCTCCCTCTCCAACATGACGGACCCGTCCCTCCAGGGCGCCTCGAAGGAAGCCGCCGACGCGGTCCAGAAGGGCGACTTCACCTGCGGGACCTCCCAGTTCAAGAACAAGGACTTCACCGCCGCCGCCAAGACCATGACCGAGTACGCCAAGGCGTACCCGAGCAGCCCGCAGGCGGCACACGCCCGCTCGATCGCCATCGCCGCCGAGATCGCCGACGAGGAACCCGCGGCCGGCAACCGGCTGCCCCCGGCGGAGGTCCCCGGCGGCACCCGCATGGTCATGGTGGTCAGCAACGACGGCCCGGGCGAGGTCGAGCTGCTCTACACCGGCCCGATGACCGGCAAGGTCACCCTCAAGGCGTGCGGCACCTGCACCAAGTACCCCGGCCCGATCTTCTCGAACGGCAAGAAGACCAAGGCGTGCACCGGGCCCTCCTCCAAGTACCCGAAGGCGACCCTGCTGCTGCCCGCCGGCGACTACCACTTCCTCCAGAAGCGCGCCTCCACCGGCACCTCGACCGCCGGGGACACCAAGTCCAGCAAGGCGAACATCGAACCCGGCTACAGCTACACCAACTGCCTCTACGTGACCTCCGGGTTCTGACCCGGCACCACGACGAGCACTCCCTCCCGGCGGCCGCCACCCCTCACGGTGGCGGCCGTCGGCCCGCTCAGCCCAGGCGGCGGAGCACCCGCAGCGAGTCGGTGACCGAGATCTCCTCGAAGTCGCCCGACTCCAGGGCGCGGAGGTAGATCCGGTACGGGGCCTGACCGCCGTCCTCCGGGTTCGGGAAGACGTCGTGGATGACGAGCAGACCGCCGGGGGCGACCTTCGGCGCCCAGCCCTCGTAGTCGTTCGTCGCGTGCTCGTCGGTGTGCCCGCCGTCGATGAACACCAGGCCGAGCTGCCCGCCCCACGCCTTCGCCACCAGCGGCGAACGGCCGACGACCGCCACGACATGCTCCTCCAGGCCCGCCTTGTGCAGCGTCCTGCGGAAGGTCGGCAGCGTGTCCATCAGCCCCACCTCCGGGTCGACCACCGTCGGGTCGTGGTACTCCCACCCCGGCTGCTGCTCCTCGCTGCCCCGGTGGTGGTCCACCGTCACCGCGACCGTCCCCGCCTGCCGCGCCACGTCGGCCAGCAGGATCGTCGACCGTCCGCAGTACGTCCCGACCTCCAGCAGCGGCAGCCCCAGCTTCCCGGCCTCGGCAGCGGCGTCGTACAGCGCCAGCCCCTCCACCACGGGCATGAAGCCCTTCGCCGCCTCGAAGGCGGCAAGGATCTCGGGAGTCGGCTCGGCGGCCATGGGCGGGTCCTCCTACTGGCGGGTACGCGGTACGAGCGCCCATGGTGCCCTACGCGTCGCACGCGAACCACACCGTCTTCCCGTCGGCCCGCTCGTCCACCCCCCACCGGTCCGTCACCGTCTCCACCAGGACCAGCC
Source organism: Streptomyces sp. NPDC059534 (assembly GCF_042743475.1). Classification (NCBI taxonomy): domain Bacteria; kingdom Bacillati; phylum Actinomycetota; class Actinomycetes; order Kitasatosporales; family Streptomycetaceae; genus Streptomyces; species Streptomyces sp. NPDC059534. The sequence continues at coordinate 31,544 of NZ_JBHWAQ010000002.1, forward strand.
CCCGCCCGCCCTCGTCCAGCGGCCCCGCCGCCCTCGCGCGGACGGCCCCGGCCACCCCGTCCGTCACCTCGACCCTCAGCCCCTCCGGCTCCCGCAGGATGAGAAGGGCGCAGCGGCGCCCCGGCACGTGCCGCACGACGTTCGCGACGAGCTCGGTGAGCGCGAGCGTGGCGGCATCGGCCAGATGGTCCAGTTCCCAACGCGTGAGGAACATGCGCAGGATGCGGCGCATGTGACCCGCCGAATGCTCACCCACGGTGAAGGACATGCGGTAGCTCGTCGCAAGTACCGCAGGGTAGAGGTCTGTTGCCTGATTCATGCCACCAGCCTGAGCCGCCTTCGTTACGCTCGGCTACGGCCTGAACACAACGCCTCACCATGTGAGCTTGGGGGTGACCACTCCATGGTCAACATCCGCAGCCTCGATCCCAGCGCCTCACCGCTGGACTACTACGGATCGGAACTCCGCCGCCTGAGGGAAGAAGCCGGCCTCAGCCAGCCCCAGCTGGGCAAGATCCTCTACTGCACGGGTTCGCTCGTGGGCCAGATCGAAACAGCCAAGAAGGTCCCGACGAGACGGTTCTCGGAACAACTCGACGCGGCGTTGATGACGGGCGGGCTGTTCTCACGACTGGTGGGCCTGGTACTGCGCAGCCAACTGCCGACGTGGTTCCAGGCGTACGCGGAGATGGAGGCGAGGGCGACGTACATCTACTCCTATCAGGAGCAGCTGATCGACGGTCTCCTTCAGACGGAGAGGTACGCCCGAGCCGTGCTGGGTGTCAGGACGGTGGAGGAACTCGACGCCAAGGTGGCTGCCCGTATGGAGCGGCAGCGGATCCTGGAGCGGGAGACCCCACCCCTGACCTGGGTCGTGCTCAGCGAGGCGGTGCTCCGCCAGGAGATCGGCGGTCGGGAGGTGATGGCGGCCCAACTCGCCCGCCTGTTGCGTATGAAGGAGGACCAGTGGGCGAAGGTCCAGATTCTGCCCTTCAAGTCCGGGGCTCATACGGGACTGATGGGTTCGTTCAACCTGCTGCGGTTCGACGACGATCCGGATCTCGTCTACACGGAGGACTTTGTCCAGGGCCATATGACGGCCAATCCGGCCGCCTTCAGGGAGGGTTCGCTCCGTTACGATCACCTCAGGGCCGCTGCCCTCTCCGTGGAGGACTCGGCCGCATTGATCGCCCGCGTCATGGAGGAACAGTATGGGGACCGACCAGAAGCTGACGGGTGCGCGCTGGCGTAAGTCCTCCTACAGCGGCGACACCGGCGGGCAGTGCATCGAGGTCGCCGACCTCGCCGCTCATATCGCCGTCCGCGACTCCAAGAACCCCGAGGGCCCCGTCTTCCTCGCCACCCCCGTCGCCTTCACGGCCTTCGTGGTCGCCGCAGCCGAGGGCCGTATCGGCCGCTGACCGTGGCGACCCTCATAGGGATCGTGATCCTGGCCGTCCGGGCACGGCGGGCGCGGAGGGCCCGGCCGTCCCCGTCGGCGTAGGGCGCGGGGGTCAGGTCGTCGTGAGGACGGCCCGCAGGTTTCGTACGCCCGTCTTCCACTCCTCGCCGTCCGACTCCTCCCAGAGTTCGAGCAGTTCGGAGGGTTCGGCGAGGATCCGGTCGAGCGCGGCGACGGCCTCGGGGCGCAGCTCGGGCGGGAGGTCGGGCAGGGGGTTTTTCGGGCCGTACGAGGTGGTGACCGGCTCGCCGCCCGGGCACTGTGCCGCGACCAGGGCCGCCGACGCGATCGCCTCCACGGCCAGGTCGGCGTCCAGGTACTCCTCGCCGGTCTCGATCACCTCGCGGAAGGAGGCCCGCAGTACCTCCGCCTTCTTCTCCGCCGGGGATTCGTCCACCCGGTACGAGAAGTCGGCGGCGGTGTCGTTGTCGAAGGGGCCGATGTCCCACGTACCCATGGCGTGCTCGCTCTCTCTGTCAGGTGCTCTGCTGTCCCGACAGCCTGGCACCCCCCACTGACAACGCCTCCACGACAACCCCACTGACGACAGGCCCTAGGCTCGTCCGGGCCGCCGGCGTGCGTGGTTTCGGCCGGGGCAGGACAGGCAGGGCGTGGACGAGCGGGGCAAGGTGACGGGGGTGTCGCGGGTGACGGACGGTGTGGGTGTGGTCGGCGTCGTGGACGGAACGGAAGGCGGGGGCGGAGCCGGGGCGGCGGCCGGAGCGCGGGTGTCGCCGCTGCGGCGAGCGCTGCGGAACCGTACGGCGCGGGTGTCGGTGATCGCCGGGCTCGTCGGCGTGCTGCTGGGCGCCGGGACCGTCGCGTGGCGGACGGACACGCTGCCTCTCGTGGGTGGTTCGGCCCCGTGCTGGGACTCGCTCGGCGAAGGGACCGTGAGCGCGCTCTTCGGCGAGGACGCCGAGGTCAGGTCCGAGGAGGCGCGGCTGGAGCGGGCCCAGCGCACGAGCGACCTCTCCTATGGAGAGTGCAGGGTGTCGAGCGTCCGGGACGGCGCCGTGCGCCTCCAGGTCCGGATCCGGGTCCACGAACTCGACGGCCTGTACGGCATGGACGCCCACCGCTGGCCCGCCGAGTTCCTGGACGCGGACATGGTGCCGCTCGGCGAGGGGCTGCCGGGCATGGCGAACGCGTCCCGTGCCTGGCTGGCGCTGCCCGAGAGCTGCGCCGGCAAGCATCGCGACTTCACCGCCGCGACGGTCGTCGACGTGGCCGTGGGCCGGGCCGGCATCGACCGGTCCCCCGAGGGCAGCGGCTGGAAGGAGGACCGCGCCGCGCTGGCGCGGGCCACCGTGGACGCCGCCAACGGGGCGATGCGCGCCTTGGGCTGCACCGCGTCCTATCCGGCGGCCGGGGACCTTCCCGAGGTGACGGGCTGGGAGGAGAGGCCGACGGAGACGCTCTGCGGGATCAAGGGCTTCACCCTGCCCGCCGGCTTCTCCGCCCAGCGGCGCGAACTGCTCTCCCGGGAGCGGGCCGGTGGCTTCGGCGGCCCTGCCAGGGTCTGCGAGGTGGGCGGCCAGCAGCCCAACACCTACCTGAGGTTCACGACGGTGGTCGATCCCGGACTCGCCGACGTCTTCGCGCGGTCCGTCATGCGGGGCGGTGCCCACGTCAAGGGCCTCAAGGGCTACGGCTCGGTCGGCGAGACCCGGGCCGCCTACCGGGCGACCTGCGCGACGGGCTCGGTGGTCTTCCTCGTCGAACAGCAGCGGGCGATCGACGACAAGGCGTTCGACCTCACCCGACAGCTGCTTCCCGGCTATGTGGCGGCGGAGGCGGAGCGGATTGGCTGCGGACCGGAGAAGCTGACCGTGATGCACGCCTGACGGTCCGGGCTGCCCGGCCGCCGTGCCGCTCATGGCCGGCCGGGCCCTTCGAGGTTCTCGATCATGCGCTCCAGGACGCGGACGGCGGTCCCGTACTCGTCCGGGGTGATGCCCTCGACGGACCGGGTGCGGAACTCGGCGACGTGCGACCCCACTTCGGCCAGCCGGCGTCCGCCGTCGGCGGTGAGGCGGAGTCTCCCCGGGGCCGGGCGGGTCGCCCAGCCGTCGGCGAGGACGGTGTCGACGGCGGCGGTCAGCGTGGAGGCGTCGGCGTTCGCCGACAGGACGGCCAGGACCTCGGCGTCCGCGGTCCCGTCACCGGTCTCGCCACCGGTCCCGTCACCGTCCTTGATCACGTTGAGGACCTGCCAGGCGACACGGCTGAGGCCGAACTCCCCGAGCGTGCCGTCCATGACACGGGTGAGGGCTTCGTCCGTGCGGTTGAGCAGATAGCCGATGGGCTTCGGCCTGGGCGTCATGCGGGACTCTCCGTTCGTGTGCGTCGGCGTCGGCGTCGTCAGCGACGAGCCGCCGCGGGCTCGGGCTCGGTGCCAGTGCCAGTGCCAGTGCCGGTCTCGGTCTCTGGCGCGAGTATGGCCGTCCAGTCCTGGGTCCGGGCCCAGTCGTCGAAACCCTGCCACCCGACCTCGGGGAACGCGCGGCGCAGCCCGGTGACGTCGACGTCGAGGCCGGACGTGGTGAAGTACGAGAACATCGCGGCCAGGTCCGTGGACCGGGTGCGCACATAGGCGAGCGGGACCTCCTGATAGGCGACCGGGCGTCCCAGGGCGGCGGCGAGGACGCCGGTCATCTCGCCGGGGGTCCGTTCGTCCGAGGCGATGTCGATGCGCCGTCCCGTGAAGTCCTCGCGGCGCCGGAGGGCGAGGGCGGCGAAGGCGCCGATGTCCCGCGAGGAGATGAGGGCGAGCGGGCGGTCGGCCGGCATCGGCCAGGCGAAGGTGCCCTCGCGCAGTCCGTCGGCGGTCCAACCGCCGGCGTAGTTGTCCATGAACGCGGCGGGGCCGATCACCGTCCAGGGCGTGCCGGAGGCGCGCAGGTGGTGCTCGATCGTCCGCTTGCTCTCGTAGTGCGGGACGCCGGTGTCGCGGTCGGCGTGGGCGACGGAGGTGAGGACGACGTGCCCGAGGCGGGCGGCGGCCGCCGCGTCGACGAGGGCCGTGCCCTGCCGGACCTCGGTCGCGGCACCGGCCTCGAAGGTGGTGACGGCGAAGAGGGAGTCGGCGCCCGCGAGGGCGGCGTCCAGCGAGGGGCGGTCGTCGAAGTCCGCGTAGCGCACGTCTGCGCCGAGGGCGCGCAGCGTGTCGGCGGCGGGGGAGTCGGTGCGGCGGGTGAGGGCGCGCACCCGGTGCCCGGCGGCGAGCAGGCTGCGGGCGGTGGCTCCGCCCTGGGCTCCGGTGGCCCCGGTGACGGCGACGGTGAGCATGGGATTCCCCGTTCATAGTGACTGCGCAACGCATTCTCTGCGCCACGCAGAAGACTCTACCTCGGATTCCCCTGCGTCATGCAGACTTTTCCCGACTCGTTTCTGACCTTCCGTCAGAATGGAACGTGTTCTAGTCTGCGCGGCATGGGCATCGCCATCACGCACGAAGAGCGGGAGCTCGCCCGATCCGTCCGGGGCCGGCTCACCCGCGCCGTACCGCCCGAGGAGGTCCGCAAGCACCTGGACGTCCCCGACACCGCCACCGGCCGGCCCGTGTACTGGGACGTCGCCGCCGACCAGGGGCTCCTCGGGCTGCACCTCCCCGAGGAGCACGGGGGCGGGGGCGGCGGGCTCGGGGACCTCGTCGTCGTCGTGGAGGAGGCGGCGCGGGCGCTGCTGCCGGGGCCGTACCTGCCCTCCGTGCTCGCCGCCGAGATCCTCCACCGGGCCGCCCAGGGGGAGCGGGCCGGGGAGATCGCGCGCGGGGAGCGGATCGGGGCCGTCGCCCTCGGGGGGACCGGGACCCTGACCGCCGTACGGACCGCGAGCGGGTACCTCCTCGACGGCACCGCGCCACCCGTCCTCGGAGGCGCCCAGGCGGATCTGGTGATCCTGCGGGCGGCCACCGCCGACGGCAGCGTCTGGCTCGCCGTGGACACCGGCGGGCTCGCCGTCCGGCCCCACGAGAGCGCCGACCCGACCCGTCCCACCGCCGAGGTCACCGCCTGCGCCACCCACGTCCCCGCCGCCCGCGAACTCACCTTCGGTCCCGGCACCGGCACCGGCACCGGCACCGAGACCGGGGCCACGGCCGACGCCCCCGCGCGAACCAGCCCGAGCGCCAGCACCGCCACCGCCCTCGTCCACGACCTCGCCGCCGTCCTCTTCGCCGCCGACGCCTGCGGCACCGCCGCCCGCGCCGTCGAGACGGCCGCCGAACACGCCCGTACACGCGAACAGTTCGGGCGCCCCATCGGACAGTTCCAGGGCGTCAAACACCTCTGTGCCGACATGCTCGTCCGGCTCGAACAGGCCCGCGCGCTCACCTGGGACGCCGCCCGCGCCGCCGCAGGCCACGACGAAGCCCTGCCGCTCACCGCCGCGCTCGCCGCCGCCACCGCCCTCGACGCCGCGTACACCTGCGCCAAGGACTGCATCCAGATCCTCGGCGGCACCGGCTTCACCTGGGAGCACGACGCCCACCTCCTGCTGCGGCGCGCCCTCGTCGCCCGTCAGCTCCTCGGCACCGGCGACGGGTACCGCCTCGCCGCCCTGCGCCACGCGGCCGCGGGCGTCCGGCGGGGCCTGCGCCTCGATCTGCCGCCCGAGGCCGACGCGTACCGCAGGGAGGCCCGCGAGGCCGTCGCCCCCGCCGCCGGGCTCGACCCGTCCGCCGCCCGGCGCGTCCTCGCCCCCACCGGCTACGCGGCCCCGCACCTCCCGGAGCCGTACGGACTCGGCGCCGGACCCCTGCGGCAGCTCGCCGTCCAGCGGGAGCTCGACGAGGCCGGGATCACGGTCGCCGGACTCGGGATCGCCACCTGGGTGGTGCCGTCCCTGCTCGCCCACGGCACCCCGGAACAGCAGGCCGAGCACCTCGCCCCGACCCTGCGCGGCGAACGCCTCTGGTGCCAGCTCTTCTCCGAGCCCGGGGCGGGCTCCGACCTCGCCTCCCTCCGGACCCGCGCCGAGCGCACCGAGGACGGCCGCTGGCGGATCAACGGACAGAAGGTGTGGACGAGCGCCGCCCAGTGGGCCCACCACGGCATCCTGCTCGCCCGCACCGACCCCGCCGCCCCCAAGCACCAGGGGCTCACGTACTTCCTCGTCGACATGCGGAACACCCCCGGGATCGACGTCCGGCCGCTGAAGGAGATCACCGGGGACTCCCTCTTCAACGAGGTCTGGTTCGACGACGTGATCCTCCCGGCCGACGCCGTCGTCGGCGAGGTGAACGACGGCTGGCGGGTCGCCCGCAACACCCTCGGCAACGAACGCGTCCACATGGCCGACCAGGTCGCCTTCGACACCGGCCTCGAAGCGCTCATCGACCGGGCCGCGCGGGAGGACAGCTCCGTACGCGCACGGGTCGGGGGCCTCCTCGCCGAGGCGCACGCGCTCGCGTGCATCGGCCTGCGGACCACCCTCCTCCAGGTGTCCGGCCTCGAACCCGGCGCCGGCGCCAGCGTCCGCAAGCTCGTCCAGACCCTCCACCAGCAGAAACTCGCCGAACTCACCCTCGAACTCCTGGGCCCCGAAGGCGCCGTGCGCGAGGGCCCCGGCGAACGGGCCGTCCACGGCCTGCTCATGTCCCGCTGCCTCACGATCGCGGGCGGCACCACCCAAGTACAGCTCAATGTCGTCGCCGAGCGCCTGCTCGGACTGCCGAGAGACTGAGACCGAGAGACCGGGAGAAACCCGCGATGACCACCAAGGCGTACGTCGTCGGTGTCGGGATGACGAAGTTCGAGAAGCCCGAGACCCGCGACTGGCAGTACTGGGACATGGTCCGGGAGGCCGGAACGGCGGCCCTCGCGGACGCCGGCGTCCCCTACGCGCGCGTGGAGCAGGCCGCCGTCGGCTACTGCTTCCAGGCATCCACCGCCGGGCAGCGCGCCGTGTACGAACTCGGCCTCACCGGCATCCCCGTCTACAACCTCAACAACAACTGCGCGACCGGCTCCACCGCCCTCATGACCGCCCGCCAGTTCGTCGAGGGCGGCATCGCCGACTGCGTCCTCGCCGTCGGCTTCGAGAAGATGACCCGGGGCGCCCTCGGCGGCGGATCGGGCGCGGGCGACTTCAGCACCTCGCCCGTCGCCCGCCACTACGGGATCATGGCCGCCGGCCACGGCTTCGAGATGTCCCCGCCCACCGCCCAGATCTTCGGCAACGCGGCCCGCGAACACATGGAGCGGTACGGGACGACGGAGGTGCAGCTCGCGGCCGTCGGCGCGAAGAACCACCGGCACTCGTCGAACAACCCCTACGCCCAGTTCCAGGACGTCTACACCGTCGACGAGATCCTCGCCGCGAAGACCGTCCACCGCCCGCTCACCAGACTCCAGTGCTCGCCCACCTCCGACGGCGCCGCGGCCGCCCTCGTCGTCTCCGAGCGCTTCGTCGACGAACACGGGCTGCGGGGGAAGGCGGTGGAGATCGCCGCCCAGGCGATGACCACCGACACCGAGGAGTCCTTCGCCTCCGGCTCCTGCATCGACGCCGTCGGCCTCCCCATGTCCCGGGCCGCCGCCCGCCAGGTGTACGAACGCTCCGGGCTCGGCATCGAGGACGTCGACGTCGTCGAACTCCACGACTGCTTCTCCATCAACGAGCTGCTCACCTACGAGGCGCTCGGCATGTGCGAGGAGGGAGCCTCCGGCAAGCTCGTCGAGTCCGGGGCCACCACCTACGGCGGCCGCTGGGTCGTGAACCCCTCCGGCGGCCTCATCTCCAAGGGCCACCCCCTCGGCGCGACCGGCCTCGCCCAGACCGCCGAACTGGTCTGGCAGCTCCGGGGCGAGGCGGGCGCCCGGCAGGTGACCGGCGCGCGGGTCGGGCTCGCGCACAACATCGGCCTCGGCGGCGCCGCGGTCGTCACCCTCCTGCGGAAGGCCGCGGACCCGGCGCCCTAGGCCCTCGGCGTCCTGGGACCCCCGGCGTCCCAGGCCGGCCGGCGTATGTACGGGGGCGAAGCCGGTCGGCGACCATGACACCCATGCCGCAGACCGACTCCGCCCCCGACTCCGCCCCCGACTCCGTGCCCGGCTCCGGCTTCGCGTCCGCCGCCGACCCCGCCCCGGACCCGGCTCCCGACCCCGCTTCCGGGGCCGCTGCCGGATCCGCCGCGGGAAGCTCCCGCGCCCCGGCGCGTGCCACGGCCCGCCCCTGGGCGGTCGTCCTGACCGCCTGCGCGGGGCAGTTCCTCGTCGTCCTGGACGTGTCGGTCGTGAACGTGGCCCTGCCGTCGATGCGGGCCGACCTGGGACTCACGGAGCTCGCGCTCCAGTGGGTGCTCAACGCGTACGCGATCGCCTTCGCCGGCTTCATGCTGCTGGGCGGGCGGGCCGCCGACCTGTACGGGCGGAAGGCGATGTTCCTGCTCGGGCTCGGGCTGTTCACCGCCGCCTCGGTGGCGGGCGGGCTCGCCCAGGAGGGCTGGCAGCTGGTCCTCTCCCGCGCCGTGCAGGGCCTCGGCGCCGCCGTCCTCGCGCCGGCCACCCTGACCCTGGTCACGGACGCCGTCCCGGCCGGGTCCGCCCGGACCAGGGCCATCGGCACCTGGACGGCGGTCGGGGCGGCGGGCGGCGCCGCGGGCGGTTTCGTCGGCGGCCTCCTCGTCGACCTGCTCTCGTGGCGCTGGGTCCTCCTCGTCAACGTCCCCATCGGCGTCCTCGTCCTCGCCGGCGCGCTCCTCTGGCTCCGCGAGGGCCGCACCGGCACCGGGCGCCGGCTCGACCTGCCGGGCGCCGTCCTCGTCACCGCCGGGCTCGCCACCCTCGCGTACGGCATCGTCCAGACCGAGGAAGCGGGCTGGACCGCCCCGGCGACCCTGCTGACCCTCCTCGGCGGCCTCGCCCTCCTCGGCGTCTTCGTCACCGTCGAGGCGCGCACGGCCGCCCCGCTGATGCCACTGAAGATCTTCCGTACGCGGACGGTGTCGGCGGCCAACGCGGCGATCCTGCTGTGCGGTTCGAGCTCCTTCGGCATGTGGTTCTTCATGACCGTGTACGCGCAGAACGTCCTCGGCCACACCCCGCTCCAGGCGGGCCTCGCCCTCGTGCCCAGCTCCCTCAGCGTCGTCCTGGGCTCCAAGCTCGCCCCGCGCCTGATGCCGGCCGTCGGGGCCCGGAACCTCGCCGTGCTCGGCGCCCTCATCGGCGCCGCCGGCTTCGCCTGGCAGTCGACGATGACCGCCGACGGCACCTTCCTGGGGACGATCCTCGGCCCCGGCGTCCTGATGATGGCCGGCATCGGCCTGGCCACCACTCCGCTGGCCACCCTCGCCACGTCGAGTGCCTCCCCGGACGACGCCGGTCTCGTCGCCGGCCTCGTCAACACCTCCCGCACGATGGGCGGCGCCGTCGGTCTCGCCGCCCTCTCCACCGTCGCCGCGGCCGTCACCGGCCCCACCCACGGCACCCCGGACCCCGAGGCCCTCACCGCCGGCTACGCGGTCGCCTTCCGCGTCTCGACGGCGATCCTGATCGGGGCGGCGGTGCTGATGCATGTCTGGCTCCCGAAGCCCACGGGGCGCCGTGGGTGAGAATGCCCAAGTGATATCGATCAAGAGCAAGTTCAGAACGGGCGTGACCGCACTCGCCGTGGGTGCCGCACTGACGATCGCCCCCTCGGCCTCGGCGGAACCGGTCCTGGCCGTGACCACCGGAGCCGTGTTCAACGACCCGTCGAGCACGGACGCGGCCGCCCGGGGCCGGATCCTCTTCCACCTGGCGGACCTCGTCGACGGCGCGGAGCCGGGCTCGTCCGTAAGGATCTCCCTGTACCTGTTCCAGTCGCAGTACCTGGCCGACAAGCTGGGCGCCGCCCACCGCAGGGGCGTCACCGTCCAGGTGGTCCTGGACCACGACAGCAAGTCCACCGGGGCCGACAGCCTGGCGAGCCAACTGGCGGCGCCGGGTGCCGCGGACTCCTGGGTACGGAGCTGCAGGAACCAGGAGGCATGTCTGGCCCTGGACCCGGGCACCACGGCGACCGACCCGGACGGCTGGTACGACAACGTCAACCACAACAAGTTCTTCCTGTTCTCCCGCACCAGGGGCAAGGGCACCGTCCCCGTGGACAACGTGGTGGTGCAGTCCTCCGGCAACCTCACCGGCCAGGACTTCGGCTGGTGGAACGACGCGCTGACCGTCGCCGGCAACAGGGAACTGTCCGACGCGTACACCACGTACTTCACGGCGCAGGCCGCCGCGGCGGCCGGGCAGGCGCCGCAGGTCGCGGACTACGGGGACACCCAGGCCGGCAAGGCCAAGGTCTACTTCTTCCCGAAGTCGGGCAGTGACACGGTCGTCAACATCCTCAAGACGGTGGCGCCGGCCGGCACCGCGAACCCCTGCCAGGGCAACGGCCCGGGATTCGGCACGTCGGACGGCCGGACGAGGATCCGCATCGCCCAGGGCCACATCACCCGCCCCGAGGTGGCCAGGCAGCTGTGGGAACTCGCCCAGGCGGGCTGCCACGTCGAGATCGTCTACCGGTCGCTCGACAACTGGTCGGCCGACGGCCAGCCCATGTCGCAGGTGGCCAACTGGCTGACCAGGCCGGTGACCGGCAAGGGCCGCGTCGTCCTGCACCAGCTCGACAACGACGGCCGCGGCGGCACCGACTCCCACACGAAGTACCTGCTGATCGAGGGCACGTACCTGGGCGGCGTCGACAAGAAGATCGTCTTCACCGGTAGTCACACCTACACGGTGACGGCGCTCAAGTACAACGACGAGGCGCTGCTCAAGTACGAGGACAACCAGGACACGTCGGTCTTCGACGCGTACGTGCGGAACTTCGAGGCGCAGCGCGCGGCGGCCCTGTCCGAGGGCCTGTAGCGCCGGCCCAGGGCCTGTCGTCACCTTCCCGTCCGCCCCACGACGCCTGGCCCTAGAGCCACCCCTGCCGACGGGCCGCCCGGACGGCCTCCATGCGGTTGCGCGTGCCCGTCTTGCCGATCGCCGACGAGAGGTAGTTGCGGACGGTCGACTCCGAGAGGTGGAGGCCCGCCGCGATGTCCGCGATCGTCGCGCCGTCCACCGAGGCGGCCAGGGCGTCCCGTTCGCGGGCGGTCAGGGGGTTCGGGCCCGCGCCCAGGGCCGCCGCGGCCAGCGCCGGGTCGATGACGGTCTCGCCCCGCAGGGCCTTGCGGACCGCCTCGGCCAGCTCCTCGACGGGCCCGTCCTTGACCAGGAACCCGACCGCGCCCGCCTCCATCGCCCGGCGCAGATAGCCGGGTCGGCCGAACGTCGTGAGGATCAGCACCCGGCAGTCCGGCGCCTCGTCGCGCAGGTCCGCCGCCGCGTCGAGCCCGGAGCGCCCCGGCAGCTCGATGTCGAGCAGCGCCACGTCCGGCCGGGACAGCAGCGCCGCGTCGACGATCTCGTCCCCCCGTCCGACCTGCGCCACGACCTCGATGTCCGGCTCCATCCCGAGCAGCAGCGCCAGGGCCCCGCGCATCATGCCCTGGTCCTCCGCGAGCAGGACTCTGATCATCGCGTCGGCTCTCCCTGGTGCGGGTCGGGGGTCTCCGCGGGGAGTTCCGCGGTGACCTGGAAGCCGCCCCGGGGGCCGGTCCCGAGTCAAGAGTGCCGCCTGCGGCGGCGACCCGCTCGCGCAGGCCGCGCAGTCCGCTGCCCTGGCCGCCGGTGGCTCCGGGGCCGCGGCCGTCGTCGGTGACGGTGAGGCGGACGCGGTCGGGGGTGCCGTCGACGGCGATGACACAGCGGGAGGCGCCGCTGTGGCGGACGGCGTTGGTGGCGGACTCGCGGACGACCCAGCTGAGGAGGGCCTCGGTCTGCGAAGCGAGGAGGGGGCCGGAGCGGCGGACGACGGGTTCGATGCCGGCGGAGGTGAGGGCGTCGCGGGCGCGGTCGAGTTCGGTGGCGAGGCTTCCCTCGCGGTAGCCGGTGACGGCCTCCCGGATCTCGGTGAGGGCCTGGCGGCCCACCGACTCGATGTCGCGGACCTGGTCGAGGGCGGCGTCGAGGTCGTGCGGGGCGAGCCGGCGGACGACCTCGGACTTGACCACGATCACCGAGAGGGTGTGTCCGAGCAGGTCGTGCAGGTCGCGGGAGAACCGCAGCCGCTCCTTCTCGACGGCCGTCCTGGCCAGCTCCTCGCGGGTCGACCGCAGCTCCCGGACCGTCTGGTCGAGGGCGAGGATCGTCGCGGTGACCATGATGGAGATGAACGTGCCGTACACGATGCCGAAGGAGTTCCAGCCGTCCCGCCAGAAGGTCACCAGCCCGGCCGCGACGACCAGCGGGAAGGCGATCACGGTCAGGAGTCTGCCGCGGCGGACCACGGCCCCGACGGCGAGGCCCAGGAGGGGGAAGAACAGCAGCCACTCCCGGCCGTAGCCGATGGCGAGCGCGAAGGTGAGCGCGCCGAGGAGGCCGAGGAGGACCCAGGTCAGCGGGGCCTCCCTGGTGCGGGCGTGGAAGGCCCGGAGGACGACCGCGATGTACAGCGTGTTGAAGGCGAGCAGTCCGAGGCCGCCGATCCACGGGTTCGGGGCCTCGCCGCCGACGAGGTGGGAGAGCGCGCCGAGCCCCATGAGCAGCCAGGGCAGGAGGCTCATGCCGGTCGGTCCCCGGTCCGCCCGCGCTCGTCTCCGCTCCCGCAGGCCCACGCGCCGCGGGCGCCTCCCGTTCGTCATGCTCATTTCCTACACCGTCCTCGCCGCACGGCGGTACGAGACCGCCGCGTACGCACCGAACAGCAGGGCCCACGCGACGATCACCGTCAGGGCCGCCGCCCCCGGCGCCGTCCCCTCCGTTACGGAGACGCCCAGCTCGGCGAAGCGGTTGGTGGGGGTGTACGAGGAGAGCGTCCGGAGCCAGTCGGGGAAGAGGACGACCGGGAACCAGAGGCCGCCGACGACGGCGAGGCCGAGGTTGCAGGCGACGTTGACGACGCCGGTGGTCTGGGCGGTGAGCCGGTAACCGTTGCCGATGCCGAGCAGGGTGAAGGGGAGGGAGCCCAGCCAGAGGGTGAGGGCGACCACCGGCCACTGCCAGACCTCCATCCGTACGCCGTTGGCGAGGCCGCCGGCGAGGAGGACGCCGCCGATGGCGGGGAGGACGACGACCGATCCGGTCAGGGCGCGGCCGGTGACGACCTGGCGGGGGGTCATCGGGGTGATCCGCAGCTGCCGCAGCCAGCCGGTGGACTTGTCCTCGGCGACGCCGGTGCCGAGGGAGAGGGCGGCGCCGAGCGCCCCGTACGCCGCCATGCCGACCATGGCGGCCGTCTTGTACCCGCTGTCGCCCCCGCCGAGGTTGGTGAAGAGGAGGTACATCATCACCGGGACGCCGATCGTCGAGATCGTGAAGCCGGGGTCGCGCAGGGTGCGGCGGACTTCGAGGCGTACGTACGAGGTGATCATCGCGTGGTCTCCAGGGTCCTGGCCGCGGTCCGCGGCTTGTGGGTGAGGGCGAGGAAGGCATCGTTCAGGGTGACCGGGGAGACCTCGAGGGAGCGGATCGCGTCCCGCTCCGCCAGGGCGCGGACGGTGGCGTCGGAGTCCTCGGTGCGCAGCCGGGCGCGGTCGCCGCGGATCTCGTGGGACGTGACGCCGGGCAGCAGGGCGAGCCAGTCGCTCGGGCCGCCGGCCAGGTCGAAGGAGACGAGGCTGCCGCCGGCGGCCCGTTTGAGCTCCTCGCTCGTGCCGTCGGCGAGGACGCGGCCGGAGTCGAGGACGACGATCCGGTCGGCGTAGGCGTCGGCCTCCTCCAGGTAGTGGGTGGAGAACAGGACGGTGTTGCCGCGGCGCGCGTAGCCGCGCATGGAGTCCCAGAACTCCTGGCGGGCCTCGACGTCGAGGGCGGCCGTCGGCTCGTCCAGGACGAGCAGCTCGGGGTTGCCCGAGAGGGCGACGGCGAAGCGGACCCGCTGGACCTGGCCGCCGGAGAGCCGGTCGACGCGGCGGCCGGCGAGTCCGGTCAGGCCGGCGAGCGCCAGGGCCTCGGCGACCGGCATCGGGGAGGGGTAGGTCCGGGCGACGAAGCCGACGAGTTCACTCACGGTGACCCGGGGGACGGGCCGTCCCTCCTGGAGCATCGCGCCGACCCGGCCGGCGGCCACGGCGTGGGCGGGGGTCCCGCCGAAGAGGGAGACCCGGCCGCTGTCGGGCTCGTCGAGGCCGAGGAGCAGGCCGATGGCGGTGGACTTGCCGGCGCCGTTGCGGCCGAGCAGGGCCACGGTCTCGCCCCGCCGGACGGCGAGGTCGAGACCGTCGACGGCGCGGACGGCGCCGAACGTCTTGGTCGCCGCCTCGAAGGCGACCGCCGGGTCGTGCGGGGTGTCTGTCGTCATGGGTACGACGCTACGAATCCGGGGCGGGTGCGCGGCAGGCGTGGATGTACGGACCCGGCGGTGACAAATGTCCCGGGTCCGCGGGGGCACCCCTTTTCTGACGCAGCGTCAGGAGTCTGCCGCCGGGAGGGTTCCCAACTTCTGTCGCCTGGGCTATACATGGGGTCCACCGACCTAGAACGCGTTCTAGAACGGCCGCGTTCCGGGACGGTCCCGCACGGCCTCGGTGCGACCGACGGTGCGGACGGTCGCGCCGAGGTCTTTCACCGCCACGAGGAGCAGCAGCCCGATGCCCATCGACCCCGCCAAGGCCGTCGCCGCCGAACCCCGCAGCGCCGAGATCGCCTGGGACCACAAGGACGTCCAGCTCTACCACCTCGGGCTCGGCGCCGGATCGTTCCAGGGCAAGCCCAGCCCGGCCACCGATCCCGACG
The DNA here is from genome assembly GCF_042743475.1 of Streptomyces sp. NPDC059534. Lineage (NCBI taxonomy): Bacteria > Bacillati > Actinomycetota > Actinomycetes > Kitasatosporales > Streptomycetaceae > Streptomyces > Streptomyces sp. NPDC059534. The sequence continues at coordinate 46,778 of NZ_JBHWAQ010000002.1, forward strand.
AGCTCCGCTACACCCTGGAGTCCCGCCTCCACGTCCTGCCCAGCTTCGCCACCGTCGCGGGCGCCGGCATGGGCGTCGTCGGCGGGCTGTCCGCCCCCGGCATCGACATCGACCTGGCCGCCGTCCTGCACGGAGGCCAGTCCGTCACCCTCCACCGCCCCGTCCCCACCGGCGGCCGGGCCGTCTCCACCTCCCGCGTCGCCGCCGTCTACGACAAGGGCAAGGCCGCCGTCCTCGTGCTGCGCACCGAGGCCGCCGACGACGACGGCCCGCTCTGGACCAGCGACGCCCAGATCTTCGTCCGCGGCGAGGGCGGCTGGGGCGGCGACCGCGGCCCCTCCGAACGCCTCCCCGTCCCGGAGCGGGCGCCCGACGCCACCGTCGAACGCCCCATCCGCGAGGAACAGGCCCTGCTCTACCGGCTCTCCGGCGACTGGAACCCGCTCCACGCCGACCCCGAGTTCGCCAAGCTCGCCGGCTTCGACCGGCCGATCCTGCACGGGCTGTGCTCGTACGGCATGACCCTCAAGGCCGTCGTCGACACCCTGCTCGACGGGGACGTCACCCGGGTCCGCGCCTACCGCACCCGCTTCGCCGGCGTGGTCTTCCCCGGCGAGACCCTGCGGGTCCGGATGTGGGCCGGCGAGGGCACCGTCCAGGTGACCGTCACCGCCGTGGAGCGCGACGACGCACCCGTACTCGCCGACACCGTCGTCGAGCACTCCTGAGACAACCCACGCTCTCCCGCTCCTTTCCGTACTCCTGAGGGGATCCGCACCATGCGCGCAGCCGTACTGCACGAGATCGGCCAGGACAAACTCGAAGTCCTCGACGACGTCGAGGCGGTGGGCTTCGGCCCCGGCAAGGTGCGGATCCGCGTCCGGGCCACCGGCCTCTGCCACTCCGACGTCTCGGCGATGAGCGGCGTCCTGCCGCAGCCCGCCCCCTTCATCCCCGGCCACGAGGGCGCGGGCGAGATCCTCGACGTCGGCGACGGCGTCACCGGCCTCTCCCAGGGGCAGCGGGTCCTGCTCTGCTGGCTGCCCGCCTGCGGCAGCTGTCCCTCCTGCAAGCGCGGCCAGACCCACCTGTGCCTGGCCGGATTCATGAACGCCGGCGTGCCCAACTTCAAGCGCCCCGGCGGCGACGTCTTCGGCTTCGCCGGCACCGGCACCTTCACCGAGGAGGTCGTCGTCGACGCGGGCTGCGCCGTGCCCATCCCCGACGACGTGCCCTTCGACATCGCCGCCCTCATCGGCTGCGGCGTCACCACCGGCCTCGGCGCCGCCATCAACACCGCCAAGGTGGAGGCCGGTTCGTCCGTCGCCGTCATCGGCTGCGGCGGCGTCGGCATCTCCGCCATCCAGGGGGCCAAGCTCCAGGGCGCCGCCCAGATCGTCGCCGTCGACCCGGTCGAGTCCCGGCGCGAGGCCGCGCTGCGCTTCGGCGCCACCGAGGCGGTCGCCCCGGACGCGCTCGCCGACGCCAAGCAGCGCATCACCGGCGGAGAGGGCTTCGACTACGTCTTCGAGGTCGTCGGCCGGTCCGCAACCGCCCGCACCGCGTACGAGACGACCCGGCGGGGCGGCACCCTCTGCGTCGTCGGCGCGGGCGCCCTCGACGACCACCTCCAGCTCAGCATGTTCGAGCTGTTCTTCGACGAGAAGCGCATCCTGCCCTCCATGTACGGCGGCGGGGACGTGCTCCGGTCGTACGAGCGGGCCATCGCGCTCTGGCGGGCGGGCCGCATCGACCTGGAGTCGCTCATCACCCACCGCGTACCGCTCGCGGGCATCAACGAGGCCCTGGAGCAGATGCGCACCGGCGTCGCCCTCCGCACGTGCATCGAGATCTGACCGCTTCGAGGCCCGACCGCTTCGAGATCTGAGAGGACCCCCGCGAGATGTCACTCCCTCTGGAAGGGCTGAGCGCGATCGTCACCGGCGCCGGGCGCGGTCTCGGCCGCGCCGAGGCGCTGGAACTGGCCCGGCTCGGCGCGGCCGTCGTCGTCAACGACTACGGGCAGCCCGGCCGGGACGGCTCGGGCGCGGCCTCCGCCGCGCCCGCCGAGGAGGTCGCGGCGGAGATCCGCGCGGCCGGCGGGCGGGCGGTCGCCCACCTCGGCGACGTCTCCGACTTCGAGACGGCACGGTCCCTGGTGGACCTGGCGGTGACCGAGTTCGGCAAGCTGGACGTCCTGGTCAACAACGCGGGCATCCTGCGCGACCGGATGGTCTTCTCGATGACCGAGGACGAGTGGGACTCCGTCGTACGGGTCCACCTCAAGGGCCACTTCAACACGACCCACTTCGCCGCGGTGCACTGGCGGGGCCGCGCCAAGGCGGGGGAGACCGGCGTGTACGGCCGGATCGTCAACACCTCCTCCGAGGCGTTCCTCGCCGGCTCGGCCGGTCAGCCCAACTATGCGGCGGCGAAGGGCGGCATCGTCGGCCTCACCACCTCGACGGCCCTCGCCCTCGCCCGGTACGGGGTGACCGCGAACGCCATCTGCCCGCGGGCCAGGACCCGGATGACGGAGGACGTCTTCGCGGGCTTCGGGGAGCCGGGGGAGGGCGAGCTCGACCCGCTGTCGCCGGAGCACGTGGCCCCGCTCGTCGGCTATCTGGCCTCGCCGGCCGCGGCCGGGGTCAACGGCCAGCTGCTCGTCGTGCACGGCGGGATGGTGGCGGTCGTGGACCGGCCGCGCGTCTCGGCCAAGTTCGACACGGCCAAGGAGGCGTTCACGTACGAGGAACTGGACGCCGTCCTGACCCCGCACTACGCCTCCCGCCCGGCCGGCGAGACCTTCGCGGCGGCGGAGGTGCTGGGGCTGAGGAAGGACTGACCCGGCCCGGGGGCGGGGAAGGACCGACGCCGGTCGCCCGGTGGGGGCGGGGCGGCGGAGGTGGGGACGGCGAAGGGCCCCGGGGGAGACCCCGGGGCCCTTCGTCATCCCGTGTGCGAACCGGTCACTTCGCGTCGGGTTCGCGGCGGTGACGCCCGTGCGGCGAGGACGCGGAGTCCTCCGCCGGCGACGCCTCGCCACGATGCCTGCCGGAGCCGTTCGGCTCCTGCCCCTGCGTGCTTGCTTCCGCCATGATGGAACTCACCCCGTACGAATCGATCTGGTCGTGCGGCGGGTGATTCTAGTCAGCGGGCCTGCGGTCCGTGAGCGGTGCCTGCTGGAGCGGCACGGGTCGGCATGCCCGCGGCGTGTCGGCGGCCACGGCCACCGGCTCGGGTTCCGGCGGCGGTTCCAGGCCGGCGAGACCGCACGGCACCTCGGCCGTCGCGTACGGCAGCCGCAGCAGCCCGTCGGCCGTCCACAGGCCCGCACCGGCCAGCCAGCCGACGGGGGCGGCCAGTTGGCCCATCCGGCGGGAGGAGGGCCGCCAGGTGCCCACCCAGCTCCCGGCCGCCGCGTCGATCCGCAGCGCCACCGAGCAGCTCTCCGGCACGAGCACCTGGCCGGGCTGCGCCGCGAACGGCGTCACCGCCGCGTCGTCGAGCCGCAGGCACTCCGGGAACCGCACCGGCAGCAGACTCCCCAGCACGCCCCAGCCCAGCCGGTCGTGGCCCGGTGACGGGGCGTCGGAGCGGATCAGGAGCAGTCCGCTGTCGGGGTCCGCGAGGAGCAGCCGGTCGTCGCTCTCCTCGGTGATCTGGAGCAGCGGCGTGACCTCACCGCCCCGTTCCAGGTCGACGGCGACGGCCTTCACCGGCCCGCCGTCGATCCGCCGGTCGAGCGCGAGCATCCGGCCCGCGCGGTCGAGCCACACCCCGCCCGTGCAGCCGCCCTTGACCTCGGCGACCTGCTCGGGGCCGAAGGCGCCGCCCGCCACCAGCCACAGCGTGGTCGTGTCGGGGCCCACGCACAGGGCGTACGCGCGGACGCCGTCGGGGGCGGGCGGCAGGAGGACCAGGTGCTCGGAGCCGGGTGCCTCCACCGCGCCGAGCGGGAGTTCGCCGGTGGCGGGGCCGGTGGGGTAGAGCAGCGAGAAGGTGTTCCGCCGCCCGTCCACCCGGCGGGCGACGAGGACCCGGCCGTCGGCGAGGGGCAGCAGCTGGGTGCCCGGCTCCTCCGGCTGGCCGAGGGGGAGCGGCACGGCGTACGGCTCCGGGCCGTCGAGGGTCCACCGCTCCACGTACAGGGCGCTGCCGGCCCCCGCGAGCCGGGCCGCGTACGCGCCGTTCGCCGTGATCGTGAACCCCGTCGGCCACGCGGTGTCCCCGCCGCGTTCCCGGTCGCGGCCGTCGTCCTCGGCCGCGGTCTCGATGGCACACGCTGTCATCGACTCGTCACCTCCGGCCACGAAGCTAGTTTTCGCACTTCCAGCCGAACAACACGAGCCGGGTCACTTCACACATAAGGGTGGTCGTGCGGCGGTTCGGCTGAGGGTGAGGGGGCGGTTGTGCTGGAGTGACCCAAGGTGAGTAAGGTAAGGCGACCCTAAGCGGAGCCTGCGGCTCCGCCAGGACGCGCCCGTGTCCCCGCCAGGACGACCCGTACAGGAGCCTTCTCATGTCCCTCCGCCGCCGCGGCACCGCCGCCGCCCTCGCCGCCGCGCTCTCGCTCGCGGCCTGCGGAGGAGGCGGAAGCTCCGACACGGGGGCCTCCCCCGCCAAGGAGGACACGGCCAAGAAGAAGGACGTCGCCACCGGCGGCAAGGACTTCGGCGACGCCGCCGCCAAGACCGCGGCCATGGGCACCGACGCGCAGCCCGGCCAGTTCCCGCGCACCCTCACCCACGCGCTCGGCAGGACCGAGCTCAAGGCCGCCCCCAAGCGGGTCGTCGTGCTCGACGTCGGCGAGCTCGACAACGTCGTCTCCCTCGGCATCCGGCCCGTCGGCTACGCCCCCTCCGAGGGCGACGACGGCATCCCCGGCTACCTCGCGAAGGACGCCGGCACCCCGAAGTCCGTCGGCACCATCAACAACCTCAACCTGGAGGCCATCGCCAACCTCCAGCCCGACCTGATCCTCGGCAGCCAGCTCCGCGCCGCGGACAAGTACGACGAGCTGTCGAAGATCGCGCCGACCGTGTTCTCCATCCGCCCGGGCTTCACCTGGAAGGAGAACTACCTCCTCAACGCCGCCGCGCTCGACAGGACCGCCGAGGCGAAGGCGAAGCTCGCCGCGTACGAGACCAAGGCGAAGCAGCTCGGCACGGACATCGGCCCGGACAAGCCGACCGTCTCGATGGTCCGCTACCTCCCCGGCAAGATCCGCCTGTACGCCAAGGCGTCCTTCATCGGCACCATCCTGGAGGACACCGGCCTGCCCCGGCCCGAGAACCAGCGGATCGACGAGCTCGCGGCCGAGATCAGCCCCGAGAAGATCGACGAGGCCGACGCCGACTGGATCTTCACCGGCGTGTACGGCGACGCCAAGGCCACCAAGAAGGACACCGCCCAGGCCAACCCGCTCTGGAAGAGCCTCAAGGCCGTCAAGGCCGGCCAGGCCAAGGACGTCCCGGACGAGACCTGGTACCTCGGCCTCGGCGTGACGGCCGCGAACAGCGTCCTCGACGACCTGCGCGCCGACCTGGTCAAGTAAGGCGGGGTTGTCCACAGGCCAGGACGACGGGGCACGGGGGCCAGGTAGCCTTTCCCTCGTGCCCCGTCTGTCTGAAGTCATCGCCGAGCTCGACGCCCTCTGGCCACCAGAGCGAGCCGAGTCGTGGGACGCCGTCGGCACGGTCTGCGGCGACCCCGACGCCGAGGTCGCCCGCGTGCTCTTCGCCGTCGACCCCGTCCAGGAGATCGCCGACGAGGCGATCGCCCTCGGCGCCGACCTGATCGTCACCCACCACCCGCTCTACCTGCGCGGGACGACGACCGTCGCGGCCGGCCACTTCAAGGGCCGCGTCGTGCACCGCCTCATCAAGCACGACATCGCCCTCCACGTCGCGCACACCAACGCCGACACCGCCGACCCCGGCGTCTCCGACGCCCTCGCCGGCGCGCTCGACCTCCGGGTCACCGGCCCCCTCGTGCCCGAGAGCAACCTCGGCCGCATCTGCGAGCTCGACCACCCCGAGACCCTCGCCGAGTTCGCCGCCCGCGCCGCCAAGCGGCTGCCCGCCACCGCGCAGGGCATCCGGGTCGCCGGCGACCCGGCCATGATCCTGCGCCGGGTCGCCGTCAGCGGCGGCTCGGGCGACAGCCTCTTCGACGCCGTACGGGCCGCGGGCGTGGACGCCTTCCTCACCGCCGACCTGCGCCACCACCCGGTCTCCGAGGCCACCCAGGCCGCGCACACGTCGTCCGGCCCGCTGGGCCTGGTCGACGCCGCCCACTGGGCCACCGAATGGCCCTGGTGCGAGCAGGCCGCCGCCCAGCTCGACGAGATTTCCGACCGCCACGGCTGGGACCTGCGCGTCCACGTCTCGAAGACGGTCACCGACCCCTGGTCCTCCCACCACACCTCCCCTGGAGCCCCCAACTGAACGCCGCGCCCGCCGACCAGATCCGCCTCCTCGACGTCCAGGGCCTGGACGTGCGACTCCAGCAGCTCGCCCACAAGCGCCGCTCGCTGCCCGAGCACGCCGAGATCGAGTCGCTGACCAAGGACCTCACCCAGCTGCGTGACCTGCTCGTCGCCGCGCAGACCGAGGAGAGCGACTGCGGCCGCGAGCAGACCAAGGCCGAGCAGGACGTCGACCAGGTCCGCCAGCGTGCCGCCCGCGACCAGCAGCGGCTCGACTCCGGCGCCGTGTCCTCCCCGAAGGACCTGGAGAACCTCCAGCGCGAGATCGTCTCGCTCGCCAAGCGCCAGGGCGACCTCGAGGAGATCGTCCTGGAGGTCATGGAGCGCCGCGAGTCCCTCCAGGAGCGCGTCGGCGAGCTCACCGAGCGCGTCTCCGCCGTGCAGGCCAAGAGCGACGACGCCACCACCCGCCGCGACGCCGCCGAGGGCGAGCTGGACGCCGAGGCCGCCACGGTCACCAAGGAGCGCGCGCTCGTCGCGGGCTCCGTCCCGGCCGACCTCCTGAAGCTGTACGAGAAGCTCCGCGAGCAGCAGGGCGGCGTCGGCGCGGCCCGGCTGTACCAGCGCAAGTGCGAGGGCTGCCACATCGAGCTCAACATCACCGAGCTCAACGAGGTCCGCGCCGCGGCCAAGGACACGGTCGTCCGGTGCGAGAACTGCCGCCGCATCCTCGTCCGCACCTCGGAGTCCGGTCTGTAATGACGTCTTCGCGTGAGCTGATCGTCGAGGCGGACGGCGGCTCCCGGGGCAACCCGGGGCCCGCCGGATACGGGGCGGTCGTCCTCGACCCGGTGACGGGCGAGACGCTCGCGGAGGCGGCCGAGTACATCGGCGTGGCGACGAACAACGTCGCCGAGTACAAGGGCCTGGTGGCGGGCCTGAAGGCGGCCCGGGAACTCTTCCCGGACGCCGCCGTCCACGTCCGCATGGACTCCAAGCTGGTCGTCGAGCAGATGTCCGGCCGCTGGAAGATCAAGCACCCGGACATGAAGCCGCTGGCGGCCGAGGCCGGCCGGGTCTTCCCGGCGGGCCGGGTCCGCTACGAGTGGATCCCCCGCGAGCGCAACAAGCACGCCGACCGCCTCGCCAACGAGGCGATGGACGCGGGCAAGCGCGGCCGCCAGTGGGAACCCTCCGGGTCGACGGCCGGCCTCGACGCCTCCGCCGCCCGCAACGCCGCGGCCCCGCCCCCGGCGGGACCCCCCGGCGATGCCACGGCGGGCGCGGCCCGGGCGCGCGCGGCGCTGGCGACGGCCTCCGCGCCGACGACTTCCGCGCCGACGGCTTCCGGGACCGCCGGGCGAGCCGACGACGGCCTGTTCGCCCCCGACGAGGTACTGGCGGCCCAGGCCCGCGCCTCCCTGGCCTCGGCCGCGCACGCGGAGGCGACCGGCGACTTCGAGGCCGAGGCGTCCGCCGTGGTCCACTCGGAGCCCGCCGCGCCGACGACCGGCGCCGCCGCCGAGCCGCCGCAGGCCGCCGCTCCCGCCGCCCGGCAGGGCTGGGCCGGGCCCGACATGGGGGCTCCGGCGACGTTCGTGCTGCTGCGGCACGGCGAGACGGCGCTCACGCCCGAGAAGCGGTTCTCGGGAAGCGGGGGCAGCGATCCGGAACTGTCGGCGGCCGGGCTGCGGCAGGCGGAGGCCGTCGCCGAGGCGCTCGCCGCGCGGGGCACGATCCAGGAGATCGTCAGCTCGCCGCTCACCCGCTGCCGCCAGACGGCGGCCGCCGTGGCCGCCCGGCTCGGGCTCGACGTACGGATCGAGCAGGGGTTGCGGGAGACGGACTTCGGCGCCTGGGAGGGGCTGACGTTCGGAGAGGCCCGCGAGCGGTACCCGGCGGATCTCGACGCCTGGCTGGCCTCGCCGAAGGCCGCGCCGACCGGCGGGGGCGAGAGCTTCGCGACCGTCGCCCGGCGCGTGGCGGCGACCCGGGACCGGCTGGCCGCCGCGTACGCGGGCCGGACCGTCCTCCTCGTCACCCACGTCACGCCGATCAAGACCCTGGTCCGGCTGGCGCTCGGCGCCCCGCCGGAGTCGCTGTTCCGGATGGAGCTGTCGGCGGCCTCGATCTCCGCCGTCGCCTACTACGCCGACGGCAACGCGTCCGTGCGCCTCCTCAACGACACGTCCCACCTGCGGGCCTGAGGGAGCGTCAGGCGGACAAACGGGTGGCGCGGGGTCCCGCCCCGTACCACCATCCCGTCATGACCTGGCACTTCACCGAGGACCCCACTGCGTTCCGCGCGGCCGCCGCGCGGCACCTCGCCGCCGAGCCCGCCCGCAACACCGCCGTGCTGACCCTGATGGACCGCGCGGACCGGCTCGGCTGGTGGACCGAGCCCGCCGGCAGCGTCACCGGCGTGCTCGCGCTCTCCCGGTCCGGCGCCCTCGACCTCGGCGCGACGACGGAGGAGGCGGCCCGCGCCCTGGCCCGCCCGGCCGACGCCGTCGCCCTCCCGGGCCGCGCCCGCCGCGCCCTCGGCCTCCCGGCGGGGGAGGAGCCGGCCGTGCTGCGCGGCGAGACGGCGGCGGTCGAGGCGTACGCGCGGGCGTCCGCACGTCCCTGGACGGTCACCACACGGCTGCGGCTCTTCCGGCTCGGCGAACCGACCCCGCCGGACCCCGCCCCGGCCGGGCGCGGCCGGACCGCCACCGGGGCGGACGTGCCGCTCGTCGCCGCCTGGGCGAGGGAGTTCGTGGTGGCCGTCGGGGACGAGCCCGCCGCGGACTACACCGGCTTCGTCGCCGAACGGATCTCCGAGGGACGGCTGCACCTCTGGGAGGGGCCCGACGGCCGCCCGGTCTCGATGGCCGCCGTCTCCCGCGCGATCGAGGGCCAGGCCCGCGTCCACCTCGTCTACACCCCGCCCGCCGAGCGGGGCCACGGCTACGCGGCCGGTGCCACCGCCGCCGTCGGCCGTACCGCCCTCGCCTCCGGCGCCTCCCACGTCCTGCTCTTCACCGACCTCTCCAACCCCACCAGCAACGCCCTCTATCGGCGTCTCGGCTACCGCCCGGTGACCGACCACCTCGCCGTGGAGTTCACCCGCCTCACCCGCTGACGGGCACCGCGAGCCCCCGTCCCAGCGCCGCCGCCCCCCGTGCGAGGGACTCGACCCGGGCCCAGTCGCGGGCCGCGAGGGCGTCGGGCGGGAGCATCCACGTACCGCCGACGCAGCCGACGTTCGGGAGGGCGAGGTAGGCGGGGGCGGAGGCGAGGGAGATGCCGCCGGTGGGGCAGAAGCGGGCCTGGGGGAGCGGGCCGGAGAGGGACTTCAGGTACGGGACGCCGCCGGCGGCCTCGGCGGGGAAGAACTTCATGTCCCGCACCCCGTGTTCGAGGAGGGCGACGACCTCCGAGGCCGTCGAGACGCCCGGCAGGAACGGCACGCCCGACTCCCGCATCGCGCCGAGCAGCCGCTCGGTCCACCCCGGGCTCACCAGGAACCGGGCCCCGGCGCCGACGGCGTCCGCGACGCCGGCCGCGGAGACGACCGTGCCCGCGCCGACGACCGCCTCCGGCACCTCGGCCGCGATCGCCCGGACGGCGTCGAGCGCCGCCGGGGTGCGCAGGGTGACCTCGATCAGCGGCAGTCCGCCCGCGACGAGGGCGCGGGCCAGGGGTACGGCGTCGGCGGCGTCCTCGATCACGACCACGGGGACGACGGGGACGTCAGGGGCTTCCGGGGCAAGGCCGAACACGCTCGTCATGGGCCTCATCCTGCCCATGGCGAACGTCACCCGCAACGGTCGTTGCGGAGGGTGCAACGGAAGTCAGTGGATCTCGTCCACCAGGACGTCCAGCGCCCCCGCCTTCCCGCCGTCCTCCACCACGTACCCCAGATCGCGCAGCGCCCCCGTCAGCTCCGCCGGCGAACCCGGCTCCGCGCCGGCCTCCAGCAGACTCCGGACGATCCGGCCCTTCGTCGCCTTGTTGAAGTGGCTGACGACCTTGCGGGTCGGCGCGTGGAGCACCCGTACGGTCGCGGTCCGCGCCGCCACCTCGCCCTTCGGCTTCCACGCCGACGCGTACGCCGACGAACGCAGGTCGAGGACGAGCCCGTCGCCGGCCGCCTCGGGCAGCACGGACGCCATGGAGTTCCGCCAGTGGGCGCCCAGCGCGCCGAGGCCCGGCAGCCTGACCCCCATCGAGCAGCGGTACGACGGGATGCGGTCCGTGACCCGCACCGCGCCCCACAGCCCCGAGAAGACGAGCAGGGAGCGCCCCGCCCGCTTCCGGGTCGCCGCGTCCAGGGTCGCCAGACCCAGCGCGTCGTACAGCACGCCCGTGTAGATCTCCCCGGCCGGCCGCGCGCCCGCCGTCCGCAGCTCCACGTTCTTCGCGACCTCGCCGCGCAGCCCCTCGCTCAGGCCCAGCACCTCGCGCGCCTTCTCCTCGTCGGCGGCGCACAGCTCGACCAGCTCGTCCAGGACCGCCGCCCGCGCCTCCGCGAGCCCCGGCAGGGACAGCGACTCCGGCTTGAGCGGCGCCCCGCGCCCCGAGGACGCCTTGCCTTCGGAGGGCGGCAACAGCACGAGCACGGCGGTTCTCCTTCGTACGTACGGAAACGGGGGTGCGGCCCCGGCCGTCCAGCGTACGAGGTGCGCGACCCCTCCCCGCCCCGAGCTTCCCCGCCGTGTGCCCCGCGCTTCCCCGGCGCGCGCCCGCACGGCTTCGACATGCCGCACCCCCGGCCCGGCCATACGCTCGGTCCATGCCCCGCCGCCACATCCACGTGACCGGCGCAGCCGAGGCTCCGCTGCGGGCCGCCCTGCGCGCACTGCGTACCGAGCTCGCGATCCCCGAGGAGTTCCCACCCGCCGTCCTGGCCGAGGCCGAGGCCGCCGCCAAGGCCCCCCGGCTCCCCGCGTACGACGCCACGGACCTGCCGTTCTTCACCATCGACCCGCCGACCTCCACCGACCTCGACCAGGCCATGCACCTGGCCCGCAGGGCCGACGGCGGCTACCGCGTCCACTACGCCATCGCCGACGTCGCCGCCTTCGTCACCCCCGGCGGCGCGCTGGACGCCGAGGCCCACCGGCGGGTCCTCACCCTCTACTTCCCCGACGGCAAGGTCCCCCTCCACCCCGCCGTCCTCTCCGAGGGAGCCGCCAGCCTCCTCCCCGGCGAACCCCGCCCCGCCCTGCTCTGGCGCATCGACCTCGACGCCCAGGGCCGCAGGGTCGCCACCGACGTCCGCCGCGCCCTCGTCCGCAGCCGCGCCAAACTCGACTACGCGGGCGCCCAGCGGCGGATCGACGACGGCACGGCCGAGGAACCGCTGGCCCTGCTCCGGGACATCGGGCGGCTCCGCGAAGCCCTCGAAGCCGAACGCGGCGGGATCTCCCTGAGCGCCCCCGAACAGGAGATCGTCGAGACCGACCACACCTACTCGCTCGCCTACCGGGCCCCGCTCCCCGCCGACGCCTGGAACGCCCAGATCTCCCTGCTCACCGGCATGGCCGCCGCCGACCTCATGACCGCCGCCGGCACCGGCATCCTGCGCACCCTCCCCACCGCCCCCGACGGCGCCGTCGCCCGCCTCCGCCGCTCCGCGCAGGCCCTCGGCGTCGACTGGCCGCACCACGTCTCGTACGCGGACGTCGTCCGCTCCGCCGACCCCTCCGACCCGCGCCACGCCGCCTTCCTCCAGGAGTGCACGACCCTGCTGCGCGGCGCCGGGTACACCGTCTTCACCGACGGCCACGTCCCCACCCCCGCCGTGCACGCCGCCGTCGCCGACGAGTACACCCACTGCACCGCGCCGCTGCGCCGGCTCGTCGACCGGTACGCGGGCGAACTGTGCCTGTCCGCGGTCGCCGGGAACGAGCCGCCCGAGTGGGTACGGGCCGCCCTGCCCGCCCTCCCCGACGAGATGGCCGCCGGCTCGCGCCGCGCCAACACCGTCGAGCGGGAGAGCGTCGACATCGTCGAGGCGGCGCTCCTGCGGGACCGGATCGGCGAGATCTTCGACGCGTACGTGATCGACGTGAAGGAGCGCGAACCCGCCGTCGGCACCGTCCACCTCGACGACCCGGCGGTCGTCGCCCGGATCGAGGGCGGCGGCTCCCCCCTCCCGCTGGGGGAATGGCTGCGGGTCAGGCTGGCGGCGGCGGAACCGGGATCGGCGAAAGTGCTGTTCGCGCCCGTGTGAGCGCCCGTACGAGCTCCCGCGGGTCGTCCGCGTGGACACGGACGACGGTCACCGGCCGGGGCGCGCCGAGCAGCCGGGGCGCGTCGACCGGTTCGGCCAGCTCGATCGTGACGGAGGTCTGCGAGCCGACGGCGAGGTTCAGCTCGCCCTCGGCCTTCTCGTGGGAGAAGCGCGACTCGTGGCGGACGGCCGCGATCCGGTCCAGCGGGACCCGCACGTCGACGTGCGCGGCCTGCCGCAGCCGCACGGCGTCCCCGGTGAGCGTGTGCGGGCGGGTCGCGGACGCGGCGTGCAGCCCCAGCACGAACAGCACCGTGTAGACGTCCAGCACGAGCACCACCGCGTGCACCAGCGGCCAGGCGGCGAGCAGATACGACATCCCGACCGTCTCGACCACGCACACGAACGCGAAGCCGTACATCAGCGCCGCCTGGTCACGCGCGTGCGGGAACACCCCGTCCGCGCCGGCCACCCCGTGCGGCCGCCGCGCCACCCACCGCCCCAGGCTCGCCATCAGGCGCAACTCGTGCCCCACGAGCCGCAGCACCGGCTCGGGCACCAGCTCGGCCACGGCCGCCCGGCGCGACGCCCCCCGGCGCCGCAGCCGCAGGTACGCCAGCCCCTCGGCGAGCAGCAGCCCGACCACGACGAGCTCGCCCACGGCCCCCACGGCCCCGGGTATCCGCACCCCGCCGACGACCAGGACGGCCAGCACGACCTCGGCGGGCAGGGCCGCGTAGGCGACGAGACGCAGGAACCGGAGGGGCCGGGAACGGCCCCCGGGATCCCCGGCGGTCCCATACGGATCCGTCACAGCTCCCGCTCCCCGCGCTCGTTCTCCTTGTGCCCGGTCGCCCCGCGTTCGGTCTCCCCGTGCTCGTTCCCCCTGTGTCCGGCCTCCCCGTGCTCGTTCTCCCGGCGTCCGCCCTCCCCGCGTTCCCGCACCAGACGGATCGCCAGGCGGACGGCCGCCGACTGGGCCGGGGCGAGGTCCGCGAAGAAAGTCTCGGCGAGGGAGGCGTCGGAGGAACCGTCACCCGGCCCGGCGGCCGGGATCTCCACCCCCAGCTCGTCCGGCAGGCAGGCGGCGAGCACCCGGGCCGCCTCCGCGACCCGCGGGTCGTCAAGCTCCGCCCCGGCGAGCGCGTCGAGCAGCGGGTACACCTCGCGCGCGTGCTCCGCCGTCCCCCCGATCAGCCCCATCAACCGGGCCCGCTCCTCCTCGGGCACGACGACGTCGAGCAGCGCCAGGATCTCCCGGTCCTTCGCCGCCATCGGCGACTCGGGCAGCTCGCCCAGACCCGCGAGCAGCGCCGTGAGCTCCGGCGACACCGGCCCCTCGGCGGGCAGCCGCCCGGCCCGCGCCTCCGCGAGGAGCACCGCGAGGCGTTCCCGCCGCCGCCTGATCACCGCCTCCTGCCGTGCCAGGTCCTCCGCCAGCTCCTCCAGCACCTCCACGAGCCCCCGCCCCTCGTCGTCCGCCAGCACCACCCGCACCTCGTCGAGTCCGATCCCCAGCTCGGTCAGCCGCCGGATCCGCGCGAGCAGGACCGCGTCCCGCACCCCGTAGTCGCGATACCCGTTCGCCCGCCTCGCGGGCTCGGGCAGCAACCCCGACTGGTGGTAGTGCCGCACGGCCCGGGGAGTGACCCCGACCAGCGCGGCGATCTCGCCGATACGCATGCGCCCAGTAGAAACCCTGACGCAGCGGCAAGGTCAAGCGGCTTCCGGATCGGCGGGTAGCATGGGCGGCACGGCAGACGAGCCGGGCGGGCGGCCGCGTGAGGATCTCCGGATCCCCCCGAGGAACGTCCGGGCTCCACAGAGCAGGGTGGTGGCTAACGGCCACCCGGGGTGACCCGCGGGACAGTGCCACAGAAAACAGACCGCCGGGGACTTCGGTCCCCGGTAAGGGTGAAACGGTGGTGTAAGAGACCACCAGCGCCTGAGGTGACTCAGGCGGCTAGGTAAACCCCACTCGGAGCAAGGTCAAGAGGGGACACCCCGGTGTCCCTGCGCGGATGTTCGAGGGCTGCTCGCCCGAGTCCGCGGGTAGACCGCAGGAGGCCGGCGGCAACGCCGGTCCTAGATGGATGGCCGTCGCCCCGACGACCGCGAGGTCCCGGGGCACAGAACCCGGCGTACAGCCCGGCTCGTCTGCCCCCTAAGCCCCTGACCTGGGGCTTAGGGGGCTTCCTCTTCCTCAGGTGCTCCGCTGGGGAGAATCTGGGGAGGATTGGAGTCGGAAGACGCGACCTGAGACACCCATGACCCCAGGGCCACCATGGCGCGCTTCCCCGACTTCGGCATGAAGTGCACGTAGGTCCTCAGCGTGAAGGCAGGATCCGAGTGACCCAGCCAGGCAGCGAGCTGCGTGATCGTCTCGCCCTCGGCAAGCACCACGCTGGCGAACGTATGACGCGTCACGTGAAAGCCATCCTCACGCGGCATGTGCCACCGCGTCCGGATCAGCGGCCTCTGGCTCGGCCTGTCGACGCGCTCGACCTCGGGCTCCGCGATCACCTCGGCGCGAACGAGCGCCGGCTTCCAGGTCTTCTCGTCGAACGTCTTGCGGCTGATGGCACCCTTCCGGGACGTGGTCACCAGAAGACGCACCGTTCGTAGGGGCCGCTTGTCCCACTCAAGATTCGGCCTGTCCGGGTCAACCCACGGCAGCGTCACCTCCATCGTCGGATGCACGTTCGCGTACTCCTTGATAGCCTCCGCGAGCTCCGGCGGACAGGGCGCGAGGCGCGTCTTGTTGCCCTTCGGGGGAGCAAAGGCGAGGCGGCCGGCAACGATGACGATCTGCCGCTGAATACTGATTTCCTCGCCGACAATGTCGTCCGGCGAGAGGCCGAAGCACTCTCCCTGGCGCAGGCCGGCCGCGGCGCCGAGGTCCAGCAGGATGCCGTACCTCGAGCCCAGCTCCGCCCGCACCGCGGCGGCGGTCTCCCGAGGCCACGCCTTGGCTCTCGAAGGCGGTGCGGCAGGAGGCGAGAGATCTTCGTCGCGGAACGGGTTCTCGGGGATCCTCTTGGCCTTGTGCGCGGCTTGCAGGATCGAAGAGAAGTGGCGCCACGTCGTGCGGACCGTGCTGACGTCGATGTCCTGCTCAACGCGCGTGAGCCAGGCGCGAATCTCGTCGTGGCCGATGCGGTTCAGCGGCAGGTGCCCAACGTGCGGAATGATGTGTTTGAAGACCCGGGGCTTCATCGACTGCTTGGTCGTCGGCGGCTTCCGTAGGTGCGGCCACCAGTGGACGCGCACGTATTCCTCGAGCGGCATGTTGCCGTCGCGTGGGTCGTAGAACGTTCCCCGGCTGGCGTCAGTGGCGGACGCCTTCAGCCATGCCTTCGCCTGGGCTTCCTTCTCGAACGAGCGGTCCCGCACGCCGGGGATGCCGGCGACACGCCATCGCTTCCCCTGGCCGCTTCGCGCTGTCTTGACGCGCGTCGACCGGCCGGTTAGCGGGTCGGGCGGACCCTTCTTAAACCAGCGGTCCTCGATGTACCCGGGCATGGGGGACTCCTTCCAGTTCCGGCGAGTTGAAGCGGACGACTTCACCTCTCCATAGCTGGAACCACTGTCCCCCAGCGATGATCAGCTCGGTAGCAGAGTTGAGGGCGGCCACCCCCTCGGGTACGAACAGGCCGCGGGAGAGTTCGTAGTGGACCCACCCCCGCCCTTCCTTGACGCGAACGGGTGCATCCTCCGGAAGATCTTCGAGCGCATAGGTGACGGACAGCACAGATCCACCCCCGTGGGGCCGCGCAGGGTATGGGGGTCCCCTGGTACGAATGGGCTTGAACCGGCAAGATATCGCCACCTTGACCGGTCCACAACGGTCCGTCGCCGATCCGATCCGATCCGTATCCAGAGGCACCCCGTGCCGGTCTGCCTCAGCCTTCGTCGCGCTTGGCCCGCTCGTCGGCCTCGATCATCGCCTGCCATCGCCGCCGCTCGGAACGGCCCATGCCCGCGAGGTGGGCCACGATCACGCGGATGTCGTCGTCGTAGCCGGCCAACTCGGTCGCCTCGTACTCCAGGTACTGGATGGCGGCGGCCCGCTGCACGACGGCAAGCGGCTTCTGCAGCCCGGCGGCCAGGGCTTTCAGCCGCTCGGGCGTGGGGGCCGTGGTGACGGCATTGGTGGCCATCTTCTGGAAGTACGGCTTGGAGAGTTTCAGGCCGGCAGCCGTGGCTCGGTCTTCCATCTCCTGGTAGGAGACGCCGCGGCCGTCGTCGTTGACGGTGCGGACCAGCTGGGACAGGGCGTCGCGATCCATGTCCCGGGCAAGGCTGTCGGGGATGTCGTGCGAGGGGGTAGTGCGGTTCTGCTCGGGGGCTGACGCCTCCATGCCGCGTTCTCCTCGGATCTCGTTCACAACGGGTGTCTCTCGTCTGGACCGTCCTGATCCAGCAAATTGCAGGTCAGGCCGTACAACCTTCTCGCTTCGAAGACGAAGCGTCTACAAGTTGATGCTACCGCCGTGGCGACTTGGCGAAAACTTCACATCCGGCCGTTCGGATCGGTAGACGCTGCGGATCCGATGTGCTTCTATGTTCTCACCGAGAGCCGAACTGTTCCGATCGGGAGACGGTGAGAGTGCGCTATGAACTCCGCAGCAAAGAGATCCTCCGGTGGGTCATGGACCACCCCGGTCGAGGAGTCCCCTTCTCGATACGAGCTCTCGCCACCGCGATCGGTCGCCACCCCTCGCTCATCGGCCACCTGCTGACCGGCGAACGTGACGACCTCGAATCCGAGGACGCCCAGGCGACCGCGGAGGTCCTCGGGGTAGCCCTCCTGGTCCTCTTCGCGCCGCCCGCGTCTCCGAATCAGAACAGCGTGGCTCCTGAGAAGTGACAGACCCGTCAGGGGCTCCCAGCCCCCAGTCAGAAAGGCACCAAGTGCCCACGAACCGAAAGCTCACGGTCCCGCCCCCGCCCGAGGGATTCGTCTGGGCCCAGGACTACCGCGACCACGATGGCCGGATTCAGCGCGGAATCGCCAGCCGCCTCGGCATCACCTACAGCACGTGGCGCAAGTGGCGCATGCGGGGCGAAGGCCCTCCGGCCGTCCTGATCGGCAAGAGGCTCGCGGCCCGGATCGAGTGGATCGACCGGTTCAACGACCAGCGCGGCGACGAGGCCGTTGCCGCCCACGAAGCGGCTGCCGCCGACGCCGAGCACTCGATGCGCCCCGCCGAAAGCCGCCTCGCCCCCGCCGCCTAGCGCGGTATGCGGGCCGCCGCCGGAGGTCAGAGCCCGACGGCCAGCCCTTCGAGATCCACCCCTCCACCGCATGCAACCTGCGAGAGAGAAGAGGACCCCGTGTCCCGAGTATCCCAGTCCCCCGGCGACATCGTCGAGTTCGGTGTCGCCATCCCCTTCGAGGACGTCGACGGCCCGAACGTGCTGATCGTCCAGATCGGCCGGAATCAGAAGGCCATCACGGAGGCCGCCGCCCAGGAGAGCCCGACGGCCCTCGTGTACAGCCGGCAGCTCCCCTCCACGGTCTGGACGGAGGTGGCGGCGTGATCACCCTCCCCCTGACGCCCGTCCCGATGCCGATGAAGGTCAGGCTGCTCGTCCTCGACTCCACCCCAGAGCCGGTTCGCCAGGCCATGTCGGACGTGGAGGGTGCCCGGCGTGAGATGCGGGCCTACCGGCCGCTGGCCTGGGCCGAGGACGCCGCCGACCGCGAGGACACGCTCGCCTGCCTGGCCCGCGCCAACAAGGTGCTCGGCACCTACGACCCGCGACTCGTCGTGCGAGGTGCGATGTGAGTGCCCGCCAGGACCCGACGCGCCGTGAAGAGCTGCTGCTCATGCTCCGCAGCGGGGGCGCCTCCCACTTCGAGACCGCTGCGCGTGCAGTCGACCTCGCCATCACCGAGGCGCTGGCCGAGCAGGCTGCCGAGCTGGAGAGCTACGAGCGGCTCAGCCCGCAGCAGTGCCCGAAGGGGATTCACTCCGACTGGCTGATCGACTCCGAGTACGCCCACGCCTGCCCGTGGTGCCGGATTGCCGAGCTGGAGGCCGAGCGCGACGCGCACCGCAAGGCGTCTGGCTGCACCTGCATCGACGGACCGGAGTTGGACGCGGGCCAGCTGCTGCACTCCAGCTACTGCGCCACCGTGATCGGGCTCCTCCCCTCCGTCCCGCAGCAGCGGGGTGAGTCGCGATGAGCGCCGAGTTGAGGAACGTGACCCTCGCCGCCAACGACATGGCCCGCGAGATCGAGGCCCTGAAGGGCCAGCTGGCCGAGCTGGCGAGCCGGGCCCACCGTGTGGCCGCCTCTCACGAGCACTTCATCCAGGACCACAGCGACCCGGGATCCGAGGCCCTCGGCGCCCAGTACGAGCTCATCAACTGGCTGGCCCGCTCCGAGCACCACGAGGGCCTGCCGCTGGACCCGGCGGAGAAAGCCCTCCGGGTCATCCTGCAGGAGCTCGACCAGCGCGGCGACGAGGTCAACGCGCGCTTCATCCGCGGAGCGATCGCCGAAGTGCTGCCCCGCGAGGACATGTCGGACCGGCGGCGCCGGGTCTACGTCGACGCTCGCGGCAACGGCTGGATTGACCAGTCGGTCGAGCAGGACGGGACCAAGTGGGTCGTCCAGCTGTCCAGCATGGCGGCCGGCGGATCCGAGCCGAAGGAAGCCGTCGCCAACCGGACCGGGTCCCTTCGCGAGATCGGCAGGTGCTGGTGATGACCGCCGCCGACATCGCCCGCCTGGACGTCACGCAGGCCGCCCTCGAGCAGCAGATCGCCGTACTGCGCGACTCCCAGCGCCGGCACGCCGCCCTCGGCAACGAGGACGAGGTCGTCGCCGACGGAGACGCGATCTACCTGCTCCGCCACCCCGAGCTGTGCTCCGCCGACACCGACTACCCGAACTGGATCCCCGGGAGGGCCTCGTGACCGACGACCGCGCAGATCTCCTGAAGCTCCACGACTGGGACGAGCTCATCTTCGGCGGCTTCTACTGCCTCCACTGCACCCCCGACGACGCCTGGGACTACTCGATCGCCTGGCCCTGCCAGCCGCTCCTCGACGCCGGCATCACCCTCGACGACGCCCGGCAGATCATCGAGCAGCACCGGGACGAGATCGAGGCCAAGCACCAGGCGAGGGCCGCCAAGCTCAAGGCGAAGAAGGACGAGGAGAAGCGGAAGGGTCAGCAGGCCGCCGACGACTTCAACTCCCGCTACCCGGTCGGAACCCGTGTCATCGCCTACCCCGGCGTCCGCCCCGACGACCCGATCGCTCAGAAGTTCCAGGAGCGCATGAAGGCGGGCCTGGTCTGCGGAGGGGAGACGGACCCCACCGAACGACTCGACACGGTCACCCGTACCCCGGCCTGGACGCTCGGCCACGGCGAGCCCGTCGTCTCCGTCGATGGCTACGCCGGCGGCATCTGCCTCAGCCACGTCGACGTCGCCGAGCAGGCCGTCTCATGATCCGCCCCACGGTGGATGTCCTGTCGCCGCTGCTGTCGGTGCCGGAAGTCCCCGCGGCTGCCAGTCACCAGCTGCTCGCCGGCCTGGACCTCGCACCGCGGACCACCGTCCCTGCCTGGATCACCGACCCGGGCCTGCGGGCCGACATTCTCGCCGGATTCGCCGAGATCCCCGACGACGTGCGGGGTGCCCAGTGACCCGCGCCTGGATCCAGCTCGCCGCGGTTGGTGCCGCATCCCTCGCCTTCGTGGCTATCGGCCACCGCCTCTGGAGGAAATCCCGTGCGTAAGCCTGTCCCGACCGCCCTGCCCGACCTGATCGGCTCCGTCCGTCGCAACCCGCAGGGCACCATGCTCGCCGTCCTGTGGCCGTCCCCGCCGCACCCGTCCCGCTGGATGGTCACCGACCGCTGGGGCTCCTGCGGCTACGAGCCCGACACCACGGTCGCCACGTGGCCCGTCGTCGGCGCCGTCCCCTTCTCACCGGCCGCCGGGATGGAGCTCAACGCCCCGGTACCGAGGGCGAGGAGGTCGGCGTGAGCGCCTACCTCCGCTGCCCGGCGCCGAGCTGCCAGCACCACGTCTACGTCACCGCCAGCCGGGCCGCGGCCGACGACATGACCGACCACATCGTCGCCAAGCACGGCTTCCCCGAGGTCTCCGCCAGCCACCAGGCGCAGATGCTCCTCCCCATCACCGGCCCCCGCGCCGCCTGATCTCGCCGGGCCCAGCGGTGACCCGACCCGCCGGCCCGGCGGCACAACCCCGCAGGACGCCCCGTCGAGGCGAATTCGACGGGGCGCGACCCAAGCATCCCAGAAGGAGCATCGTGAGCATCACCGTCAACGCCCACCAGCTCGGCCTCCTGATCGACAAGACCATCGCCCACATCGGCGACGAGACCATCAAGCCGCTCCACGGCATCCGCCTCGACGTCGACGGCCGCTACCTCTACGCCGTCGCCTCCGACCGGTACACGCTCGCCGCCGCCCGCTACAAGCTCAACCACGACGACACCGCCCAGGAGCCGTGGGCCTGCACCATCCCCGGCACCAGCCTGAAGGCCCTGCGCGAGTGGACGGCCGGACACAAGGGCGGCATCGACATCGGCATCCAGCTCGACGACAACGTGGCCACCTTCAACTCCGCGCAGGCCACGTTCAGCGTCAACGTCGACTGCGGCCTGGAGTTCCCCGACTGGCGCGGCCTGATCCACACCATGACCGAGTACGCGGTCGAGGAGCAGCCGTTCCCGTCCTTCAACAGCAGCATGCTCGCCCGGTTCGGCAACGCCGAGAGCTACCTTCACGTCCGCCTCACCGCGGACAGGAAGGCCGCGCTGCTTGTCTCGGAGGACTTCATCGGCGCGGTGATGCCCACCGACTCGAGGGGGCTCGGACCGGTCAGCCTTGAGACGTTCGAGAAGGCGCGCGACCTGTGGCAGTGGACGCTCGCTGCCGGCGGCAAGGGCGTCGAGATGGACACGGCTATGCCCAAGCCGGACCAGCCCGCCACCGGCGCGGTCCGTACCGTCCCGGCTGCTGGTGAAGAGAGCCTGCGCGAAGTGCTCCGGGCCACGTGGGACCTGCACGACGTCGACTACCACGCCGACGGCGACCTGTGGTTCGCGTACATCCGTGTCGCCGTCGCCAACTGGATCGCGTTCCGCTACCTGGACGCTCTCCACCAGGTCGACCCCCGGGCCGCACGCCAGGTCGTCGAGGACACGGCCGAGCAGCTCGACTCCGGCGAGATCGGCGAGTGGGCCTGGGACACGGCCAAGCAGGCTGGCCACGACCCTCAGCAGTGGGAGAACGAGCACAGGAACGCCGTGGCCGCCCATCGCGAGAAGCAGCCGCCGGAGTGGGCCGAGCGCCTTGCGACGGGCCTCAATGCGGCCAAGGGCGCTGACATCGGCTTCCACGTCGACGACAACCCTCACGTCGTCTACGACGAGCAGGCCGAGCAGTGGACCGCCGTGAAGCCCGAGACGGCCAAGGCGTAACCCCACCCATAGACCGGCGCGTCGAGCCACCCCCAGCTCCGCGCCAGCCAGCCGCCCCAAGCCCCCAGCGCGGGGCGGCTGGCACCCCACACCCTCAGGAGCCCCAGATGGACAGCATCACCCCGGAAGTCGCGAACCACGTCCTCTTCCACTACGGCCGCGGCGGCTACCAGGCCGGCGGGTTCACCGAACAGATCATCAAGGCCATCGACATGGCCGACCCCGGCAACCGCGACAAGCTCGCCCTCGGCTTCCCCGGATACGTGGCCGCCATCGTCGCCATCCAGTACGACCCCAACGGCGTCGACCGCCTCACGGTCATCGCGACCAGCGGCGAGGTGGCCGCGTGATCACCTGCACCCGTTGCGGCGACATCGACGGACCCTTCGTCCGCACCGACACCGGCACCCACTGCGAAGGCTGCGCCGAGACCCAGGACGGCCAGCAGTGACCGCGGCGGCAGGGGCTCCCGCACTGGGCCTGCACGACGACCTGTCCAACGAGGCTTACCACGCCGACAAGACCAGCCTGTCCTCGTCCGGCGCCCGGAAGCTCCTGCCGCCGTCCTGCCCCGCCAAGTTCCGCCACGAACAGGACCACCCCCAGCCCGCCACCAAGACCTTCGACTACGGCAACGCCGCCCACAAGGAAGTCCTCGGCAACGGCCCCGAGCTCGTCCTCGTCGACCACGACCTGTGGAACACCGACGCCATCCGCGCCGAGGTCGCCGCCATCCGGGCTGCCGGTGGGATCCCGCTCAAGCGCCACGAACTCGACATGATCAAGGCGATGGGCGAGGCGCTCCGAGCCAACCCGCTCGCCGCCGCGCTCCTCGACCCGGCCCACGGGGCACCCGAACAGTCCGGGTTCTGGATCGACGGGCCCACCGGAATCCGGCGACGCGTTCGCTTCGACTGGCTGCCCCAGCGCCAGGCGGGCCGGCTCATCATCCCCGACTTCAAGACGGCTGACGACGCCAGCGAGGACGCCTTCCGGAAGTCCATCGCCAAGTACGGCTACAACATGCAGGCCGCCTGGTACGAGGAGGCCGCGCAAGCCCTCGACTTGGGCGGCGAGGACACCGAGCTCCTGTTCATCGTGCAGGAGAAGAAGCCCCCGTACCTCGTGAACGTGATCGGCATCGACTACTTCGCCCGCGAGATCGGCCGCGCCAAGAACCGGGCCGCCATCGACATCTTCGCCGACTGCATGGCCAGCGGCGTGTGGACCGGCTACGGCGACGAGCCGAACTACGTAGCCCTCCCCGGCTGGATCGAGAACCGCGACAAGGAGACCTACCTGTGAACAGCCCAGTCACCAGCCCCGCCAGCCGTATCGGCCAGTCGACCGCGATCGAGATGTCGCGCGCCGAGGCCGAGGTCAAGGCCGCCGTGTTCATCGCCCAGCAGAACCCGCGCAGCATCGAGAACGCGCAGGCAGAGATGCGGTTCGCGTGCCGCCAGTACGCCCTCGCCGAGAAGGCTTTCTTCTCTTACCCGAAGGCGGGCGAGACCATCAGCGGCCCGTCGATCCACCTGGCCCGCGAACTCGCTTTGATCTACGGGAACATGCAGCACGGGACGATGGAGTTGTCCCGCGACACGGCTCTGGGCCAGTCCGAGATCCTCGCCTACGCCTGGGACCTGCAGCGCAACTCCCGCTCCTCGCAGATCTTCATCGCTCCCCACACCCGCGACACCCGCAAGGGCAAGAAGGACCTTACGGACCTTCGCGACGTCTACGAAAATAACGCCAACCTCGGCGCCCGCCGGCTCCGTGAAGCGATCTTCGCAATGCTGCCCGCCTGGTACACGGCCGAGGCCATCGCGATCTGCAAGGAGACCCTCGCCGCGGGCGACGGCACGGCCCTCGAGGCCCGCGTCCAGCAGGCCATCACCGAGTACGCCCGGGTCGGCGTCTCCCTTGTTCAGCTGGAGACGAAGATCGGCCAGCCTCGGGACGACTGGAACGAGTCCGACGTCGCCGAGCTCCAGGTCATCTTCCAGTCCGTCTCGCGCGGCGAGATGAGCCGCGACGAAGCCTTCCCGCCCGCCCGCATCACCGCCGCCGAGATCACCGGCCAGGGCGGAACGGGGGCAACGTCATGACCTCCATCCAGCCCGCGCTCGACGGCACCGTCCCCGAGCAGTCCGCCCGCCGCCAGCGTGCCGAGGACTACGAGACGTGGCTCGCCCAGGTCTGGCCGAAGTACATCGATGCCGCCGCGTCCGGCCGCACCTTCACCTTCGCCGAGATAGCCGAAGAGCACCGCCTCCCCGAACCGCCCGACAGCCACATGTGGGGCCGCCTCGCCACCCGGCTGAAGGAGGAGGGCTACACCCGCACCGCCGGCTGGGCGGCCTCCCCTCGCCCCACCGTGCACCACTCCGGGGTTCGCACCTGGAAGGGCACCGCCGCAGCACGACGAGCCGCGGCATGACGTCCCGGAAGCGCCGGGAAGCGGACTGCTGGCGAAAGCTCGCGGCCCTCCGGATCCTCGCCGACCTCGACGACTGGCGGGCCATCCGGCGCATGCGCGAAGCCGTCGAATCCCTTGAACTCTGCCAGGCCCTCTGGCAAATCCCCGCACGCCAGCCCCGGAAGGAGGAAGACCGATGACCGCAGCACTCCGGCCCCTGCTGGCCACGCGAGCCGTCGCCATCCACACCCGACCCCCTCTCCCCACCGACACGACGACCACCGGCGACATCGACTGGATCGCCATCGAACGCGCCATCACCGGCGACACCCCAAGGCCCACGCTCACCGCCGAAGAACGCCTCACCGCCACCCTCCTCCTCGTGCGGGCCGGCTGGACCGAAGCCGCCACAGCGCAGGTGGTCGGAGTCGACAAGCGGCAGATCGCACGCTGGAAGTTCGAGCACGGCATCGGCGGATCCAGCGCATGCCGCGAAGACGAATGCGACGACATCGTGAAAGCGCGCGGCCTGTGCGACCGGCACTACCGCCAGCAGGCACGCCAGCGGGAAGCAGCGCCCCGACCGCCCCGAAAGCCGCGAGAGCCCGCCCGCTGCGGAACCCGCGCCGGCTACAAGCGCCACAGCCGCAAGGGCACCCCCTTCTGCGATGCCTGCCGCGCCGCCAACACCGAGCACACCCGCGAGCTCACACGCCGGCGCGCCGAGCAGCAGACCGCCGAAGTGCCCATCGACATCACCCGGAACCACCTTCAGCAGGAGCTGCTCCGCAACCCCGAGCCCCGAAAGGAAGCCGCCTGATGGCCCTCCACGACAACGACGCTCTCACCGTCATGGACTGGTTTTGCACCGACACCGAGACCGAGATCTTCACCGCTCGTGGGTGGCGCCGCTACGACCAGATCGCGGAGGGGGACCTGGTCGCCAGCCTCAGCACCGTCGACGGAGTGGCGCGCTGGGTGCCGATCCAGCGGATGAACATCTTCGACCTGGTCGACGAGAAGATGCTGAAGATCGAGGGCAAGGCTCTCTCCGCTCTGGTAACCGTCGGCCACCGCTGGCCCGTCCAGCAGCGCGTCGGGACTCCGTCCGGACGCCAGAAGCAGTGGCAGATCCGCACCTCCGACCAGCTCAACCTCGAGTCGTCGGTCGTCCGAAGCGCGCCCTTCGAGCTGCCCGAGCGCAGCCTGCACGATGACGCGCTGGTCGAGCTCGTCGGGTGGGCGTGGACCGAGGGCAGCTACCGCGCGAACGGTGGACTGCACCTGTCGCAGTCGCCGTCGGTCAACCCCGGGAAGTGCGAGCGGATCGAGAAGGCGCTGACCGCGCTCTACGGGCCGCCCATGGGCCGAGCCGGCCGCCGCGTTGGACAGCCGGCGTGGAACGTCGCGGACTACGAGGGCACCAGGTACTGGCGCCTCAATGTCGCGGCAGCCGCACCCATTCTCGCCGCTGCCCCCGACCACGTCCTCGACCCCGCCTGGCTGCTCAAGCTCACCTCCGCGCAGCTTGACCTCCTGGTGGAGTCGTCGATGCTCGCCGACGGGACGACCCGGGTCAGGAACGGTGCGCGCGACTCGTCCCTGTCGCAGAACCGGAAGGACCGTGCTGAGGCGTTCCAGTTCGCCGCCATCCTGGCCGGCCGGGCAACGTCTATCCACCGGTGGGAGATGCAGCACAAGGGCACCGTCTACCCGATGTGGCGGGTCTCGCTCCTGGAGCGGGTCACCGCCAAGCCCTTGCGGCAGGCGGTCGCCGAATGGACCACCTACACCGGAGTCGTGTGGTGCCCCACGGTGGAGCATGGAACGTGGCTGTGCCGCCGTAATGGCCTGGTCCACTGGACCGGAAACTGTGGAGCCGGCGGATCCAGCCAGGGCGTCCACGCCGTCCCCGGTGTCCGCGTCGAACGCGCCGCGAACCACTGGCGGCTCGCCATCGAATCGCACGCCGCGAACTTCCCGCAGACCAGCCACTACCAGGGCGACATCCGCAAGGCCCCCGTGTGGGACTGGCCCGTCACCGACATCTTCTGGGCCTCCCCGGAGTGCACGAACTGGTCCGTCGCCAAGGGCAAGAAGCGGGACTTCGCCAGCGCCATGCAGGGCAGCCTCCTCGACCTCCTCGCCACCACCGATGAGGACGACGAGCCGTCCGCCGAGGAAGAGTCCCGGGCCCTCATGGAAGAAGTCCCGCTGTACCTGCGCGGCGTCATCGAGCGCGGCGGACTCGTCAAGGCCGGGATCGTCGAGAACGTCACCGACGTCCGCGCCTGGGACCAGTGGGACCGCTGGATCGGCGAGATCCACAAGCTCGGCTATCGCACCCGAATCATCGCCCTCAACAGCATGCACGCCGACCCGCGGTCCGTGCACCGGGCACCGCAGTCCCGCGACCGGCTGTACGTCGGCTACTGGCACGAGTCCCTCGGCCGGACCCCCGACTGGGACAAGTGGCTTCGCCCTCGGGCCTGGTGCTCGGGCTGCGACCGGCACGTGCAGGCGATGCAGGTGTTCAAGGACCCGAAGCGCGACATGGGCCGCTACCGGCAGCAGTACGTCTACCGCTGCCCGAACACGTCCTGCCGCAACCAGATCGTCGAGCCCGAGGCCCTCCCCGCGGCGGCCGCGATCGACTGGTCCATCCCCGGTCAGCGGATCGGCGACCGGTCCAAGCCCCTCGCCGACAAGACGATCGCCCGCATCGAGGCAGGGCTGAAGAAGTTCGCCCGTCCGGTGCCGATGATGGTGCCCGCCGGCGGCACGTGGCGAGACGCGGCCGTATCCGTGGCGGAGCCGATGCCGGCGCGCACCACGCGGGAGAACGACGCGCTGATGGTGCCGCCGCTGATGGTTCCCGTCGAGGGACGGGAGGGGAAGAACGCTGCCTCCGCGCACGGTCCGCTTCGGGCCATGACGACCCGGAACGAGACGGGCCTCGCCTGGCTGCCGTTCATTGCCGAGCTTCGCGGTGGCGGGTCAGTCGCACGGTCCGTGTCCGAGTCCCTCGCCACCGTAACCGCCTCCGGCAACCACCACGGGCTCGTCGCCCCGGCGGCCATGGTGATGCGCAACAACGGCAGCAAGGGCGACGGCGGCGAGCACTGCACCACGCCAGCGGAGCTGTTCCGGACCATGACTACGGCCGGCCACCAGTCGCTCCTCACCTGGGAGCACATGCTCGTCCCCTACTACGGCAACGGCGCACCCCGATCCGTGAACGAGCCGATCGGTGCGCTCACGACCCGCGACCGGTACGCCCTGGTCCGGGGCGAGATTCAGGTCGACGACGTTCTCTTCCGAATGCTCGAGCCCCACGAGATCGGCCGGGCCATGAGCTTCAGCGACGACTACATCGTCCTCGGGAACAAGCGCGACAAGGTCCGCCAGTACGGCAATGCCGTCACCCCGAACGCCGCCGAGATCCTCGTCTGCGCCCTCGTCGAAGCCGTCACCGGCGAGCAGATCGACAGGCACGCCGAGCCCGCCTTCGCGGCCGCCGCCTAGCCACCCACCCACCGCAGCCGGAAAGAGACCATCCCATGCCCTGGGTCCGCCTGGACGACCGCTTCCCCTCGCACCGCAAGGTGGCGCTCCTGTCCGATCGCGCCTTCCGGCTGCACGTGTCCGCGATCTGCTGGTGCGCCGAGAACCTCACCGACGGACGCATCGGCGACCGCGAGCTTCCCCTCATCACCCACATCCGTGGCATCAAAGCCACCGCCCAACAGCTGCACGAAGCCGGCCTCTGGGACCGCGTCGACAGCGGCTGGATGATCCACGACTACCTCGACTACAACCCGTCCCGCGAGCAGGTGACCGCTGAGCGGAAGAAGAACGCCGAGCGTCAGGAGCGGTTCAGGCAGCGCAGGAACGGCAAGCTGATCCCGGGCTCCCGTAACGGCAGTAGTAACGGCGTTACGGAAAACGGCGAATCGCATGCCGACGACAGCAACGCGACACGACGGCGACACGACGGCGACACGAACACGCCTTCAAAGCGATCCGTTCCAGAACAAGAAGAGCAGGTCAGCGAGTTTCGTAACGGCGTTACTAACGGCGCCCCGACCCGACCCGTACCCCAACCCCTATCTATGGCTGATGTAGATGGGGGAGGTGCAGGTAGTAGAAGCGCCGACCACGCCGCTTTCGCGGCGCCCGCCATCGAGGTCGACGGCTTCCAGCTGACCGACTCCATGCGCCGCTGGGCCGCTGCCACCTACCCCGGCATCAACGTCGAACACGCCACCGCCCAGTTCGTCAGCCACTACCGATCCACCGGCGCCCGCCGTAAGAGCTGGCCCGACGCCTGGCAGAAGTGGATCCGCGACGACGCGCAGCGTGCCGCCCAACGCCAGCCGACCGGCAACGTCATCCAGCTCCCCTCCGGCCAGACCCTCACCGGCACCGACGCCAAAGTCGCCGGCTGGGCCGCCATTGCCAACCAGCTCCGCCAGGAAGGAGATCCCGCATGAACTCCGACGAGGCCGCGATCCTCCTCGGCTACTGCGCCGCCTTCGACAACCGCGGCCCGTCCGTTGTTGCCGCGCAGGCATGGGGCGCCGCCCTCCACGACGTCCCGCTCGATCAGGACGCCAAGGACGCCATTGCCGCCTACTACACGACCACCCCCAAGGACCCCAACCAGCGCCTGTGGATCCTGCCGCACCACGTCCGCACCCTCCGCTCCAAGATCCGGTCCGCCCGGTTGGAGAACTTCCAGTACGAACCGCGCCCCGACGAGACCACCGGCGAGTACCTCGCCCGGTACCGCGGCCAAGTCCAGGCCATCGCCAGCGGACGCTTCCCCGCCCCCACCGGCAGGCTCCAGCTCGAAGGCGCACCGTCCCCCGACTTCATGCGGGAGCTCGAAGCACGCGGCTGGCAGGGCAACCGACCCGTGCCCGACGACGAGGATGCCGCCATCCCGCGGCCCCGGCTTGCCGACACCGTCCGCCGCCCCGGACCGCTCGGCGTCGTATGCCCCGCGTGCTCGGCCGAACTCGGCCGCCCCTGCAAGGGACCCGTCGCCACCGCCATGCACCCGCTGGGCAAGCCGCTCGCCAAGCCACACACCGCCCGCCGGCGGGCCGCAGCCGGCGAACCGGAAGCCGATTCCGCCCGGCTGGCCGCCGAGGAAGACCGCGTCCGCGAAGCCTCGCGCCTGGCCCTGGCCCGCATCGAAGCCGAGCAGGCCGAGCGGGAAGCCAAGGCCGCAGCCGAACGGGCCATCCCGGACGCCGAGATCGTCGAGGAGGAGAACCCCGATGAGTGACCTCACCCCCGAGGACATCGCCGCCATCCGCAAGGAAGAAGGCGCTGCAGGCATCCGCGCCCTCATGCGGGCCCAGCTGGCCATCGGCAAGGCCCGCCGCGACCAGCCCGCCATTCCGGCCCCCAGACGGCCCACAGGCCGCCCGCCCGGCGCCTGGCCCTCCGGCACCGGCCCCGTCGCGCGGCCATCCCGGCACACCGCCGCCGACTGGACCCGGGCCCTTGACGAGTACCGCGTGTGGCTCCGCACCGCCGACCACCTCGAGGACA
The DNA here is from genome assembly GCF_042743475.1 of Streptomyces sp. NPDC059534. Taxonomy (NCBI): domain Bacteria; kingdom Bacillati; phylum Actinomycetota; class Actinomycetes; order Kitasatosporales; family Streptomycetaceae; genus Streptomyces; species Streptomyces sp. NPDC059534. The sequence continues at coordinate 76,881 of NZ_JBHWAQ010000002.1, forward strand.
TGGACGAAGGCCAGATGTGCGGCTGCACCGGCTGCACCCCGCCCACCATGAAGGAGGACCAGTGACCATCCGCCCCAACGCCCCGATGCCCATCGAACTCCGCCACTTCATGCGAGCCGGCCAGCACCCCTCCCGATCCGTCGCCTGCCCCCACTGCGGTGCCGCCCCCCACCGGCCCTGCCGCGTACCCGCCACCGGCCGCACCCTCGACGAGACGCACCCCGCCCGCCGCTCCATCTGGGCCGAGGCGACCGCCGTCTGCCCCCACTGCCAGGTCGCGCCCGGCACGCCCTGCCACGCTGACGGCTTCCCGCTGCCCGACCTTGTTCACGCCCGCCGGTTCCTTGAGGCAGAGGAGATGGCTGCGTGAAGATCCGCCCCGACATTGCCGCCCTCGTCCGCGACGGTCACAGCGACGCCTCCATCGCCCTTCGCCTCGGCTGCGACCGCAGCACCGTCGGCAAGACCCGCCGGGCCCTCAGCCAGGCAGCCGCCCGGCGGATCGACGAGTGCCAGCCCAGACGGATGCCGACCTCGCCCGCACAGCAAGCCGCCAACCGGGCAGCCCTCCTCGCCGCCCTTCGCACCCCCGCCGCCTGACCCGCCCACCACGAAGGAGACACCGTGCCTGACCAGCCCGCCCGCCCCGCGATGACGATGAGCGAGATTCGCACCGCCCTGGGCTACACCGAGCCGCCCGTCCTCGTCGAAGTCACCCGCTACGAGGTATCCGTCCTCCCGCGTGACGACATCAACCGGAAGTACTTCACCCTCTTCGTCGACAACCGCGGCGACGGCCGCTGGTCGGTCAACGACGGACACGGCTGCTACGCCGCCGACGGCACCTGGGCGGCTGGCATGAAGCCTTTCCACCTGGACGGCTGGGAGAACAGCCACCGCTTCTCCCTGGACGAGGCCCTGACCCTCGCGAAGCGCCTCGCGCCGTCCGTGAGCGTCAACGGCCATACCGCGGCCGAGGCGTACCGCCGCACGCACCCGGACGCCTGACTCCGCACGCAAGCCGGCCGTCCCGCAGTCGAAGTGCGGGACGGCCACCCACAGCATCCCACCCCAAGGAGCAGACCCGTGATCGATCCCCGTACCGCCGCCCGCGTCGAAGCAGCACGTGCCGAGCTGGAGGCCGGATTCACCACCGAGGAGTGGGCAGTTGGCAGCGTCCTCTGCCCCGCCGGCGCGAAGTGCACCGCCCAGACGGCGATGCCGAGCCTGTTCAAGCTGCTGAAGAACGGGCGCGTGCCGATGCACCGCGGCTTCCTCGGCAAGGCGTGCGACGGCGCCCACCAGAAGCCCACGACGCCGCCGCTCCGCCTCCGCCCGACCCTCTGTGGCACGCCTTCCCTGCACGGCGGCCACACCTGCGTTCTCCACCAGGGCCACCCCGGCCTCCACGCCAACAAGACCCTTGCCGAGGTCACTCCGAACGGTGAGCGGATCGTCTGGCAGATCCTCGACGACGCCGACGACCGCGTCTGCGGCGACCAGTACGACGGCGAGGAGTGCGAGCTGGAGCCCGGCCACGCGGGCGGCCACATCGCCGGAAACCTCGGCTGGTCCTACGGCCGCGCGACGAACGCATACCGCACCGCCTGACCTTCGCCGCCGGGCTGTCCTCCGGGACAGCCCCCACCAACAGGAGCCACACATGACCTACGAGTACCGCAACCCCGTCAACGGCGACCGCATCGCCGCCGTCCCGCTCGACGACGACGTCTGGCTCAAGACGACGGCCAAGGGCTGCCTCGTCCCGCCCGACCGCGTCGAGGAGCTGGTCGCCGGGATCCGGGACGCCGCCCGCACGGACGCCGCCCGCCAGACCCCCGCCGCCCCGGCCGCCAAGCCCGTCCCCTGCGGCCAGTGCGGCGCCCCCTGGTCCGACAGCCACGGCCAGCCCGGTGACCGGTGCACGCCGGGCAACGGGCAGGACGGCGGCGAGCGCCTGGCCGAGCTGGAAACCGAGATCGCGCGGTTGCACGACAAGCACAAGGCCAGCCTCCAGCACGCCGATCAGGTCAACAACGAGCTGATGCAGGAAGTCCAGCGGTACGCCGAGGGCGCCGATCGCCCGGTCCTGTGGTCGGTCTACAACCAGATGCACAACCGGGCGCTCGCCGCCGAGGCCAAGCTTGCTGCCACTGTCCCCGCTGTCGGGCAGCCGGCCGAAGCACAGGCCACCGACAGCGCCCGCGCCCGACTGGCAGCCCTCGTTGGCTACGAGCCCGGCGAGCAAGACGCCGAGTTCGAGAGGCGCGTTGACGCCCTCATCGCGGCATCGCTCCACGAGGCCGCGCGCCGCATGGAGAACGCCGGGTACGACGACGACGCCGTCAACTTCCTCGACCTTCTGGCCACCCGCCAGACCGCGGAGGACGAGACCCGATGACCGACGACATGCGACTCCAGATCGTCCTCCGCGAAATCAACCAGGGCGCCCTCGCCGGAATGCAGTCCGAGATCAGCGAACAGGCCGCGGACCTCGTCCTGGCCGCACTCGACCGCTACGACAACTGGGCCGCCGCCGGTCCCGATGCCCGCCTCGCCCGCATCGCCGAGGCCCACAGCAAGGACAGCGGACCCGGCGGGCTCACGTCTGGCGACTGCACCGAATGCAGCCACCGCTGGCCCTGTCCCACCAACGCCTGGGCCACCACGACCCGTGACCCGCTCGCCACCTGGGACCCCGCCGACGACGAGACCGAGGAGGCCCGCTCATGACCACCCCCGCCTGCGAGCTTCATGTCGCTGCCGAGAAGCTCCGCGAGCACGCCACCGCAGCCGAAACCGACGTCGACACCAACCCCGACTGGTACGCCAACGGCGTCCGCAACGGCCTCGGCGGCCCCTCCGGTGAACTGGCAGCAGTCATGGGGCCCGGAGTCGCCCAGGCCGTCGCCCAGTGGCTGGCCGAGACCGCGAACGAGGTCACCGCAGCCGAGGGCACCGAGTACGAACTCCTTGCCCACGAGCCCGACAACAGCTGGACCGCCGCGCTCGCCGTCGCCCGCGCCATCAACGGGACCGCCCGATGACCCAGACCCCGGACCGGCCCGGCATCGACCACATCACCAGCGACGGACTCGACCAGCTGCACGCCGACCTCGACCGGCACGAAGAGGTCCAGGGCGAGATGAACGAGCGGGCGATCGACCTCACCCGTGCGCTCGCCCGAGCCGAGGCCGAGATCGAGCGGATGGAGATCCTCGTCGCCGCCAGCAGCGAGGACGGACAAGCCGTTCGGATGGCCGGGCGGTTCGCCGAGAAGGCAAACGAGCAGCGGGCCCGCGCCGAGCAGGCCGAGGCCGAGCGCGATCGGCTCGCAGCCGAGCTCGACAACCTCCGCCACCCCGAGACCTTCAACGGCGCCATCAACGACATCGGCGACCTGTACGCCATCCACCAGGCCATCACCGACAGCGGCGGCGAACTGACCCGCCCCGTTCACCGCGCCCTCGACGCGCTCCGTAGCCGCTGGGACCTCGCACTGCGCCACGAGCAGCAGCGGAAGCAGCGGGCCGAGGCCACCCTCACCGCCGTCCGCGAGCTCCACGACCGCTGGGAGCACGACGCCAACGTCTGCGCCGTCTGCGTTGACGGCTACGGAACCCCGGTCCTCTACCCCTGCCCGACCACCGTCCTCCTCGACCAGCCCGGCCAGACCCCCACGTAACCCCAGACCGGGGCGCGCCATATCCGGCGCGCCCCCACCCCGCAAGGAGCCCGAATGACCGGCATCCAGGAACCGCTGTGGCACGACGGATGGGAAGCCGAAGCCGACGCCAAGGCACCAGCCCCCCGGCCGACCCCCCGACGCGTGAGCCGCACCGTTCCCGCCGACTACGGGCGATCCGGCAGCCGGCGGGAGATACCACGGCGGAACGTGATCAACGTCTGTGCGGGGCTGTGATGGCCAGGCCCGCGCCGGAGGACGTGAGCGATGCTCTCGAAAGGCGAGAGGTCGAGCTTCTGGAACGCCTTGGCCGCGGCGAGACCACCGAGGAGATTGCCGTCGCCTGGCGCATGAAGCCCTCGTCTATCCGGACTGTGGCCGAGCGCATGCGCCGCAAGATCGGAGCGAAGTCCAACGAACACGCCGTCCTCCTCGCCTGCCAGGCCGGGATCCTCGACGGCCGACCACAGCGTCACGGCGACCACGCCGGCTACGAAGCGCATCGGCGCCGCGGCGAAGTCATCTGCGAGCGCTGCCGGATCGGCGAACGAGCCCACCGCGCCGCCATGAAGAAGCGCACCCGCACCTAGCCCCTGAACCAGAACAGGCCCGAGAAGGCCCCTGAAGGCCCCTCTCGCGTCCTCGCAGCCGCTCGACAGACTCCGCGACGTCGGGCCCAGAGAACGCCAGAGAGGCGCACAGCCCCGCCGATCCGCCAACGACGCCCGAAAGGAACCGAAATGACCGAGCCTCCCGAACCCGCCGCTGCCATCCTCGACACCCTCTCCACCGCTCTCAACGCCGCCGGCTACTGGCTCCCCATCGACGGCAAGAAGGCCGTCGCCGAAGCCCTGCTGCAGTACCGCAGCGACGAGGTGGAGAAGTGGCGGCGCAGGGCCGCCCGTCGAGCCATCGAGCTCGGCCGCGCCGAACGCACCCTCGAACTCGCCGCCGCCACAGCCCGCAGCTGGGCCGACGACCACAACGGCGCCGATTGTGCACGAGCCGTACTCGACGCACTCACCGCCTACCCCGCCAAGGAGACGCCGTGAAGCCCTACCGGATGCTCGTCACCGGCTCCCGCGACTGGGACGACGTCCCCGGGATCGGGGCAGCCCTGGAGGAGGCTCTCCGCGTCGCCGGCCCGCGCCCGCTCCTCGTCGTCCACGGCGACTGCCCCTCCGGCGCTGACTGGCACGCCGACCACTACGCGCGCTGGCTCCGCGGCAAGGGCCGCAAAGTCGACGTCGAACAGCACCCCGCCCAAGGCCATCCGACACAGGACTTCGGACCCTGGCCCGGAGCCGGACCGCGCCGGAACGCGTTCATGGTCAGCCTCGGCGCCGACCTATGTCTGGCCTTCATTGGACCGTGCACCAGCCCCCGCTGCCGACGGACGGAGCCTCACCCCTCGCATGGGGCCAGCGGCTGCGCCGACCTCGCCGAAGCCGCCGGCATCCCCACCCGACGCATCACCGCCTGACCGTCCCGCCCGCACCGCCGCAAGGAGAGCCGCCGTGAACGACCTCGCCACCTGCACCTGCTGCCGCCGCGATCTCCGCGACTACGAAACCGGCCGGTACGCCTGCACGCCGTGCGAAGACCGCATCGCCGTCCAGCTCGGCGCCATCCCCGGCCTGTTCGAGCGACTCGACGACCATCTCGCACGCGGATCCGCAGGCGCAGGCCCGGCCGTCTCCGGCAGCAAGACCGCCCCCGCGCCCTGCCGCATCGACGTCCTGAACCTGCGCACCGCCGCAGGACCTGTGCTCGCCCCGCTGGAGACCTGGGTTCGTGACTGGGCCGAAGCCGGATACGCGGAGATCGGCGAACGTGGCAGCTCCGTCGCCCGAGTCACCCACGCCTGCCGGACACTGCGCTTCAACCTGTCCCAGGCCGTCGCCAGGCATGAGGCCATGGACGAGTTCGCCGGCGAGGTGGCTGCGATCTGGCGCACTCTCAGCCGCATCGTCGAAGGCGAGACCCCGCCCCGTCGCATCGCCGTCACCTGCCCGTGCGAGCAGACCCTCCGCATCACCCTCGACACCCGCGGCGAGACCTGCCCCCGATGCCAGACCGAGTACGGGCACAGTGAGGTGCTGCGGCTGCCGCTGGCGGAGAGGCGGGCGGCAGCGTAGGGGCTAGCCTTCCTCCGCCCAGAAGCACTGGGCGGAGGAGGGGAACATGCTCGGCCTGCAGGAGATATTCGACTGGCTGGACTCAGACAAGGCCAGTGCGATCGGAACGGTGGCAGCGGTGGTCGTGGCTCTCGGTCTTGCCGTCAACGAAAGCCGTCGGCGACGCCTCGACAAGGAGGACGCAGACGCCGGCCAAGCGCGACTGATCACAGTCCATCGGCACCCGCAGGGGTACGTCATCACCAATCACAGCATGGCCCCCATCCTCGCGCTCAAGATCGTGAAGGTGGAGATCATTGAAGACGGCGCCGCAGCATGGGAGGCGGGCTCCGACGACGACAGCGAAGACGGGGCGGCCTCTGAGGTTCTGGCCGCCGGCGCATACAAGCTCATGGGGGTCACCAGCTTTCGACGCCCGGGAAGCAGCGAGGTCAACCTGCAGCGGCGCCTCGCTCGCGACGACGCTCTGAAGTGCACCTTCGCCTTCACGGACGCGCAAGGGCTCCGATGGAAGCGAGTGCACCAACAGCAGCCCGAGCGCGTCCTTGACGAACGTGCCGGATGGCGCCGGTTGCTCATCTGGCGCTAGCCGTCCCCTGGCAGCCGCCGTGCCAGCTCCGACGCGAGCTGGCCGGCCGCCGCACCCCGCGGGGAGAGGTCCAACTGCTCCAGCAGGAACAGGTGCCGGACCGCGTCACGGGCCTCCGCGGCAGTCAGCAGCGGAAGACGAGGGGCGGGCGGGTAGTCGGCGGTTACGGGCTCGGGAGTCTCCACAGCAGCACAACCTGAGCAGCAGGCGGCAGGACACGACGAAGCCCGCCACCTTTTCGGGTGGCGGGCTCGTTCGCGTGTGGGGTCAGGCGGTCATGCGCAGCTGGCCGTTGCCCTCGAAGTCGTCGATCAGGTCGGCGATCTCCGCGTAGACCTGCTCCAGGATCGGGCGGTCGTCCTCCGTGTACACGGCGACCTGGTCGATGCGCGAGCCGGCCGGGCCCGGGATCTTCTCCGGCCGCCGCCCGTGGACCTTGAAGTACCGGTTCGAGACCCGCAGGCCGAAGCCGCCCTGAAACTTCGCGATCGTCTTCGGCTTGTGCCCCTTCTCGGCGAGGAACGTCGACGCGTACAGCGGCGTCTCCGACGACTCCAGCTCGGGCCGCTCGCCCATCACGCGGGCCATGATGACCTTGCCCGTCGCGGTGGCGTAAGCCTCCGGCAGGACCGGGCGGAGGATCGACAGGATCTCCGCCTGCTCCCGGTACGGCACCGGGCCGGCAGCGGCCGTGATCTCGCGGGACTGTGGGAGGGGTGCCACCTCTGCCTGGCGGGTCTTGACGGCGAAGTAGACGAGCGCCGCTCGAATCTCCTGCTTGCGGGAGTCTCCTCGCATGGCGGTCAGGTAGGCCGCATAGCGCGAGAGTGAGAGGTCCGAGACCGCGCGGTTCTGCCCTCGCGCATTCGTGGTGATCTTCTCGCTGTCGGCAATCTGAGACCGAGCCGCCTCCTCGCCGTGCTCCGCAGCGATGACGGCGCGCGCCTGCTCGACGGCCTCGGTGAAGTTCCCCCAGCGGGTGTAGCCAAGGAACGGCATCAGCTCGCGGGCGGACCAGGACTCGCCGCCGTCCTCGGCGGTGTGCTTGATGGCATCGAACGGGGATGGGTCCTGACGTGCGACCATGGTCATGGTCTCTCCGATCTGTGGACACAGTGGATTGATCGATGGGCTCACCCGGTTCTTGGCGGTTCGGGGTGGGCCCGCAGTCTTGAAGGTAGGCATTAGCTTGGCGCCGTGCAAGCTGTTCTCTATTTTCTGAAGCTTTAACTTGGCATAGGCCATGCCTCAGGTGCACCATTTAGCCATGGAGCAGAACTGGAAGGTCGTCGCCGAGGCGCTCAGGGCGTCACGATTGGCGCAAGGGTGGTCGCAAGAAGAGCTGGCCACGAGGGCCAACACCTCTCGCGCCACCATCCAGAACCTGGAGTACGGGCCGGCTCGCAAGCGCATCAGCCGGAAGCTGCAGGACGTAACTGAAGCGCTCGGCTGGCCGCCCGGCCACGTGGGCGCCCTGCTTGCCGGCGCCGCAGCAGGTCTGCCGAACGGAAGCCCGGAGCCCGCCCCGACACCTCAACGCTCAGACCTTCCGCTGGCCGTGGCCCGCGAGCTAGGCGCCGGTGATCTCCTCGACACCCAGGTTCTCGACCTGGGCGGCTCGGACGCCCGAATGATCGTCGTCGTCCGCGCAGCAGACGGGGCAACCCCTGAGCAGATTGAGCAGGCTCTCGAGCAGTGGCGTCACGTCCAGCAGAACCTTCAGGTCGGCGAGACTCACGCCGGCTAGCCCAAGCACGATGAAGGCCCCGCCATTACCGGCGGGGCCTTCAGTGCGTGCGGCGAGGTCTTGCTCATCCGCCTGCCGCCCTACTCGACGGAGGACTCGGTGACCCAGCTCCGCCGGGGGGCGTGCCAGTCGACGGCGTACTCGGTCGGCTCGCCGTCCTGGTCGACGTAGCGGTTGGTGACCTTGAGGACTCGCTCGCCAGGCTCGGCGTCCAGTTGGGAGGCGACATCGTCAGGCACGGAGTCCACCGAGTGCGTCTCGCGCTGCTGGGTCGCCCGTCGCCCGGTCTGGTCTTCGATGTAACCCATGGTCATCTTCGGCAGCCTCCCGGGCTCCGCGAATGCGGGCAGTTGCTCAGCGAGCGCGGCCGTGACCCACGTGGTGGAGACGACGGACACGCCTACGCCGTCGATGTAGCGGCGACGGCGGAGTACGACGCCATCACCGGCCTGGATCCCGAGGGCGTCGGCAACTTCCTGGCCGGCTGACTCGGCGCGAGCCTCGACGAACTCGACCGTCTCACCGTCGAGCAGGCCGCTGCCGCCGCTGCGCACCATGCCGATACGGCTTGCACCCTGCGTTAGCGGCGCTTGGGTCCGGACCAGAGTGCGCCGCCCTGGCGAAGTGTCGGCCCACCCTTCATCCCGAAGTGTGCCGAGTACGCGTGCCGCTGTTGCGCTGCTGATCCCCTTAGCGTCGACGATCTCGCGCGCCGAGGGGATCGCGTCGCCAGGCTGCAGTTCCCCGCTCTTGATGCGTTCGATGATCTCGTTGGCGACCTGCCGATACGCCGGCAGTCGTGGAGGGGTACTCACTATCCGAACTCTCCCGTCTTAAGTTTCTTAGAGAACCTGCTTGACTCCACCAAGAGTCTTAAGACATCGTAGTGCCATGCCCGCCGGAACGACAGGTTGGGATAAGTCAGACACGGCAAAGGCCCCGACGGGGGTTCTCAGTGCTACGAACACTGAGCCCGTCGAGGCCACGCATCTGGAATCTGGAGAAACCGATGCAGGAGAACTCTACCCCGGAGGCGGTCGAATCCGTCCCCGAAATCGCCCCGCTCCGAGCCAAGCAGGTTGCCGCCGCGCTGCGTGTGGACGTGTCGACGGTCTACCTCGCGATCCGCCAGGGTGACCTCCCCGCCTACCGCCAGGGTGCCGGCCGCGGCACGATCCGCATCAGTCGTGCCGCCTTCGAGCAGTACCTCGCCGAGCGCGGCATCCCCGTCGGCGATCTGGCGGTGGCCTCGTGAACGCCCCGAAGCTCACCGTCGACCGCCTGCTCTCGGCCCCGCTGCCGGAGCTGCTGGCCGAGGTCGGCGCCGAGCTCGTCGACTCGACGACCGGTGACGACACCACGCTCGGCAAGATCGAGGGCCGCCCCGGTGCCGCCCGCCTGACGATGCCGACGGGGCGCTCCGACTTCGAGCGCGACACGATCGCCCGGATCCTGGTCGGCAAGCTGCACGGCGCCCCGCTGCGCCCGGTCCCCGCCTCGCTGGACGTCCGCACCTACGGCGGCACCCAGTGATCGCCCCGGCGCCCGGTCGCACGCTGATCCTCGTCGGCCGCAAGACGGGCCGCGAACGGTTCGCTATCGACTGCCCGTCGATGACCGACGAGGAGCGCGAGGAACTCTCCCGCAAGCTCTCCGAGGTCAACAAGCGCAGCTCCGGCCGCTAGCCGTAGAGCCGCACCACCCCTTAGCCGCCGGGGTCGGCGGTCCATCCCCCTGCCGACCGGCCCCGGCACTCCACCCCATCCGCACCTCTGCCACGAGGAGATTCGCCATGCCCGCTTCCACGAGCGAGATCATCGAGCCCGGCCTCTACGACTACGAGCTGACCGTCAAGTTCCCGAGCGTCTACATCCCCGAGCACACACCGCCGCAGTTCCGTAACTCCGCCGCCATGGAGACGACGCGCACCCGCTGGATCTCGGGCCAGTTCAACCTGACCGAGCGCGTGGCCCGCGAGGCGATCCGCGACCACTTCGTCCGCCAGTCGTGCGAGGACGTGGACCTCTGCCTGGTCGACGTGACCCGCTTCGACCTGACGCTCGTCACCTCCTGACCCACCCAGCCCCGGACCCGGCGTGACGCCGCCGGATCGAATTCGGCCCGGGGCACTCCACCCGACCATCCCGCACATCCCGAAGGAGCCCCGCCATGCCCACGTTGACCCTGATCAAGATGCCGCTGGAGTCCGAGCTGGCCTGGGCCGAGCGCGACGCCCGCCTCCAGATCATCACCAACTACGTCACCGCCGCCACCGAGTCCGAGGCCACCGCCGCCCGCTGGGAGGCCGTCCGCTACGACCGCGCCAACCCCGGCGCCTCCTCCCTCGTCGCCGAACTCGACGCCCACGACCACCAGCCCGCCGCCGCGTGATGGTCACCCGCGACCAGGCCCTCGCCGCCGCCCAGCAGATCCTCGCCGCGACCGCCGCCGACAAGGCACAGGCCGACCGGCACGGCGGAGACCCGGCCCTCGACAGCGCTCACGACGCGGCTCTCGACCTCGCCCGCCTCGTGGCCGACACCCGAAAGGCCGCCTGATGCGAATCACCCCGTTCAAGCTCGGCGCCCAGCACCAGCCCGGGTTCGCCCGAGTCGAGGCGGTCGCCGCCAACTGCTCCGGCATCGTCATCCGCGAGCTCCGCCAGGGCACCGGCCACGTCGACATCCTCGTCACCGACCGCCGCCACTTCGCCGAGGCTGTCGTGACCGTCGAGCAGGAGGCCATCGGTGCGACCAGCCGGCCCCTGTTCAGCGACGGCTACGACAACTGGGGCTACACCACCGTCTCCGCCCGCGGCGCCGTCATGGTCATCGACGTCGAGTCCTGCCGCACCCGCCGCGAGATCGACCGCACCCTCATCCACGAGCACGTCCACGCCGCCCAGCTCCGACGCCCCGGCATCCGCGACAACGTCCTCGCCGGCCTCCGCAACAACTACGGGATCTCCCAGCTCACCACGCGTGAAGCCCGCCGCCTGAACCGGCAGGTCGCCGCCCACGAACGCGAAGCCGCCCGCTACGAGCGGTTCGAACGCCAGCTCCGCGACTTCTACTGACCCGAAAGGAGCCCGCCATGGGCTGGTACATCTCGCACGGCGGCACCCGCCACGGCTACTCGTACAGCGGCGTGGACGAGCTCGTTCACCGCTGCAGCGGCATCCTGACCCGCAGTGACCAGCGCGACGTGGCCGCGGTCATGCGCCCCGGCTCCGGTGACCCCTTCGAGGTCGGCCCGAAGCAGGCCCGGAAGGTCGGCGACGCGCTGCTCCTCGCGGCTGGCTACCTCCCCAAGGAGTGGGCCGACATGGCCAAGCAGATCGGCCAGTCCGCTCTTCGCGCGGCCAGCGCCAACCAGCCGTGGGCGTGGTCCTGATGGGCGTCGGCATCGACTGGCGCCAGTTCGCGAAGCAGCTGCGCGGCTTCGGTTTCTTCGGCTGCTTCGCCTGGATCTTCGGCCTGCAGGTCCCCGCCTGGCTGCGAGTCCTCCTCGTCGTCCTCGCGGTCGTCTCCGCCCTCGCTGTCAGCGCCGAGCCCGGCGCCATTACCGCCCGCCTCATCAAGCCCAGCCCCATCCCGCCGCAGCACACCCCCGCCTAACCCCCGAAGGGAATGATCAACGTGAGCGGCACGTCGTTCACCGAGCAGTCCGCGAACGCGGAGAAGACCCGGATCGAGGCCCAGAGTGCCGCGGCCGACGCCGAAGCCGACCGCCGCCGGCGCGAAGCCCTCGACGCCCCCAAGCTCGCCGCCGCCAAGGCCAAGGCCGAGGAGATCGAGCGCAACGCCCAGGCCGCCCGGGAAGAGCAGGCCAAGCAGCAGGCCGCGGATCTCGCCGTCGAGCAGGCCGAGCGTCGGCGCAGCCTCGCGGGCAAGAAGCTCGACACGCAGGCCGCCAAGGCCGTCAAGTACTTCGCGCTCGTCTGCTTCCTCGTCGCCCTGCCCCTGCAGATCCGGGCCTTCTGGGACCCGGAGCGGCCCTGGAATGCGGCTCTGCCGGTCATGCTGGAGTCCGCGGCCTGGGTGACGCTCCGCCTCGTCGAAGCCGCCATCGCGAACCGGCGGGTCGCCTGGCCCTACCTGGCCGCCACCGCCGTCTTCGCGTCCATCGCGGCCGCGATCAACGTCACCGACGGTGCGACGCACCCCGAGATCGGCCTCGTGTTCGGTCTCGTCGGCGGCCTTGCCTCCCTCGCCGGCCCCGGCGTGTGGACGATCCACAAGTTCGGCGACCGCGCCAAGCATGCCAAGGCCACCCGCGCCGAACGTAAGACCGCCGAAGCCGCCGCGAAGCAGGCCGAGGCCGAGCGCGACGCCAAGAAGATCGAAGCCGACTCCAAGCGGCAGATCGAGAACGACCGCCGAGCCGCCCACGAAGCGAAGGCGACCGCCGACAAGCAGGCAGCCGACGCCGCCCTCGCCGCCCAGGACGAGCAGCGCCGCACCTGCTACCCCGAAGCCTGGAAGCAGTACGAGCTGATCCTCGCCGCAGCCCCCCTCGGAACCATCAGCCGGGACCGCGCCTGGGACGAAGCCCGCCGCGCCGCCGCCCACCCTGACGTCTGGGACCGCTACCAAATCTTCGCCCTCAACGCCGCCGGCAACGTCAAGTCGAGCGACCTGTGGGCCGCCGCCTGGAAGTCCGTGAAGGGACTTCCGCTCGGCCAGACCATCGAGACCCTCGCGTCCGAACTCGCGGCCCGCGAGTACGTCGACCAGGTCGTCGCAGAGCACCTCGACACCGCCGGACACCTCGCCGTCGAGGGGCTCCTCGCGGACATCTTCGAAGGCGGCTCAGAGGGCGGCGGAGCCCCGGCAAAGGGCAAGCCTAAGCAGCCGTCCGGAGGTCCGGCCGAAGGGGCTGGAGGCCAAGTGAATATTGGCCAGGACGGTACTGAGGCCCCGCGCTACAAGCACAACACCGAGCCCCTCGCCGAGGCTGACCTCGACGCCGCCCGGAAGCTCCACGACGCCGCCCCGGAGAAGTTCTCCACCCCGGCCGTCACCAAGCTCCTCGGCAAGTCCAGCAACTACGCCAAGCGCATCCGCGACGCCATCAAGTCCGAGCAGAGCTGAGGCCCGCCATGACCACCGCCCCGCAGCAGCAGATCGCCCGGCCCTCGCTCACCCTCGTCAAGGACGAGCCGCCCCAGCCCGTCGAGGGCGCGGTCGTCGAGCCCCAGGGCGCCGAGGTCGCCACCCGGCCCGAGTGGCTGACCGCCATCTACGAGCACGCCCGCACCCACCGCCTGTACGCCCCCCAGATCAGCCGCGGCTACGGACGGCTCGTCCGCCGGCTGATCGACGGCTACCACGACGACCACCCCCAGATGATTGCCACCGCCAAGGCCGACCGGAAGGCGGCCCGCGGCGACGCCCACGCCGAAGCCAGAGCCCACCGCCTCGTCCAGGACCGCCGCGCCGACTACCGTCGCCACCGCCTCTTCTACGCCCTCAAGACCGGAGGATGGGCCGCCTTCGCCGGTACCGGCGTCACCGTCACCACCATCGGCGCCCCCGTCCTCGACATCCCCCTCGCGCTCGCCGCCCTCGGCCTCGGCGCCTGGCACGGCCGGCACTGCACCGAAGGACACCAGGGCCTGCCGACGAACATCGACGGTGCCACGCTCCCCGCCTCCGGCATCGCCCCCACCGCCGGAGACGAGAGGGTCCTCACCGCGCTGAAGGGGCTGGGCTTCAACGGCGAAATCATCCAGCCCCTCACTCGCCAGCCCGATGGCAGCTCCACCATGACCGTCGACCTCGACGACACCGTCACCGCCCTCAAAAGCAAGAGCGAAGCCCTCGCCGGCGCGCTGAAGCGCGACGCCTCCATGGTCGACGTCAGCAAGGGTGCACACGCCAACCAGGCGCAGATCTGGATGGCCGACGCCGACCCCTTCGAGGACACCCGCCCGTCCCCCCTCGTCCAGAACCCCGGACCCATCGACGCCTGGACTACCGGCGTGCCCGTCGGATGGGGCAAGCGCGGCAACACCGTCCGCCTGCTCATCCGCAACCAGCACACTCTGATCGGCGGCACCACCCGCTCCGGTAAGGGCGTCGGCATGGCCAACCTGCTCGTCGGCGCAGCCATGGACCCCCGCATCAACCTGCGGATCGTCGCAGGCAAGGAGAACGGCGAGTTCGACGCCCTCGCCCGCGCCGACGTTGCCGCCACCTACTTCAAGCCCAACCCGACCCGCCTGCTCGCCCTCACCAGAGCCCTGATCGCCGACATGGACCGGCGCAACCGGATCCTCGGCGAGCTCGGCAAGTCGAAGATGACCGAAGACACGATCATGCGGCTCGGCGGCATCGAGCTGATCGTGATCGACGAGGTCGCCACCTACACCAGCTCCGGCAGCCACGACGAGCGTGACCAGCTGCTGGAGAACCTGATGAAGATCGCGGCGGTAGCGACCGGCGCCGGAATCCTGCTTGTCCTCACCACCCAGCTGCCGCAGGTCGACGTCATCCCCACCCGGCTGTCGATGAACTGCGGCACCAAGTGGGCCATGAAGGTCGACAGCGGCACCCAGTCCAACACGATCCTCGGCTCCGGCCTCGCCGGATCCGGAGGCCCGGACGCCTCCAAGTTCGACCCGCCGCGGCCCGGCCTGGGCTGGCTGAACAACCCGTTCGCTGGCGGCACCGACCTCGCCCGGTCCTTCGACCTCGACGAGGACGAGCGCGGAGAGGTCACCCGGCTCATGAAGTACGCCGCCAAGCTCCGCGCCGACGCCGGCCGACTCGCCGGCCAGTGGGACGACCCGATCGAGAAGGCCCTGCTCTCCGCGACCGGCCTGTCGTCGGCCGCCGGCGGACCGAACCGCAACGGCGTCCCCGGCCGCGCAGCCCACCAGGTGACCCCGGCCCAGCAGCAGCAGGCCGAAGCCATGCGCGGCGCCCTCGCCGCCATGGACAGCCTCGGCAGGGACGTCGCCCAGACCAAGGAGATGGCCGAGTTCATCGGCGAGCCGATGACGGCCGACGCTCTCGGCGCGCTGCTGCGGGACGGAGGCGCCGGCGGCACCGTGAAGATCACCATCCCCGGCCAGGCAGGACGCGTCAACGGCTACCAGCGCGCCGACATCGCCGATGCCCTGGAGTTCCTCACCGGGGCCTGACCACCCCCGGACAGCACCCCCTTTATCCCGGTATGCCGCCTGGTCAGAGGCCGGACAGGCCCCGGACGCGACCCGGGCACCGTCCACCCCCGGACCGCCCCCGGTCCAGGCGACATACCGCCCCAAAACATGCCCGCGTCCGGGGTGCAAACACCCCCAAAGCCTCCATAGCGACAAGACGAAAGGAGACCCGGCCGTGCCGCTCAAGCCCCACTACCAGCCCACCCGCACCGACGCGGCAGACCTCACCCGCGACGCCCAACCCGGCGACCGGCTCTACACGATCACCGCCGAGTTCATCGTCACCAACGACCGCAGCGGCCTCGGAACACCCATGGTCCGCGCCGTCGGCACAGGACCCGGACCCGGCTCCATCACCGTCACCCAACTCCTCGCCCGATTCGGCGCCCTCTTTACCCAGCCCCCCAGCCAGAACTGACCCGAAAGGACCACGACATGAAGAACCACTACCGAGCCACCCGCGGCGACAAGAACGCCCTCATCCGCGACATCGCCCCCGGCGACAGCCTGTTCATCATCAACGAGCACGCCGGCGACTCCGGCCCCTCCCGGACCTACCGCGAGTACATCGTCACCGACAAGAAGGACCGGCTCACCGGCCACCCCATCGTCCAGGCAACGTCCCACGGCGGCCGCGAAACCGTCGTCAGCGTCCTCAACCGGGAGCGCGACATCTACAGCGCCCGGCCCACCGGCATCCCCAACGTCGCCGTGAAGGACTCGCACAGCGCCTACAGCGACGTCGCCCACCGAGCTGCCCAGCGCGCCGCCGAAGCCCACGCCGAGGATGCCGCCGCCACCCTCGCCAGCCAGTTCCGCCGCCTCGCCCGCCGCTGACCGCTCACGACACCCGAAGGAGCCCGCCATGGCCGCGTCCACCGCCACCCGCCCCGCCGCGCTGACAGTCGACGCGGCCAGCCTCATCGCCGACATCGAGGCGTACCTCGCCCAGCAGGCCCCCCGCACCGCCCACCCGCTCGTCACCAAGACCACCGACCAGCTGGTAGCCGAAGCACTCGCCGCGCCGGCCGACGAGCAGCAGGCCCCCGCGTTCACGGCCCCCAGCCGGCTGTGGCGGATCATCCCCGACTGGGCCCTCGCACTCACCCCCGCCCGCCGACTCCACGGCGCCGGACGGCAGATCACCGTCACCCAGCACCTCCAGCTCACCGCCCTCGTCATCCAGCAGTACGGATGGCACAGGGGCGGACTCCGGTCCCGTAGTGGCGCCAGGTGCATCCTCGGGGCGCAGGCCGTGCTGTACCGACTTGGGTACGGAGACGAGGAGACCGCCGAAGCTGCGGGGCAGGCCATGCAGAACGTGCTCACGCGGCGGGGGATCGACGAGGCGTACCACCGGTGGAACGACCGGCCGGAGAGGACGCTCGACGAGGTGCTGCGGCTCATTCGCGAAGCCATCACGCAGCAACCGTAAGAACGGGAGAATGACCCCATGGACCAGACCCGCAGCTTCCCGCTCGCCGACGTCCTTAGCGTCACCACCGACCGACTCTTGTCCCGGCGCCACATGGCCGGCCTGTACGACCTTCTGGGCTTCATGACCGGACAGGACGTCTACACCCACCAGCTCGGCACAGCGGCCGACGCCGCGGCTCCCGCCCTCATGACCCAACACCCGTTCCTCGCGGACCTCCTGCCCCCCGACGGCTCGGATCCGGCGGACCTCATGGCGTGGCTCGTGAACGCCGAACGCGAGCACGGGGAAAACCTGGCAGTCACCCCGCTGAAGGACTGGAAGCAGCGCGACCCGATCGAGGGCGCATGCGATGCGGTCGGCGCGGAGAAGGTGTTCGTCGTCCCGATGGACCCGAGGTAGCCCCATGGACGACCTGATCGCGTTCCTCCGCGCCCGCCTCGACGAGGACGCCGCGGCCGCGCGGGTCGCTGCTGAGCCGGAGTCCTGGATGGAGCTGAACCGCGAGCCCCGACCTTCCTGGTACGTCCAGTACTGGGCAGATCCGGACGTGGCTGCCGTCATCGCCGATCCGGAGTCCTCCGCCTATCCGGTGGTCACCACCCCCGAGGGCATGAGCGAGGACGATGCGGACCGACGTGTTGCCCACATCGCCCGTCATGACCCCGCACGGGTGCTGGCCGAGGTCGACGCCAAACGGCGGACGCTGATCCGCTGCGAGGAGGCCCTGCTCGCAGCGAACCCCATGCTGGCCCACTTCGCCAAGGAGACGCTGCTCGACCTGACGCGCCCCTACGCCGACCACCCCGACTACAAGGACACGTGGCGGCCGTAGGAGATCGATACTTGTCGCACTGAGCAGCCATATGTCACACTGCCCCCAGGCGGTACCAGTGCGTCCGCAGCTACTTCAAGCCCCCAGCAACCGCCGGGGGCTTTCTGCATGTCAGGGGGCGCAATGGACCCGGCCGAGCTCTACCCCGAAGACCTCGTCTACGCCCACGAAGCCTCAGCCGCAACCGGCGTACCCGAGCCCGTCATCCGGCAGTGGGCATCCCGTGGGAAGATCGCCCGCTACAAGGGCGACCCGCGCCAGTACTCCGGCCAGGGGCACGAGTACAAGACCATGTACGCCCTGCCCGAGATAGAGGCGCGGGCCGCGCGGTACAAGCCCAGGCCGCCGCAGGATCGCGCCGCCTAATCAGCCGGTCGGCAGCCGGAATTAAATCCCGAGAGAGGAGCCGACGGTGGCCAATCTGGTCTTCAACATCGCATTGGGGAAGGTCGCCTCGCTGGCCGCCCTCCCCGCCGCCAACGACGGCCTGGTCGCCGTCCCCCTCGAAGCGGCCGGCCTCGTCACCGACGCCACCATGCGCGACTACGACGACCTCGCCACGCTCCTGGCCGGCGCGTCCAACGAGCAGACGACGATGGGCCGCAAGACGCTCACGGGCGTCACGGTGACCGTCGACGACACGAACGACAGGGTCGCCGTCGACTGCGCGGACATCACCTGGACCTCCGCCACCGGCAACGCTGTCGGCGCCGTCGTCATCTGCTACGACCCCGACACCACCACCGGCACCGACGCGGACCTCATCCCGCTGACCAAGCACGACGTGACGATGACCCCGGACGGCAGCTCCTACACGCTGACTGTCAGCGACTTCTTCCGCGCGAGCTCTACCGCGTGACGCCCGCAGGCTTACCGAGGGGAGCGGGAGGTCGCCGTGGCCGGCTTCACTGACGACTTCAACCGCGCCGACTCCAGTGACCTCGGCGCAGGCTGGGTGGAGGTGTCCGGCGACTGGTCGATCGTGTCCGGCCAGCTCTCCCCGGGCAACGACGGCGGCACGATCATTCTGCGTGCTGCCGCTGCGATGGACAGCAGCGACCACTCTGCGCAGGTCACGATCGCCGCCACCACGGCCGCAAGCCACGGTGTCTGGTGCCGGGGTAACGCGGGCTTCAGCTCCGGCTATCTGTGGCGCAACGACGGCAGCGAGTGGACCTTGTTCTCTGTCGTCAGCAGCACGTTCACGGCCATCGGCAGCTACACGGCAGCCGCAGCCCCGGGCGACGTCGCGAAGGTCCAGGCCGTCGGATCGACGATCAAGGGCTACGTCAACGGCATCGAGCGCGTCTCTGTCACGGACACGGCTGTCGCGAGCGGCACAAGCATCGGCATCCGTACCACGTCGGCCGGGACGATCCGCTTCGACGACTTCGCCGCCGCAGACGTGACCGCCGGCGCACCCCTCGGCACCGCTGCGGAGACCGACGGCGCTCAGCTGCTGGCCGGCAGCAAGACGACCACGCTCGGCCACGCGGCGGCCGCAGAGGCTGCACAGGCCCTGGCAGGCGCCAAGACGGCCCTGCTCGGCACGGCTGGTGAGGCCGACGCCACACAGTCCCTCGTTGGGGCACGGACCGCACCCCTGCTGGCCGCGACGCAGGTAGAGGCCGCTCAGCCCCTCACTGTCGCGATCAGCCAAGCCCTCGGTGTGGCCAGCACCAGCGAGACAGCCCGGCCGCTGACGGGAGCCAAGACCGCCGCCCTCGCGCCGGCCGTAGAAGCCGACGCCGCGAGGCCGCTCGGCGCTGGAGCAGGTACGGACGACGGCATCGACCACGTCACCGCCGGAACGCCGCACGGGACATGGGCGGCAGGGAGACTCCGGGCGCCCGCTTGGACCGCCGGCACGCCACGGACGTAAGGGGGCCCGGTGGACCGCAGCAGCCTTGAGGAACTCCTCACGCCGATCACCACAGCCGACGACCCCACGGGCTTCGGAGTCCGGGTCGCCGTCCTCCCCGACGGAGACCGGCCCGAGGCAGGCGACTGGCATAACGCCGAGTGGGTCACCATCGGCGGCACTCCGCACGCCAGCCTCCTCGTCGGGCCCGGCGGCGCCGTAGAGCTCGGCCCCGGCGTGTACCGCACGTGGATCGAGATCACCGCGGCGCCCGAGAAGCCAGTCCTCCGTAGTTCCCGCTTCCAGATCACCTAGGAGGTGCGCGTGGACGACCTCCTCATGATCGTGCCGACCCGTGGCCGCCCGGACAGCGTCCCCGCGATCCTCGACTGCTGGAGGCAGACCGGCGCCACTGCCGACCTGCTGTTCGCCGTCGACGACGACGACCCGATGCTGGCCGGCTACCGCGAGCACATGGAGTCCATCAACGACCCCCACGTCCACTGGGTCACCGGGCCGCGGCTCCGCCTCTGCGGCACCCTCAACAAGGTCGCCGTCGAGTACGCCCCCCGCTACCGCTTCCTCGCCTTCATGGGCGACGACCACCGCCCCCGCAGCGCCGACTGGGACGAGCGCTTCCGCATCTGCCTGTCCGGCGGGCCCGGCATCGTCTACGGCAACGACCTGCTGCAGGGCGAACTCATGGCCACAGCCGTCGCCATGACCAGCGACATCGTGCAGACCCTCGGCTACATGGCGCCCTCCTGCCTCACCCACCTGTGCCTCGACCTCGTCTGGATGGACTGGGGACGCGGCATGGAACGCATCACCTACCTCGGCGACGTCGTCCTGGAGCACATGCACCCCGCCAACGGGAAAGCCGCCATGGACGCCGGCTACCAGGAGTGCAACAGCTCCGAGCAGGCCACCGCAGACGCCACCGCCTACTACGCCTACCGCGACGAGGGCGGCCTCGAAGCCGACCTGCAGAAGCTCCGGGCACTCGTGGAGGAGGCGGCATGAGCAGCATCGACCAAGTCATCGCAGCGTGGAACAGCGCCGACCCGGCGGCCATCCACCCCGCACGGGACCTGTCCGAGGACGCCTACCGCGCCTCCGGGGAAGCCCAGGCCGAACTCCTCGCCGCTGTCCTCCCGACCGGTGGCCGCGTCGTCGACTTCGGCTGCGGCGACGGCCGCGTCGCCATTCCCCTGCGGCTGGCCGGCTTCGACGTGACTGGCGCCGATGGCTCCCAGGCCATGCTCGACAGGCTTGCCGAACGCGCCCCGGAGATGCCGTGGGTCCTCAGCGACGGCACCGACCTTGCGGCCACGATCGGTAAGAAGGTCGACGCCGTCGTCTCCCTCGCCGTCCTCATCCACCACAGCTACGAGGCCGGCGAAGCCATCATCGAGGGGCTCCGGGCCGCGGTCCGCGTCAACGGGATCCTCGTCCTCGACTGGCCTGTCGCCGATCAGCCCGTCGAGGGTGGCAGCTGGATCAGCGTCACTACCTGGTCCAGGGAACAGCAGGACGCCATCTGTGCGCGTGTCGGCCTCAAGCGGCTCGACAGCGACCTGCCGTGGGCCGCCTTCCGTGCCGTGAAGGCAGGCGGCTGATGCGCGTACTCCTCACCGGACACCGCGGCTTCATAGGGCGACACCTGCACGCCGCCCTAGAGGTGCGCGGCGAGTACGTCGTAACCGTCGACCTCAAGAACGGTCACGACGCGCTCGACTACTTCCGAACCGCCGACGTGCAGTACGACCTCGTGATCCACTGCGCGGCAATCGTGGGCGGCCGGGCCAGCATCGACGGCTCCCCGCTCGGTGTCGCCACCAACCTGGCGCTCGACGCCTGGTACGTGCGGTGGCTCGCCCGCACAGGTACCCCGCGGGCGGTGTACTTCAGCTCTTCGGCCGCCTACCCGGTCTCGCTACAGCAACCCGGCCCCATCCGGCGCCTCGTCGAGACAGACATCGACTACGAGCAGCCCGGCCGGCCCGATGCCACCTACGGCCTCGCCAAGCTCACCGGCGAACAGCTCTGCCAGTACGCCGAATCCGAAGGCACCCGCATGACCATCCTGCGGCCCTTCTCCGGCTACGGCACCGACCAGGACGACTGCTACCCCTTCCCCGCCTTCATCCGGCGCGCCAAGGAGCGGCAGGACCCCTTCGAGATCTGGGGCGACGGAAGCAGTACCCGGGACTGGATCCACATCGACGACGTCGTGGCCGCCACACTCGCGGCCGTCGACGCCGGAGTTCAGGGCCCGGTGAACCTCGGCACCGGCAGGCCCACTTCCTTTTATGAACTCGCTCGGCTCGTCACCGGGGCCGCAGGCTACAGCCCCGAGTTCAAGCATCTGGCTGCCGCACCACAAGGCGTCCACCACCGCGTCTGCGACCCGTCCCGCATGCTCGACTTCCACCTGCCCCGCGTCACCCTCGAAGAGGGCATCGCGCGGGCACTCGAAGCATGAGCGGCGGATGGAAGGGCTCGAACCGAGCCCGCCGCCTCCCCCCGAACTGGCTGCGTATCCGGGCCCGGATCCTCGCCAGGGACCCCGTGTGCAAGCTCTGTGGGGTACGCCCCAGCCAGTTCTGCGACCACATCATCGCCAAGGCCGACGACCACAGCGAGGCCGGCCTGCAAGGCGTCTGTGGCCCATGCCACGACCAGAAGAGCAGCGCCGAAGGGAACGCAGCACAGAAGGCCAACCCCAAGCCCGGCCGAAGCCGGCCACCCGAGCAGCACCCCGGGATGAAGTGATGCCGTCCTACCTCATCCAGCACCCCACAGAGCAGCGTCGCGAGGACATCCTCATCGAGGACGACAAGCTGACGCTCACCTTCGCCGGCGGATGGGCCGTCTTCACGGACAGCCAAGGCGTATGCCTCGCCATCCCATGTGGGCAAGGAGCTCACATCCAACGCATCGACGACACCGACCACACCGACGACGCTGAGACGGAGTGACCGAGCGTCGGCGGGACACGGCCGGCAGGCCAAGGGGGAGCAGTGGCAGCGACCTGCACAGTGCACATCCAGTGTCCCGACTGCGGTGTCGCGCTCCCGATCACCATGCAGACGTGGAGCACGAGCAGCGATCACAACGTGCTGCAGCTCGTCTTCGAGCCCGACTACACCGACGTCTGGGCCCACGCCTGGACCCATGACATGGCCTGACCTCAGGCCGCCAGCCGGCCCGGCGAGGCGCCTTGGGGTGGGGGGGTACCCCCTCCCCGCCCCCTGTCCCTATCGGGGCCGTATAGCACCTGACCCCCTGTACGGGTTCCCTAGGGCCCTGACCTGCGACGATCCGGCGCCCCTTCCCGGCCGGCCCACCTCGGCCACGGTCACACCCTGGTAACGGTGCAGGTCAGCTAGCTATAGCCGTAACGCGTGGCCGGTAGACTGGGGCTATGACCGCCACCGCATGCGAGCGCTGCGGCGGCCCCATGCCGCTGATGGCCCGGGCCGACGCCCGCTACTGCTCGCCGGCTTGCCGGCAGGGTGCGTACCGGGAGCGCCGCGTGGTGGAGCAGGAGCGGATCGCTTCGGAGCGGGCTGCTCGCATCCCCGCCGAACTGACGTCCCGGGCCCGGTGGGTGCGCTACAGCGGCCGGAAGGTCCCGCTGCGTGTGGACGGCAGGTTCGCGGCGGTCAATGACCCGTCGTCCTGGTCCGACTATGAAGCGGCCGCCTCGACGTCCGCCGGCGAGGGCATCGGTTTCGTCCTGACGGCCCACGATCGGTTCGTCGTCGTCGACTTGGACCATGCGGTCGAGATGGGCCGCGTCCTTCCGTGGGCTCAGCGCCTGCTGGACACGCTGCCCCCCACCTACATGGAGCGCGGCAGGTCCGGCACTGGCCTTCACCTCTGGTTCCGCGGCGAAGTGCCTGCCGGGCGCCGGATCCGTAAGGGTGGCCTTGCGGTCGAGGTCTACAGCGACCGCCGCTTCATCATCGTCGGCGACCGGGTTCCCGGAACGCCCCTAGAACTTGCCGAGCTGCCTGACGCGGCCGGCGTGATCGCCTCGCTGATCTGACGCCCAACGGCGTCTGGGCGGGGCTCCTTTCCCGCCCCGCGCGCCCTGGTGGCGTGCCCTGACCCTGGAGGTCGATATGGGCGCACGAGGTCCGGTCGGTAAGCGCTCAGAGGAGCGCCGCCGCCGGAACAAGCCCGACGGGCCGGAGTTGCTGCAGGCTCCTTCTGGCCCGCCTTCTGATCTGCCCAGCCTGCCCGAGCCGGATGGTGACTGGCATGACATCGCCGCTGACTGGTACCTCTCGCTGCGCGAGTCGGGCCAGGCAGCCTTCTACCAAGCCTCGGACTGGGCCACCGCTCGGTACGCGGCAGAGCTGATGTCGCGGCTCCTGAAGTCCGACCGCGCGCCGAATGGTCAGCTCGTCGCCGCCCTGAACAGCGTGATGGGCAGTCTGCTCACGACCGAGGGCGACCGGCGTCGGGCGAGGATTGAGCTTGAACGGCAGCCGACCGGCCCGATGCTCGCCGTGGTGAGCCCGCTGGACTCCTACCGTGACATCGCCGGCGGTTGACGAGCGGGTCCCCGACGTCGTCACGCCCTTCACTCTCGGTCCGACGTGGAAGCGCGGCCCGGACGGCCGGTTCCTCCTTCCCACGTACACGCTGGGCTGGCAGTGCCTGGCGTGGACCAAGACGTACCTGCAGCACTACGCCGGCAAGCCGTGGCAGTACACCCCGGAGCAGGCCCGCCTGACGCTGTGGTGGTACGCGATGGACCCGGAGACGAACCGGTTCCTGTGGCGTGACGGCGTCATCCAGAGACTGAAGGGCTGGGGCAAGGACCCGGTCGTGGCGTCGTGGGCGGCCTTCGAGTTCGTCGGCCCCTGCCGGTTCGACAAGGTCGCCGACGAGGAGGGCAACGAGTGGGGCGTGCGGCCTGGCCAGCCGCTGGGCATTCAGCATCCGGCAGCGTGGGTGCAGATGGCTGCCGTCTCGCAGGACCAGAACCGCAACTCGATGACCCTCTTCCCGAGCATCTTCACCCGCCGGGCGCTGGAGGAGTTCCGGATCGACCTCGGCAAGGAGATCATCTACGCCGACAAGGGCCGGGCCCGCATCGAGGCGGTCACCTCCTCGCCTCGCGCGCTTGAAGGCGGCCGGCCGACTGCCACCTACGCCAACGAGACGCATCACTGGCTGGAGGCGAACTCGGGTCACGAGATGGCGGCTGTGATCGAGCGCAATGCCACGAAGTCGGCTGACGGCCAGTCGAGGACGATGGCGATCACGAACGCGTTCGAGCCGGGCGAGGACTCGGTCGCCGAGCGGACTCGGGACGCCTTCGAGGCGGCCGAGGCGGGCCGTGCCGCCGACACTGGCCTTTTCTACGATTCGCTGGAGGCCCCGCCCGAGGCCCAGTTGACCGAGGCGTGGATCGAGCCCACCCTCAAGGCGGTCCGCGGAGACTCGACGTGGCTGGACATCCCGCGACTGAAGGTGTCCATCCTCGACATCCGCAACCCGCCCAGCCGTTCCCGCCGGTTCTGGTACAACCAGATCGACGCCGCTGAGGATGCCTGGCTCGCCCGGTACGAGTGGGACGCCTGTAAGCACGAAGAGCTGCAGCTGGCGGACGGCGACGAGATCGTCGCCTTCTTCGACGGCTCCAAGACCGACGACGCGACTGCACTGGTCGCCTGCCGTCTGTCCGACGGGCTGGTGGCGACGCTGGGCGTGTGGCAGAAGCCCGCGAACTGGCCCTCGCCGAGCAGTCCTGGCTTCGTGCCGTACCAGGTTCCTCGCGAGGAGGTGGACGGCGTTGTGGCCAACACCTTCAGCCGCTTCCGGGTCCTCGCCTTCTTCGCCGACCCCGGCTCGGGCAAGGACGACGACGGCGAGATGTACTGGGACACCTACCTTGACCGGTGGGGCCAGGCCCACGGTAAGAAGCTCCTGCTGCGCGCGGTCACGGCCGGCCCGAAGGCTCACGCAGTCCGCTGGGACATGCGTAACCGCCGCAACCAGGAGACCTTCACGGACGCGGTGAAGCGCACTCACGAGGACGTCCTGCAGCGAACGCTGCTGCACAACGGCCACAAGGTGATGCGCACGCACGTCATCAACGCCCGGCGCCGGACGAACGAGTGGGGCATCACGATCGGCAAGGAGCACCGGGAGAGCGCGAAGAAGATCGACCTGGCCGTCTGCGTGGTCGGGGCCCGGATGCTGCGCCGCATGGTCCTGAACAGTCCGAAGAACCAGAAGCGCTCCACGGTGCGCGGCAAGGGACGGGTGGTGGTACTCCGATGACGATCCCGACCCTTCCTCTGCTGGACCTCTCGGACGAGGAGAAGCGGATCCTCACGCTGCTGCAGACGGATCTCCTGGCGCAGCGGGGCAAGCTGGGGCTGCTGGATGCCTACTTCAACGGTGAGCAGGTCATTCGAGACCTGGGCATCAGCATCCCGCCGCAGCTGAGGACGCTCCACACGGTCATCGGCTGGCCCCGCATCGGAGTGGAGGCGCTGGAGCAGCGCCTGGACCTGGAAGCTTTCCGCTGGGCTGACGGGGCGGACGCTGGCGAGCTGGAGGAGATCGCCGAGGCGAACGACCTGTACGACGAGTCGAGCCTGGCGCACCTCGATGCTCTGACCTACGGCCGCGAGTACGTCACCGTCGGCTCGGCCGATGACGACGACGCGCCGCCGATCATCACTTACGAGTCGCCGCTGGATATGACGCTCGCCTGGGATGCCCGGCTGCGGAAGCCTCTGTACGCGCTGAGGGAGTGCCAGGACCGCTACGACTTCGGCCTGACACCGGACGAGCGTCTGATCACGCTGTACCTGCCCGACCAGACGATCCACGCCGTACAGACGGGCAGCGACTGGAAGGTCCTGGACCGGGACGAGCACAACCTCGGTGTGGTGACGGTCCTGCGGATGGCGAACCGGCAGCGCACCGGCGACCGGGCCGGCAAGTCGGAGATCACCCCGGAGGTGCGGTCGATCACGGATGCGGCGTGCCGCCGGCTCATGGGCATTGAGGTGGCGGCGGAGTTCTTCGGAGCGCCGCAGCGCTACATCCTGGGCGCGAGCGAGTCGGCCTTCCAGGACGCCGAGGGCAACGCCAAGTCGGCCTGGGAGACGTACATCGGCCGCGTCCTGGCTCTGGAGCGGGACGAGGACGGCAACGTCCCGACGGTGGGCGCGTTCACGGCGCATGACCCGTCCGGACAGACGAAGATCATCGATCTGTATGCGCGGATCATGTCGTCCCAGTTGTCGGTGCCGCCGCACATGCTCGGCTACACCAGCGACAACCCGGCCAGCGCGGATGCCATCCGCTCCGCCGAGGGCGCCCTGGTGAAGAAGGCCGAGCGGCGGATCCGCCGCTTCAGCGCCACGCACCGGGCAACGATGCACCTGGCGCTGTGGGTGCGAGACGGCGAACGGCCCGACCCGTCCCGTCGTATCGAGACCGTGTGGCGCAACCCGGCAACGCCGACGATCGCAGCGCAGACCGATGCGGCCGCGAAGCTGGTCGCGGCTGGCCTGCTGCCCGCCGATTCCGAGGTGGCGCTGGAGATGGCCGGCTTGACCGAGGATCAGCGTCAACGCGTCGCCGCCGAGCGGCGCCGTGCCGAGGGCCGCCGGGTTCTGGCATCGCTCATGGGCCAGGGCGCCGAGGAGGAGACGGGCCAGGAGGCTGGCGATGGCGACGACAGTCTCTGACGTCTCCCCTGCGGCCGTCCGGGACCGCGCCGCTCACGCGCTGCTGACCCGGCTTCTGATGCGGGACATGCGTCGGCTCCAGCGGCTGATCGTGCCCGACCGGCTGGAGGAGTCCCTGTCGCTGTGGCGCACCGCTGTGAGCGCCCTGATCGGCCGGTACGGGACGGCCTCAGCCTCCCTGTCGGCTGAGAGCTATGACCGGCAGCGCCGCGCTGCAGGTGCTCCGGGTTCCTTCAGTGCCCAGCCCGCCAGCGAGGCGCCCGACGAGCAGGTCGAGCAGAGCCTGAGGTGGGCGACGGCGGATCTGTGGCCGACGGACGAAGAGCAAGAAGCGTTTGATGTCCGCCTTGCTGCAGCGCAAGCCCGTGCCGAGAGCGCCGCTCAGAGACTCGTGGCCAACCAGGGCCGGGCAACGATGAGGGAGTCGGCTGACCGGGACCGCGGGGCTGTCGCCTACGCGAGAGCTGCAGCGCTCGGCGCCTGCTACTTCTGCAAGCTCATGGCGTCCCGCGGCGCCGTCTACAAGAGCGCCGGGACGGCCGGCCGGAACGCCAACGAGCAGTTCAGCGGCGACGAATCGGTCGTGAAGTTCCACAACGACTGCCACTGCACGATCATCCCCGTCTTCCGCGGCCAGCAGTTCCAGCTGTCTGAGCACGCGGCGGGGTGGGACCGCCTGTACCGCAAGTACGCGCAGGGCCACCCCGGCGACCAGCTCCGCCTGTTCCGGCGGGCGCTGGCCGAGCACGACAGCAACCCGCTGCCGGGCTCCAACTGATCACTGGCTGCCCTGGAGGTGGCCTTTCTCAGCCCCAGGAGGGCGACATCGCCATGCCCGAAGAGCCCCAGACCGAGCAGGTCGAACAGCAGCCGCAGGAGCAGGACTCCGCCCAGGAGGCGGACGGCAAGAAGGACCCCTGGTCCGATCCGGAGGCTGCCCGCAAGGAGATCGAGAAGCTCCGCCGGGAGGCAGCCGGCCACCGCACCAAGGTGCGCGAGCTGGAGCCTCTGGCCGCCAAGGCGAAGGAGCTGGAAGACGCGCAGAAGTCGGAGGCTGAGCGGCTCACCGAGCAGCTCGCTGCCGAACGAGAGCGCGCCACCAGCGCGACACGCTCGGCGGTCACGGCCAAGGTCGAAGCCCTCGCCGCGAAGACCTTCGCGGATCCGACGGATGCCGCCAGCGCCCTGAACCCGTCGGACTACGTCGACGACTCAGGTTCGATCGACACCGACCGGATCAAGGCCGATCTCGACGATCTGCTTCAGCGCAAGCCCCACTGGGCGAAGGCCCCTGAGGGTCCGCGCCGACCGGCGCCGGACCGCACGCAGGGCTCGTCAGGCAACGGCAACCGAACCCCCAACAGCCCCGAACAGGAGTTCGCGGGCTGGATGAACCGGGCCCTCAACGGCCGCTGAGAGAGGTAGACCATGGCTGCTACGCCGCCCATCAAGCTGTCGGACATCGATCCGACTTTCCTGCCCGAGACTCTGGTCGGGCCCATCTTCGAGAAGTCCGTCGAGCAGTCGGCGGTCATGTCGCTGGCCAAGCGCGTGCCGCTGTCGATGACCGCGAACACCGCGGTCCCGGTGCCGCTGGACGTGCCGACCGCCGACTGGGTCGAGCAGGCCGGCCGTAAGCCGATCAGCACCGGCGGCGTCGACATCAAGATGATGACCGGCAAGAAGATCGCCGTCCTCATCCCCGTGGCCATGGAGGTCGCGAACTCCAACGCCGCCGGCCTGTGGACGCAGCTCCAGCGCGACCTGCCGACCGCCTTCTCCCGCGCCTTCGACCGCGCCACCATCCACGGCAAGACCATGAAGGGCGCCACCGGCCCCTTCCCGGACTACTTCGCCGAGACGACCAAGTCGGTCACCATCGGCGGAACGACCCAGGCGAACGGCGGCATCTGGGGCGACCTGGTCAAGGGCCAGAAGGAGATCATCGACGACGACTGGGACTACACCGGCACCGTCCTCGACAACCGGATGAAGCCCAGCCTCCTCGGCGCCACCGACACCACCGGCCGGCCCATCCTGGTCGACACCACCCAGCCGGGCACCGGCGCCGCCCTCGCCGGAACCCTGGTCGGCGAGCCGGTCGCCTACTCCCGCGCGGTCTCCGGCAAGCTCCGCCGCCAGTCCAGCACCATCGACACCGGCCTGCGCGGCATCGGCGGCGACTGGTCCCAGGCCGCCTACGGCGTCGGCATGGACATCACCGTCAAGATCTCCCGCGAGGCGACCTACATCGACGAGGACGGCGGCGTGCACTCCGCGTTCCAGGAGAACCTCGTCCTCCTGCTGGCCGAGGCGTACTACGGCTTCGTCCTCGGCGACGTCGAGGCGTTCGTGAAGTACCTGGCCGCCGGCGGCGCTTCCTGATGCCGGGCGTGGAGGGTGGCCGGGCGCCGATGCGGATCGTCGCCCGGCTGCACGGCTACCCGCCGCGCCACAACGCCGGGGCGGAGTGGATGGCCCACTCGATGCTCCGGGCTCTGGTCGAGCGGGGCCACGAGGTGTCGGTGTGGCTGTCGCGGTACACGGGCGACCGGGAGGCATACGACCTCGACGGCGTCCATGTGGTTCCGCTGGAGACGCGCCTGGACGCTGCCTCTGCCATCCGGCATGCCGACGTGGTCGTCGCACACCTGGAGAACGTGCCGTCGGCGGGCGCCCTGGCCCGCGGCTACGGCAAGCCGCTGGCCGTGATCGTCCACAACACGCACCTGCCGTCGTTTCGGCACATGGCCGCCGGCGACACGGCCCTTGCGGTCTACAACTCCCAGTGGATGGCACGCGAGGCGGAGCTGTTCTTCGCCGAGTACCCCAAGAGCGTCCGTCCGGCCGGCGAGATCATCGTGCGGCCGCCGGTGTTCGCGGAGGAGTACCGGGCGAAGCCCGGCTCCAAGGTCACGCTGGTCAACCTCAACGAGGAGAAGGGCGGCCGGCTCTTCGAGAAGCTCGCTCGCCGCATGCCCGACGTCGAGTTCCTGGCAGTCCGTGGCGCCTATGGCGAGCAGGTCGTCCCCGATCTGCCGAACGTCGAGGTGCTGGACCACATGTGCGGCCACGACATGCGGGAGCGGGTCTACAAGTGGACCCGGCTGCTGCTGATGCCGTCGTCGTATGAGTCGTGGGGGCGTGTCGGTGTCGAGGCCCTTGCATCCGGTATCCCAGTGGTCGCGCACCCGACGCCGGGGCTGTGCGAGTCGCTCAGCGAGGCGGGCATCTTCGTCGACCTGCATGATGTCGACGGCTATGAGGCGGTCGTGCGGAAGCTGCTTTCGAATCCGGCGGAGTACCGGCTGGCGGCCAAGCGAGCGAAGGCCCGCTCGGCCGAGCTCGACCCGACGCCCGATCTGGCGGCCTGGTGTGAGGCCGTGGAGGCCCTGGCCCGATAGGAGGCGACGATGACGTTCGTGCCGCCCACCGCCGAGGAACTGGCGCTCTATCTCGGGCTCGCCGAGATCCAGGGCGAACGGGCTGACCTCCTGATCGCCCAGGCTGTCGCGCTTGCGGAGTCGGTGGTCAAGCCGCTACCGGACCAGGCCACCGCGGTGGTTCTGTCTGTCGCTGGCCGCGCCTACACCAACCCCCAGCAGGTCACTTACGAGACGATCGGCCCGCAGTCGATTCAGCGGCCGGCAGGCTCTGGGGGCCTGTACTTGGGGAAGGCGGACAAGGCGGCCCTGAAGGCTCTGGCTGGTCGAGGCGGCGCGTTCACAGTCGACCCGACGCCGGCGGACGCCGACCCCTCGCCTACGTGGCCGGTCGATGTTCGCTACCCGGGGGAGCCTTACGAGCCGGGCTGGGGGCACTGATGCCAGGCCCGTACCCCTTTGGTGAGGACGTGGTGCGGCTGCGGCGCGGGTCGTCGCCGGGCCGGGACCCTCGAGGCCAGCCGATCCCGGGGCCGCTCGTTGAGACCACGGTCGCCGGGTGTGTGGTGACGCCGCGGCAGTCGACTCCGCAGGTCGGAGGCGATGAGCAGCAGGCCCGGGACACAGTGGTCGTCGGCTGGACGGTGTACGCGCCGTCGGGGTCGGACTGGCTCACCACCGACCAGGTCCGCATCCGAGGGCAGGTGTGCGAGATCACCGGCGAGCCGGGCGACTGGGGCCGCAGCGTGTTCACCGGCACCCCGGGCCCGGTGCAGTTCGCAGCGGACCGGGTTACTGGCTAGCCGCGCACCTGCTTGACGTCCATATCGCCCCCTGGTGAGTAGAGGTGGTCATGATGCCCGCGAAGTTCAAGATGTCCAAGCGGGGCGTCGGGCAGCTGCTCCGCAGCGACAAGGTGCTCGCGGAGATGGTCCGCCGCGCCGAGGTCATCAAGGGTGTAGCGGAAGGCATCGCGCCGGTCGGTGGGCCGGGCGACCCGCACCGCGGCCAGTACAAGGCATCGTTCTTCGTGCAGCCGGTTCGCCGCGGCGGCCGCCGGAAGGACCGGGCCGTCGCGATCGTCGGGAACACTGCCCCGTGGGGCGCCCATGTCGAGTACGGCACCGAGAGGGTCACGGCCCATCACGTGCTGTTGCGTGCGGCCCAAGCGGGAGGCCGCTGATGGCCGGTGTCGGCAGCGTGGATATCGAGCTGGAGCTCATCCAGTGGCTGCAGGCCAAGGCCGCCCCCGGCGTCGTCGTCCGGGACGAGGTCGACAACCAGTTGCTGGCCGAACTGCCCACGATCCAGGTGCAGCGACTCGCGGCGGGCGGCGACGACGGCTTCCGCCTGGACCGGGCGCTGGTCGACGTGGACGTCTACCACTCCACCCGCGGTGAGGCCATCGCCCTGGCCGCTCAGGTCCGCGGCTGGCTGCTGACGGACCTGCCGGGGGCCGTCACCGCGGCTGCCGTCTTCGGCCGCGTCAGCACCGCCTCACCCCCAGCGGTGCGCCCCTACGAGAACACCGCCCTACGCCGTGTCGGCGCCACCTACCAGATCTACAGCCACCCGGTCTCCTGACCGGTTCAGGGCCCGCGCCGGACCCACCACAACCCGCCCGAGCGCGGGCCTCTTCCATGTCTGGAGACACCATGGTCAACATCACCCGCGCCGCAGATCTCACGATGGTCGGCGCAAACGGCGGCGGCTGGGTCGCCCCGGTCGGCACAGCCTCGCCCGCCTCCCCGCTCGCGCAGCCGGCCGCCCCCTGGCAGGCACTCGGGGCGATCTCCGACGACGGCCTGGTCAACGGCTGGGACGAGGAGTCCCAGCAGTTCACCCCGTGGGGCCTGACCTCCCCGTTCCGTACCCAGATCACCCAGAGCGTGCGGACCTTCGGGCTCACGGTGTGGGAGACGTCCCGCCTGCCGGTGATGTCGCTGCACTACCGCATCGACGAGGCCGACCTCGAGCCGGACGTCGGCGGCCTCACCAAGTTCGCCGAGACCGCGTCCCCCGTCCCGGACCGGCGGAGCTTCTGGTTCCTCGTCATCGACGGCGAGAACTACCGCGGCTTCTACGTTCCCGAGGGCGAGATCAACGAGCGCTCCGACGTGACGTACAAGCAGGACGAGATGTCCGGCTTCGAATGGACCATCACCACCTACCCGGACGCCGCCGGCAACACCGTCTACCACGTCGACAAGATCCCCGCGACGCCCAGCGACCCGCTGAGCTGACCCTCGACCGGGTGGGCGGGTACACCGTCGGCGCGGGCCGCCCGCCCACCCTCCCCCTCTCCTTCCGCCCGCGCCACGACCAGGAAAGGCCCGCGCCATGACCACGACACACACTCCCGCCACCCCCGCCGAGGCCCAGGAGACGGAAGCCACCGGCCACTACGTCACCGCCGCACTGGCCGGCAAGGACGTCGAAGCCGTCCCGGGCGGAGCCTGGCGGCAGTCGACCATGCGCAAGCTGCGCACGGGCGACATCGACGGCTTCATGGAAGACGTCCTGAGCCCCGGCTCCTACGAGCTGTACCTGGAGCTCGACCCGACCAACGACGAGGTCGGCGACTTCGCCAACGCGGCCGGCGAGGCGTCCGGCGAGCAGATGGGAAAGTCCAGTGGACCGTCGGCGTCGTCGAGGCGCACGCGGAGGAAGTAGAGGCCGACCTGGCCCGCTACTACCCCCGCGACGCCGACCAGATCGACGCCTGGTGGCGTGGGGAGATGTCCTCCCGCCGCCTGCGGGTCCTGATCCAGAGCCTGCCTCCGGAGTCGGCCACGATGACAGCCCTGCGGAACGCCCTGCCCGCGGAGGACTACGAGCGGCAGGCCCGCGGAGGCAAGCCGGAGGAAGGCCGCTGGTCGATGGCCGAGCAGCTCTTGGCCGGCATCTCCGATGGCATCCGGGATCTGCAGTACATCCTCGTGGTCGCCAACTCCGACGGTAAGGGCCGTAAGCCTCGCCGTCCGGAGCCGATCCGCCGGCCGGGCGTCGCGCCCAAGCAGCAGCGCGAACCGATGACCGATGCCGCCGCCGACCGTCTCTTCCAGCTGATCAACGGGGGCGCGGCCTGACGCGCGGAAGGGAGTCTTTCCGTGGCGATCCAGGTCGGTTCCGTCGAGGTCGACGTCGTCCCCAACACCCGCGGCATCTACGCCCAGCTGCGTGCCGGGCTGGTCCCGGCCGCGACCCGCGCCGGTGAGGATGCGGGCACTGCGGCCGGGCGGAGCTTCGGCCCGGCCATGCAGCGGCAGGTCGGCGACGTAGGTCTGCGGATCGGCGAGGAGATCGGGCAGCAGATCGCCACACGGCTGACCGCCTCGCTTCGGGACTCGGTCCGGGACGGCGTGAACCAGGCCGGCCGGGCCGCCCGGCCTGCTGCCGCACGGCAGGGTGACGAGACGGCAGGCGCGTTCTCCAGGTCTCTCAAGACGCGTCTGGAGGCCGCGTTCCGGGCACTGCCGAAGCTGAACATCGACGCCGACACCTCGGAGGCCGACGCCGATCTGCAGGCCCTGCGCTTCCGCATGGAGACGCTGGCCGGCAAGCGGATCGGCATCGACATCGACTCGACCGAGGCGCGGGCCGAGATCCGGCTCATCGAGGCAGAGCTCACCCGACTTGGCGCCAGCCACCCCAACGTCCAGGTCCGGGCCGACACCGCGGCCGCCCTCGCCGAACTCGGCGCCGTCCATGCGGCGATCGACGCTGTCGACGGGAAGCGAGCCCGCGTCGACGTCGACACCGCAGGCGCAGTGTCGGCGGTCCTCCAACTCGCTGTGGCGATCGGCGGTCTCGCGGCGATTCCGGCGATCCCGGTGCTGGCGGCCGGTATCGGCGCGATCGGCTCGGCCGCAGTGGCCGCCTCGGTCGGCGTGGGCGCTCTCGCCGCGGTAGCCGTTCCGGCTTTCGTCGGTATCGCCGGCGCTCTCCAGGCGCAGAAGGCGGCGCAGGACGCTTCGACGGCGTCGTCACTGCGCGGGTCCCAGGCCGCCTCTCAGGGGGCGTCCAAGGCGCTGCAGATGGCCGGCGCGCAGCAGGCTCTGGCCGCCGCCGAGCGCAACGGGGCGCGCCAGATCGCTCAGGCGCAGGAGCAGGTACGGCAGGCCAAGCAGGCCGCCGCCGACGCCGTCGTGCGCGCTGCGGAGCGCACACAGGATGCCGCACGCGCTGTCGAGGACGCCGAGCGGAACCTGGCCCGCTCTCAGCAGGACGCCACGCGCGCTCAGCTGGACCTGACCGAGGCGCGCGAGCAGGCCGCGCTGGAGCTTGAGGACATGCAGTCCCGACTGGCTGGGGCCGAGCTCGCCCAGCGGGATGCCGCCCTTGGCGTCAAGGAGGCGCAGCTGGAACTGCAGCGGGTCACCGCGAAGGGCTCCAAGGCGACCGAGATTGAGCGGGAGCGTGCCCAGCTTGCCTATGACCAGGCCGTCCAGCGGCTCGGCGACCAGACGACGGAGACCGGCAGACTCAAGACCGAGACCGAGGAGGCCGCCCAGGCCGGCGTCGAAGGATCCGACACGGTCACCGCCGCCCAGGAGCGTCTGGCCGGTGCCCAGGAAGAGGTCCAGACCCGCACCCTGGCCGTTGCCGACGCCCAGAAAGAGGCCGCCAAGGTCCAGGTGCAGGCCGCCCGGGATGTCACCGAGGCTCAGGGGCGTGTAGCCGAGGCGACCGCCAACGTTGCTGTCGCACAGCAGGCCGCAGCCGACTCAGTGGCGTCCGCGCAGCGCCAGATAGCCTCCGCGTCGATCCAGGCGGCCGGGGGCGTCGATCAGGCTGCCATCGCGCAGGCCAAGTACCAGCAGGCGCTGGCCAAGCTGTCACCGGCGGCGCGCGGCACCATGGACGCCTTCCTGTCCCTGAAGTCTGCGTTCAGTGACTGGTCAGCCAGCCTGCAGCCCACCGTCATGCCCCTGTTCACCCGGGCTCTGAACGGGCTGAAGAACAGCCTCCCCGGCCTCACTCCCTTCGTCCTCGCTGCGGCGGACGCGATCGGACGCCTCCAGGACCGTGTCTCGCGAGGCTTCCAGAGCCCGTGGTGGAAGCAGTTCAAAACGGAGCTCGCCGGCGCCGTCGGCCCCGCCATCGAGGGCCTTGGCATCTCCTTCGGCCGCGTCTTCAAGGGCATGGCCGGCATCATCGACGCCTTCCTGCCACACATGCAGTCCATCTCCGATCGCATGCAGGCCATCACGGGACGCTTCGCGGCCTGGGGAACGAGCCTGAAGGGCACCGAGAAGTTCGAGCGTTTCCTCTCCTACTCTTCCGAGCAGGCGCCCATCATCGCGTCCGCCCTCGGCGACATCGGCAACGCCCTGTACCAGGTGGCGAAGGCATCCTCGCCGCTGTCCGGGCCCGTCCTGAAGACGCTGGGCGCGGTCGCGTCGGCTCTCGCGAGCATCGCGGAGACGCTGCCGTGGCTGATCCAGCTCATGTACGCGGCGTGGGTTGTGACGAAGCTCTGGACGCTGGCGATGATCGCGTTCAACCTCGTCATGGCGGCGAACCCCATCACGCTGATCATCATCGGCATTGTGGCGCTCGTCGCCGCGGTCATCTACGCCTACAAGAACTTCGCCTGGTTCCGCACGACGGTTCAGACCGTGTGGAAGGCGATCCAGGTCGCCGTCCAGTGGGCATGGGACAACGTCCTCAAGCCGGTCTTCGACGCTCTCGTGACTGCCTTCAAGTGGATCGGTGACACCGCGGTCTGGCTGTGGCAGAGCGTGCTGAAGCCTGTGTTCGACGCGATCGGGTACGGCGCCCGCATCGTTGCGACGATCATCCTCACGGTCCTGATCGCGCCGATCGTGATCGCCTTCAAGGCGTTCGCGGTGGTGGCGACGTGGCTGTGGGACACCGTCCTCAAGCCGGTCTTCGACGCGATCGCTGCCGCTGCCGTGTGGATGTGGGACACCGTCCTCAAGCCCGCTTTCGAGCAGCTGGTCACCGGGCTCAAGGCGATCGGAGCGGTCGCAAGCTGGCTGTGGGAGAACGTCCTCAAGCCCACCTTCACCTTCATCGGCGACAAGGCCAAGTGGCTGTGGGCCAACGTCCTCAAGCCGACGTGGGACGCCCTGCGGGCCAGCCTGCAGATGATCGGCGACAAGGCCAAGTGGGTGTGGGAGAAGGTCCTTTCTCCGACGTTCACGTGGATTGGCGACAAGGGCAAGTGGCTGTGGGACAAGGCCCTGAAGCCGGCCTTCGACAGCGTGAAGAAGGGAATCGACGCTGTCGGCAAATCCTTCGACGACGCCAAGAGCTTCATCGACAAGGCGTGGTCGAAGATCCAGGACATCGCGAAGAAGCCCGTCCGCTTCATCATCGACAAGATCTACAACGCGGGCATCGTCCCCACCTGGAACATGATCGCCAAGGCGTTCGGGGCTCCCGAGATCAAGCCCATGCGGACAGAGGGCTGGGCGACGGGCGGTGTCCTGCCCGGCTACACACCCGGCCGCGACGTCCACAAGTACACCTCCCCGACCGGCGGTTCCCTGGAGCTGTCAGGCGGAGAGGCGATCATGCGGCCCGAGTTCACCCGCGCGGTGGGCTCCGGCTTCGTCAACAGCGTCAATGCCATCGCCCGCAGCCGCGGCATGGCCGGCGTGAAGTCCGCCCTGGCGCCGGCGCTCGGGGGCAGTGCCCCCATGAGTACCGACCGCACCCTGAAGTACGCGGACGGCGGCATCTTCGGCTGGATCGGCGAGAAGGCGGCCGGAGCGGGAAGCGCTATCTGGAACGGCATCAAGACCGGCTCGAACTGGCTGATGGACACCGTCGAAGCCTCGGCGCGCGCCGGGCTCAACGGCGTCGTCGACCCGCTCCTGGCCGAGTTCCCCGGCGCCGACACCAACCTCGGCCGGATGCTGCGCCGGATCCCCACGAAGATCGTCGACTCGATCTTCGGCTACTCGAAGGAGGCCGACAAGCGGGGAGCCGGCGGCATCGGTGGCCCCCGGATCCAGTCAGCCCTGTCCTGGGCCCGCACGCAGGCAGGACTGCCCTACCAGTGGGGCGGCAACGGCAACCCGTCGTGGGACTGCTCCGGCTTCATGTCGGCGATCGAGTCCAAGATCCGGGGCGAGAAGCCTCACCGCCGGTGGGCCACGGGCGCTTTCTCCGGCAAGACGGCACCTCCCGGGTGGGTCCTGGGCGGCAAGAGTCCCTTCATGATCGGCGTCACGAACGCCGGCGTCGGCCACACCGCGGGCACGCTCGGCGGAGTGAACGTCGAGAGCCGCGGCGGAGACGGCGTTGTGGTGGGCCCCCGGGCCCGCGGCTACCACGACCCGCTCTTCAAGGACGTGTACAGCTTCCAGCCCGGGACGTTCGACTCCGGGGGCTACCTGCAGCCCGGCTTCAACCTCGCCTACAACGGCACCGGCCGGCCCGAGCCGGTCTTCACTGCGGCACAGGCCAGCGCTCTGACCCGGATGGCCGGGCAGAACAACGGGCTCGCCGACATGTCTCTGCAGGTGCTCATCGACGGCGAGCCGGTCCGCGCCATCGCCCGGGCCGAGATCCGGGCGGCGAACGGTGAGCTGATCCAGGTCCTGAACGCAGGGGGAGGAGGTCTCTGATGCCGATCCCGGGCAACTACCTGTCGGAGTCGACGTCGACCATCGAGCCCACTACGGGCGGCTGGACGTCGATGCTGAACTGCACGCTCCTGCGCGGAACGGGCGGGACAGCAGGCGACGGAACGCTGCAGATGCGTTCCGTCGCATCCGGCGAGATGCGATGCCGCACGGTGGCCTCCTACCCGGTGCTGCAGGGTGTCGAGTACCTGGCCTTCGCGGACGCCTCCGGCGCTACGGTTCCCGAGCGGATCGGCATCCGGTGGCTGACGGAGACGTCCACGGAGATCAGCATCACCTGGTCTCTGACGACGGCGGCCGCCTCGGCGACATGGCACCGGATCGCGGTGGCGGACTGGGCACCCGACGGCGCCGCGTTCGCCCAGATCCTCTTCTCCTCCACCCCTGCGGCCGGCTCCGTCAACTCCTTCTTCGACAATGTCTACTTCGGTCTCCCGCAGCGGACCACGGGCAACTTGCTGTCCGCCAACGTGGAGACCTCGGAGCGGGCGGCGCTGTGGGAGTACGGGGCTGCCTCGAACGCCTCGGTCACCCGCACCATGCCCGCGGTGAACTGGTCCCCGACCATCTACACCTCAGGCGGTCACGTCGCCACCATGACGGTGACCGCGAACGGAAACGCCGAGTTCAGGTCCACCGACCTGCCGGCTGTGACCCCGGGCCAGCAGTACCTTGCCTACGCCCACCTCGCGCCACCCGTCAGTGGCACGAGCGCGTGGATCGAGATCCGCTTCTACGACGCCGCCTTCGCTCAGATCCAGGCGACCCGCGCCGTCCTGAACGCGCCTGGAACCGGCTGGTACCGGCAGCGAGTCTCTGACTTCGCCCCGGCCGCCGCCGCATACGCCACCGTGGCGTTCGGTCTGACCAGTGCCACCGCGGGACAGGTTCTGCGCACCGACGGAGCCGTGCTGGGCATCGCGCCCGACATGGAAGCGGGCACGATCCTTCCCTACACCGACGGCGACTTCGAAGCCGGCACCGGCTCCTGGACCGTCGCCTCCGGCGTAGCCACGATCACCCGCACCGTGCCCTGGGGCACCGCGTCGAGCTCGGGCTCCTACTCGATGACGCTGGCATCGGCGACAGCCACCACCTCGGTCATTCGCTCCGGCCGCTTCCCGCTCAAGGCCCAGGGCACGCAGCGCGCACAGATCTACACCCTCGTCGCCGCCGGCAGCTGGACCCTGGCCCGCGGTATCCGCTGGTACAACGACGCCGGCACCGACCTCGGACTGAGCATGGCGGCCGCGACGGCCGTCCCCGGCACCGGCTGGTGGCGCCTCACCTTCGACGCCAACCCGGTCGTCGGCGCCACGCAGGCCGCCCTGGAGATGAGCTTTACGGCCACAGCCGTCTCCTCGACTCTGCGCATCGACCGGGCCGCGCTGTGGCAGGCCCTGCCGATCTTCGAGGTGACGCCGGTGGAGTCCACCGGCTCCGTCTCCCTCATCCTCCGCGAGCAGGTCATCGGCCGGCTGCTCAGCATGTGGCGGGTCACCCCCGACGGGACTCGCACCCTCGTGCGCGGCCCCAGCGGGCTGGTCCAGCTGATGCCGATTACCGCCACCCCGATCGTCATCGAGGACTACGAGGCGCCGATCGGGGTGCCCGTCCGGTACGAGTACGAGGTCTACAACGTCGGTAGCACCACGCCCATAGTGACCGGCGAGTCCACCGGCAAAGTCACCGTGCCGACCGGCGACCCCAATGAGACCTGGTTGAAGGACCCTGGCTATCCGCAGCGCAACATACGGGTGCTCGTCAAGCAGGCCCCGAGCTGGCAGCGACCCATCTCTCAGGGCGAGTTCCGGGTGCGGCGCAGGCACAACTCGGTGATCCTCTCCGACGTCCGCGGCGGCCTGGAAGGGGACCTCGTCATCTGGACCCGGACCGACGAGGAACGCAAGAACCTGCACTGGCTCCTCGATGACGGCCACACCCTCCTGTGGCAGGCCGCGCCCGGCATGGGCGTCGACGACATGTACGTCGCCGTAGGTCAGGCCACCGAAGGCCGCGTCGTCCCCTATGCCCGGGAGCTGTGGCGGGAGTGGACGCTGCCCTTGAGGCAGCAGGACATGCCCGTAGCGCTGGGCGTCTCCGGATCGGCAGGCCGCACCTGGCAGGACATCCTCACCGAGAACGCCACGTGGGGCGACGTCCTGGCCCGGTACGCGACATGGGAAGACGTCCTCCTCAACCGGCCGACAGGAGGGTGACGTGTATCCCGTATCCGCCCGGTTCCTGGCCACGATCGTCGAGTCGCACGCCCCGATCACCGAGGTCACGCTGTACCGCACCGACGGAAAGGTCGAGCCGCTCGACCACACAGGCGGCTCCGTGTCGGTGGACCGCAAGTCCGCCGCCCGCAGAACCTGCACCGTCACCCTGGCCGACACGAGCCTCATCCCGCGGTCCGACAGCGACCGGCTGGCCGTCTACGGCGCCAAGCTCCGCATCAGCCGCGGCGTCGACTACAGCGACGGCACCAGCGAACTCGTGCCGCTGGGCATCTTCCGCATCGACGAAGTGGGCGGCGACGTCGACGAAGGGCCGGTGACCATCCAGGGAAAAGCCTGGAGGCGGTGATCACAGACGACAAGTTCACCGCCCCCTGGCGGGCCACCGGCGGAGCGATCAGCGCCGTGACCGCACTCATCCGCCGCAGCCTCCCCGACGCCGCGATCGACAGCACCGCTGCCGTCGACGCCACCATCGGCGCCCGCACCTGGGACGTCGAAGGCGATCCCTGGCAGGCGGCCACCGAGATCGCCGCGGCCATTGGCTGCGAGGTCTACGCCGACGCGGACGGAGTCTTCGTCATCGCGCCTCTGCCCGACATCCTCGCCGCCACCCCGGCCTGGACCATCGGCGCCGGCGAAGGGGGCGCCTACGTCCAAGCCAGCCGCACCATGACCGCCGACGGCGTCTACAACGGCGTCCTCGCCCGGGGCGAGAGCACCGAAACTGCATCGGCGCCGGTCAGTGCACTCGTCGTCGACGACGACCCGGGATCACCCACCTACTGGAGCGGGCCCTACGGACACCGGCCCGCCTTCTACTCCAGCTCCACCCTCACCACCTCAGGCGCCTGCATCCAGGCCGCCACACTCCAGCTGCGGTCTGCGAAAGCCCCCAACGCCTCCGCCGACATCTCCAGCCTCCCCAACCCAGCCCTGGCCCCCGGCGACGTCGTCCGCATCGTCTACCCGGACGACAGCAAAGAGCTCCACCAGATCGCCGCCTTCTCCGTCCCCCTCGACGTGGGCGGCTCCTTCACCCTCCGCACCATCTCGGCGAAGGAGGGCACGTGACGACCACCCCTCGAGACCTTGCGGCAGCGCTCAACCGGCAGGCCGTGCGGTCCGCCGGAGCCCAGCCGGCGGTGCGAGGAGGGGATTGGCGCCTAGCGACCGTGGACACCGTCGGCTCTGACGGGACCGTCACCACCACCGACGGGATCGTCGCCCGCCGCTTCGGCACCTACCTGGACCCGGCCCCCGGCGACCTCATCAAGGTCTCCGTGTCGGGCGCTGGCAGCTGGCTCGCGATGGGGCGCCTGGGCGCCGCCGATTCGGGCAGCACCTGGACTGCGTACACCTCGAGCTTCACGGCTGCCGGCGGTGGGGCCGCGCTCGGCAACGGGGTGCTCGACACCGAGTACACGCTCCGCGGCGACGAGTGCCATGTCCGTATCTCCTTCGTGGCCGGCAGCAGCACCACCTTCGGCACCGGGGCCCTTCGCTGGGGGTTGCCGTTCACGGCGGCCGCCTTGCCCAACGCGCTGATGTTCTGGCCGGGTGCGGCGATGTGCGTCGACGCCACCGTCGCCTACTACCCGGGCGTGAGCCGAGTCCTCGGCTCGACCAACTACATCGTCGGCATCACCGGCACCGCAAGCGGCGGCACCGCCAACGAGTGGCGCGGAATCACGCCGTTCACCTGGGGAAACGGCGACGGCGCCAGCCTCGAAGTCACCTACCGCGTCGCC
The DNA here is from genome assembly GCF_042743475.1 of Streptomyces sp. NPDC059534. Lineage (NCBI taxonomy): Bacteria > Bacillati > Actinomycetota > Actinomycetes > Kitasatosporales > Streptomycetaceae > Streptomyces > Streptomyces sp. NPDC059534. Next base: position 119,059 of record NZ_JBHWAQ010000002.1, read on the forward strand.
TGATCGGGAGACTCCATGGCCACCACAGACCCATATGGGCAGTCCATCAGCATTGCCGCGCTCACAGACGCCCCGAACGCGGCCGCGCTCGCGCAGGGCATCGCCGACGCCGTTGCGCCGCGGACCGTCATGCGCTTCACCTCCGCGTCCGTGCGGGCCGCGACGCTCGTGGGTGCCTACGCCCCCGTACCCGGCATGATCACGTACCTGGCGACGGAGGACCGCTACGAAGCCCGCATGAGCGACGGCACCTGGCAGACCATCTCGCCCGGCCCGTGGATCCCGCTCACCTTCGCGACCGGCTATTCGGCCCGGACCGGCAGCCCCGCCTACCGAATCGTCAACGGGTGCGTCGAGCTCCGCGGGACCGGCGAGAAGACAGACACGACCGCCTTCCCCAAGGGGGTCGCCTTCACCATGCTCACCCTGCCTGTCGCGGCCAGGCCGCCCGCGTACCGGTACTTCGCCGCCGCGACGGAATTCGCCAGCCACCTGTACGCGCGCGTCGAAGTCACGCCGACCGGCGACGTCACCGTCATCGTCCCCACCAGCACCGGCACCGCCGCCAGCTGGGTGTCCTTCGACAGCATCCGTTTCTCTCTCTCCTGACCGCCCCCTACCCGCACGCCCCGAGCCGCCGGCCGGGGCTTTCGTCATCTCTGGAGGCGCAGTGCCTGATGAGTGGATGCCGGGCGCGACCCGGCTCGACGTCGGCGGCCACGCGCCGACCGACGGCGGCCCGCCCAAGGCTATCGGCCACATCACGTGGGACGAGAACGCTACGGCTGCCCGACCGCTCGACCTGGTGCCCTACGAGAACCTGCAGTCCTGGTTCGGACGGAATCCCAGCGGAATCCCGTCTGCCCCGCACATTCTGTGGGATCCCTTCACGGGCCGCTTCACCCAGTTCCTGCCCGCTTCCTCGCGCTCGAAGTCGCTCGCCGACAAGGCTGGCGGCACCCGCACCAACCGGGCCGGCGACGTCGTCCTGCAGGTCGAGGCCCTCTTCTTCCCGCACTGCCGGGTCGACAGCAAGGTGTACGCGCGTCTCGTCGACACCCCCTGCAAGGGCTGGCCGGAGCTGCTCGCGTGGATCCGCTCGTGGGGCGTCCCGGACCGCTGGCCGATGGGACGACCCACCGACTTCACGTCCCGACGGAACGAGGAGATCTGGGAGGAAGAGGCCGGCTGGTACGGGCACAGCCAAGTCCCCGAAAACGATCATCAGGACCCCGGCTCATGGCCGGCGTTCACCACCGCGGAGGAAGACATGACGCCCGAGCAGGCGGCACAGCTCAAGAAGATCTATGACGCCCAGGTCCCCTACAGCGGCTGGCAGTACAAGGGCCAGGGCACGCAGGATGCCTGGGCCCTGCTCAACAACGCGGCGATCACGTCTGCGGCCGCAGTGAAGTCCGTGGCCGCGCTCAGCGCGAAGGTCGACGGACTCAAGCAGCCGATCCTGACGGCCGACCAGCTGGCCGCCCTCGCTGCGCAGGTCGCGGCCCACCCCACCCTCGCGGAGCAGATCGCCGAGCTCGTCGCCGACAAGCTCGCTGCCCGCCTCGCCGACTGACCAGGAGAACCTTGTGAGAATCTTCGGACGCGAACCGGCTTTGCTTCTCGGCTTCGCCGCTGCCGTGCTCAAGCTCGTGGCCGCCTTCGGCCTGGGCGTCTCCGCGACGCAGCAGACGCTCATCAACGCCGTCCTCGCCGCGGCGGTCGGCGTGTGGATCGCGATCGTCGCCCGTGACGGTGCTCTCGGCGCGGCCATCATGCAGCTGGCGCAGGCCGGCCTCGCGCTCTTCGTGGGCTTCGGCCTGGACTGGTCGGCGGAGAAGCAGGGCCTGATCATGGCTGCGATTGCCGCGCTTCTCGCGCTGTGGGAGCGGACGCAGGTCACGCCGCCTGTCGCCACGACCCGCCTCGAGCAGAGCAGCCCGGTCAAGCCAGCCGGCCCGGCTGGGGTGTAAGTGCCGCGCCGCGTAGCCCGGCGGCTGTCCCGGATCCTCGGCCGCCGCGGCGCTTTCCTCGCGTCCTTCGGCATGCTGTGGGCGCTCTATGGATTCGGGCAGCTCGTCGAGCCTCTGCCGGACACTCGCGGCATCCGGCTGCTGCTGAACCTGATGCCTCTCAATGTCTGGGCCTGTTGCTGGATCGCCTGCGGGCTGCTGGCCGTGGCGGCGTCAGTGCTGCCGGAAGGGCGGGACTGGCTTGGCTTCCCCGCCCTCCTGGTGATCGTCATCCCGTGGATGGTCTCCTACCTCGTGTCGTGGTGGCCTCTCGGTGACACAACTAGGGGGTGGGTGACGGCGCTGATCTGGGCGGTAGCCGCAGTGCCGGTGATCGTGGTGGCGGGTTGGCGGGAGCCTCCGCGCCCCAAGAAACTGGAGTAGCCCATGAGCGCCGAGACATGGACCGCGGTGTCCAGCTGCGTTGTGGGAGTCGCCTCTGCTGGCGCTGCTGTATGGAGCGGCCGGGCGGCACGACGGACCCGACGGGATCACCGCCGCGACGACTTCACCGTTGTCACGGACGCCATGCGGAAGGAAATCGACCGGCAGGGACAGCGGATCGAGGAGCTGGAGCAGTCTTCGGACCGGCAGGACCAGCGCCTGGAAGGCGCCGGCGTCGCGATCAGCTACCTCATCGACCGTGTCCGCGGCCTGACCGCCTGGGTCCGCGCTGCAGGAATGGAGCCCCCGGTGGCCAAGCCAATTCCCGAGCGGGCCCGCGAGTTCATCAACCACGACATGTGACCTGGATTCCTATGACTGCATTTCCTGACGACCAGCCCATCCAGCCGGTGGCCGACTTGGCTGCGGCCGACGGCGAGACCCTCGTCGACATGGGCGTCCTCGAACCGCAGCCCGAGCCCGAGCCCCAACCCGAGAACTGACACCGCCCCCTCCGCGCTCAGGCGCCGGAGGGGGCGTTCCTTTGCCCCCGGACCCTATGCGGCGAGCTCCTGCTCGGCGCGCATCGCCTCGGCCCAGGCGACGACGAGCCGCGCGTACTCGGCACGCGCCTCGACCGGCAGGGCGCCGTCGGCCCACAGTGCGCGGATCTGCCGGTTGATCGCCTCGGCGCTGGGCCGGGCCGGCGACTGCTCGGGCATCGTCATGCGGGCAAGCCTACGAGGCGGGGCTGACAGTGCACTGGAGCTAGGGGAGTAGGTCTCGCAGGCGCATGTCGAGGGCGCGGGCCACGCGGATGAGGTGGCTGAACTTGGCGTCGTTCTGGCCGCCCTCTATGCGCTGGAGGGTGGACCGGTCGATGCCGGCCATCTCGGCGAGCCGCTCCTGGGTCAGGTTGGCGTAGACCCGGGCGTCGCGGACTCGTAGCCCGAGCGCCTGCTGGGCGCTGGTAATCCATTCGGGCTGGTCGGCGGGCACGCGTCCAAGCTCGACTGGTCATGATCATTTGTCAGCAGCTACTTTGCCGCTTTTAGTGATCATGGTTCAACATCGGCCGGAAGGGTATGACCGGAATCGATCGGTCAGCCCTACGGCCTGGCATATGCCGTGGGGCTACAGGTATCGTTCTGAAATAGAACGCTTGTTCACTCGAAAGGATGAACAACCACGTGACAGGTACATCCGTTGAGCATGTAGGGGCACGCCACCTAGCGCGGCGACCTCTCAGCATTGGTGCGGCCCCGAGCCGCCACGTGGCCGCTGCAACGGAGACTGTCGTGACTCCAGACGCAATCCTCGCCCTGTATGAGTGGGTCATCGGCGCCTGCTTCCGCTGCGGTGACGCCAACCTGTTCGTCACCCCCATCGACGCCGTGGTCACCCCGCGAGGGGAGAGATACCCCCTCGCCGCGTGCGGGGGGTGCGTGCTCGACATGGAGGAAGAGCGGCGTCGCTTTGCTGAGCGCAAGGGCGAGAAGTACCACCCCGGTCGGCTTGGCCGGCCTCCGGCGTAGACACGCGCCCTGCGCCCGCTGCAGCCCACTGACCTGGGCGTAGACAGAGTGAATGCCGCTCCCCACGGGGTGGAATCTGGGGAGAATCTGGGGAGTGGGGAGCGACGGGGGAGGGGCAGAACGGAACACGCTTGCGCTTCATGCATCCCGGTCGGAACTATTGAGAACACTCCGGAACAGGTGAATCGCGAGGTCGCAGGCTCCCTGACAGGGAAGCCGGAGGCCGGAGAATCCCGGGGTACAGAACCCGGCGTACAGCCCGACTCGTCTGTCGGCCCTCGTGAGAAGGGCCCCTGATCAGGTTTCCGCCTGACCGGGGGCCCTTCTTCGTGTGTGCCGGGATGTCAGGGGGTGGGGCGCCCGACCTCGAAGTGGAAGCAGCCGTACTCGACGGCGCGGACGTGGACGAGCGCCACGGCCGGGTCGGCGAAGGCGTCGGCGAGGGCCTGGTCGAGGGCCTCGTCGGCGGCGTCGGGGAACTCCAGGAGACGGCCGCCGACGATGTGGCCGCGGGAGTCGTAGCGGCGCAGGGTACGGAGGGCGCCGGGCCGGGCGAACGGATAGCCCGCCGAGGGGGCGGGGCCCGGGCACGCGTCGGCGTGGATGAAGACGGGACCCTGCTCGTCGTACGCGCCGGGTTCCGCGCCGCTCCGGGCGGCCCAGCGGCGCAGCGGCGCGTAGGAGACGAGGGCGATCCGCTCACCGGGAGCCGAGGGGCGCAGGCAGCAGCGGAGGGGGTCGCCGCCCTCGGTGGCGGTGTGGGGGGCGGCCTTCCGCCCGGCGTCGTCCGATTCGCGCAGCTGGGCGAGGGTGCCGGGCGGGATGGGCCGGGCCAGGTAGCGGGGCGTGTGGGTGCTCATACGGCCAGGGTCGCGCGGGGCGGCCCGCGTCGCTGGCGGGATTCGGACGCGGCGGTCGGGACGCCCCGGCGGGTGGCGTCGGGACGACAGGCCCTAGAGGACCTCGATCGTCCACTGGGGGTCCCGGTCGTCCGTGCGGACGAAGACGCGCTTGGGGAGCAGGGACCGGTCCTCGAACAGGTCGCGGCCGAGGGCCAGGCCCTGCTGATCGATGACGTACGTCCCGGTACGGAGGTCGGCGAGCGAGGTGACCGTGGTGGTGCCGTCGTCGGTCACGTGCTGGATCCGCCACACGGAGGCGGCGGAGTCGTCGGGACGGACGACGACCGGGGCGCGGTCGGTGCTCGCCGAGGCGATCGTCTCCTCGGTGCCCTTCGAGGTGAACCGGAAGCCCTCGTGCGCGCGGGTCACCAGCCACTCGCCCGCCCGCCCCTGGTCCACCAGGAAGCCCACCAGCGCTCCCCCCTCGACCCCGACCGGAGCGCCCTTCGCGTACAGCTTGACGACCTTGCCGATGTCCGACATCCATCCTCCTGGGCTGATTACGGCAGTTGGGGTGATAGTGCCCGCCCGCCCCTGGGTGAGGCCAGGGAACACGCAGGTCATACGCTGTGTGGCGCTGAGAAGTCGCCAGGGAGGGGAAGGTTCCGCACGCCGTGGAGCACGAGTACGAGTACGAGCGCGATCAGAGGCAGGGCCAGGGACAGAGCCAGGGGCAAGGCCAGGGCCAGGGCGGGGAACGCTGGTGGCGGCGGCCCGGGTTCGTCGTCTTCTGCCTGGTCCTCATGCCCCCGGTGGGCATCGTGCTCGCCTGGCGGACCCGGTGGACGCCGGGCCGCAAGGTGCTGGCGACCGTCCTGTCCGCGGTCTGGTTCGTCGCGGTGGGGACGAGTCAGCCGCCGGCGGAGAAGCCCGCGGCGGCCGACGCCGAGCCCCGGGCGGCCGGGTCCCCGACCGCCTTCGCCCCGTACACCCCGCCCACGCCCACCCCGCGTCCGGTCGTACGGCGGGTCGTGGCCGACTACGCGGGCCAGAACCTGGAGACGGCGTCGCGGGCGGCCTACGAGGCGGGCTTCCGTACGCGGTCGCACGACGCGACCGAGGACGACAGGATGCAGCTCGTCGACGGCAACTGGAGGGTGTGCTTCCAGGATCCGGCCGCCGGCGCGACGGCCACGGCCGAGGAGGGGCGGCGCAGCCGCATCGAGTTCGCCGTCGTCGAGAAGAGCAGCCCCTGCCCGGCGCGCGACGGCGAGGCCGTGGTCTTCCCCAAGGTCCCGAATGTCGTCGGGCGGACCTTCGCGAACGGTTCGGCGGTACTCCGGAAGCTGGGGCTGACCCGCATCCGCGGCACCAGCGTGTACACCGACGTCGACCTGGCCACCCGTCACGACGACTGGCGGATCTGCTTCCAGGACCCGGAGGCGGGCGAGGACGTCGAGCGGCCCGAGTACACCTCCGTACGCCTCTCCCTCGCCCGCCCCGGCCTCCCCTGCCCCTCCGACGACTACGCCCACCTCCACCCCGACCCCGACCCCGACCGCAACGGAACCGGCAGCGGTTCCGGTTCGGGTTCCGGTTCGGGTTCCGGTTCGGGATCCGGCTCCGGTTCCGACTCCGGCGGCTCCGGTGGCGGCCTCGCCTACTACAAGAACTGCGACGCCGTCCGCGCCGCCGGCAAGGCCCCCATCTACCGCGGCCAGCCCGGCTACCGCTCGGGCCTCGACCGCGACGGCGACGGCAAGGCGTGCGACTGGTCCTGAACCGCGGTCCGTCGGGGTGCGGGTCCTCGCGCCGGGGAGTCGGGTGCCCTGCTGGCCCAGGTGGCCGAGCCCGCGGGCCGGTAGGTGGCACGTGTGCGGCCTCGTTCCCCCGGACGAGGCCGTGGGCGGTGTACGGCTGGGGTATGACGATTTCGGTGAATCAGCTCAGTGAGCCGGCGGTGCGCGCGTTCGTGGCGGCGCTCAACGCGCATGACCGGGAGGCGTTCCGGGAGGCGCTGGCGCCGGGGGTGACGATGTCCGACGACGGGTCGGAGCGGGATGTGGAGGCGTGGACGGAGAAGGAGGTGTTCTCGTCGCGGGGGCACATGGAGATCGAGTCGGAGAAGGGCGGCGGACTGGCGGTCGTCGCGCGGTACCGCAACGACACCTGGGGCGAGATGCGCACCAAGTGGCGGTTCACCGTCGAGGGCGGGAAGGTGACGCGGTTCGAGACCGGGCAGGCGTAGCCAGCCGGGGCGTCGGCCGGGGCGCTATCCCCGGCCGATGTAGGGCATGGCGGTGGCCATGACCGTCGCGAACTGGACGTTCGCCTCCAGGGGGAGGGCCGCCATGTGGACCACGGTGGCGGCGACGTCCGCCGCGTCCATCACCGGTTCCGGCGCCAGTCGGCCGTCGGCCTGGAGGATGCCGGTCTGCATGCGGGCGGTCATGTCGGTCGCGGCGTTGCCGATGTCGAGCTGGCCGCAGGCGATGCGGTAGGGGCGGCCGTCGAGGGAGAGGGACTTCGTCAGGCCGGTCATGGCGTGCTTGGTGGCGGTGTACGCGACGGAGTGCGGGCGCGGCACGTGGGCGGAGATGGAGCCGTTGTTGATGATCCGGCCACCCCGGGGGTCCTGTTCCTTCATGGTGCGGAAGGCGGCCTGGGCGCAGAGGAAGGCGCCGGTCAGGTTGACGTCGACGACGGCGCGCCAGGTGGCGGGGTCGAGGTCCTCGACGGGGACGCCGCCGCCGGCGAAGGTGCCGGCGTTGTTGAAGAGCAGGTCGACGCGGCCGTAGTGGTCCCGGACCGCCGTGAAGAGGGCGGCGACCTCCCGCTCGGAGGTCACGTCCGTGGGGACGGGCAGGAAGTCGCCGGACGGGAGGGCCGCGGCCGTCTCCGCCAGGGCGTCGGCCCGGCGGCCCGCCAGGGCCACCGACCAGCCGGCCGCCGCGAGGGCCAGTGCCACGCTCCGGCCGATGCCCGATCCCGCTCCCGTCACCACTGCGATGCTCATGGGCGCGCAGCGTACGCGAGACGTGTGCCCCATGAACTCATCCGTCCGACACGTGGATGTTCTGTACTCGACAATGGCCCGTCGCCCCGCCCCCGTCGAATGACGGACGGACAGCATCCGTCTGGGGAGGGGCACATGGATCACCCGCACGAGCATTCCGAGGAACTCCGGGCCGCCGCACGTCACTTCGGCCGCCGCCGGTTCCTCACGGTCACCGGCGCGGCCGCCGCGCTGGCCTTCGCCACCCAGCTTCCCGCGGCCGGCGCCGCGGCCGCCGCCGAGCTCGACGGCCGGCGCGTCACCGAGGACCCGTTCACCCTGGGGGTGGCATCGGGCGACCCGCTGCCCGGCTCCGTACTGCTGTGGACCCGGCTCGCGCCCCGCCCCTTCGAGCCCGACGGGGGACTGCCCGCGAACCGCGTCTCCGTCCACTGGGAGCTCGCCCGCGACGAGCGCTTCACCCGGACGGTGCGGCGGGGCCGGGCGACCGCGCACCCCGAGTTCCGGCACACGGTCCACGTGGAGGTCGACCACCTCGACCCCGGCCGGGAGTTCTTCTACCGCTTCAGGGTGGGCGACTGGACCAGCCCCGTCGGCCGCACCCGCACCGCCCCGGCGCCCGGCGCCCGGAACACCGGCCTGAAGCTCGCCGCCGTCTCCTGCCAGGCGTACCACGACGGGTACTTCACGGCCTACCGCCACCTCGCCGAGGAGGACGTCGACGTCGTCTTCCACCTCGGCGACTACCTGTACGAGTACGCCGTGAACGCCACCGGCGGCGCCCGCGCCTACACCGACCGGACCCTGCCGGCCCTCTTCGACCGCGAGACGCTCACGCTGGAGGACTACCGCCTCCGCTACGCGCTCTACAAGTCGGACCCCGACCTGCGCGCCGCGCACGCCGCGCACCCGTTCGTCGTCACCTGGGACGACCACGAGACCGAGAACAACTACGCGGGCGACACCCCCGAGAACGGCGTCCCGCCGGAGGAGTTCCTGCTCCGCCGTGCTGCCGCCTACCGCGCCTACTGGGAGCACCAGCCGCTGCGCGCGCCCCAGCGGCCCGTCGGCCCGGACATGCGGCTGTACCGGCGGCTGCGTTTCGGGCGGCTCGCCCAGTTCGACATCCTCGACACCCGGCAGTACCGCTCCGACCAGGCGTACGGCGACGGCTGGCAGGTCCCGGGACCGGAATCCGAGGACCCGGCGCGCACCCTGACCGGCGCCACGCAGGAGCGGTGGCTGCTCGACGGCTGGCGGGCCTCCCACGCCCGCTGGAACGTCCTGCCGCAGCAGGTCGTCCTCGCCGAGCGCCGCGACCGCCCCACCGCCGACTTCAAGCTGTCGATGGACTCCTGGGACGGCTACCCCGCCTCCCGGCAGCGGATCCTCGCGGGGGCCCGGGCCGCCGGGGTGGAGAACCTGATGGTCCTCACCGGGGACGTCCACGTCGGCTACGGCCTCGACATCAAGGCCGACTTCCGCGACCCGTCCTCCCGGACCGTGGGCACCGAGATCGTCGCCACCTCGATCGCCAGCGGCAAGGACGGCGCCGACCGCCCCTCGAACTACGACCGGCTCATGCGGGCCAACCCGCACCTGAGGTTCTTCAACGGGCGGCGCGGCTACGTGACGGTCGCCCTGGGGACGGAGAGCGCCCGCGCCGACTTCCGTACGGTCCCGTACGTGACCAGGCCGGGCGCTCCCGTCACCACCGCCGCGTCCTTCGTCACGCAGGTGGGCGACCAGGGCCTCACGCCGGCGTGAGGCCCGTCTCCTGCGGATAGCGGACGCCGACGCGCTCCCGTACGGCGTCGAGCGTCCGCATCACCGCGAGCGAGCCGTCGAGGGGGACGAGCGGGGACTCCGTCCCGCCCGAGCGCAGGCAGCGCATCACCTCGGCGGCCTCGTGCCGGAAGGAGTGCGGGTCGTCCGTCGACACGAACTCCTCCGGTGCGAGGCCGTGCCGGTGCAGGGTGAACCGCTCGGGGAAGAAGAAGCCGCGCGGGACGTCGATCCGGCCGAGCGTGCCGGTCACGGACGCGGTCAGCGGGGTGTCCGCGACGAGCGAGCAGGACAGCAGCGCCGAGGCGCCGGAATCCCAGCCCAGCAGCATGCCGGTGTTCAGGTCGACGCCCTCCGGCGAGATCAGCGCGTGCGCCTGGACCGTGTCCGGTTCGCCGAGCAGCAGCTGCGCGAACGACACCGGGTACACGCCCAGGTCGAGCAGTGCGCCGCCGCCCACGGCCGGGTCCCGCAGCCGGTGGCCGGCGTCGAAGGGGCCTTCGAGCCCGAAGTCGGCCTGTACGGTGCGGACCTCGCCGATCGCCCCGTCGCGGACCAGCTCCGCGAGCCGGCGGACGAGCGGGTTGCAGTACATCCACATGGCCTCCATGAGGAAGAGGCCGCGGTCCCGGGCGAGGGTGACGAGCTCCTGCGCCTCCCGGGCGTTCAGGGTGAGGGCCTTCTCGCAGAGCACCGCCTTGCCCGCCTCCAGGGCGAGGCCGGCCGCCTCCCGGTGGGCGTGGTGCGGTGTCGCGACGTACACCACGTCGACGTCCTCGTCGGCGAAGAGCCCGGCCCATTCCCCGTACGCCCGCGGAATGCCGAACCGGTCGGCGAAGCTCTTCGCGGACGCCTCCGTGCGGGACGCCACCGCCACGACCTCGGCGCCGTCGAGCGTCAGCAGGTCCGTGGTGAACCGCTCCGCTATGCCGCCCGTCGCCAGGATTCCCCAGCGCACCGTTTCTCTCATGTTGCCCACCCGTCCCACAGAGGTCCCGACCATGCCGATCGAGCTGAGAGCATAGGCAAGGATTCAACGAAATGGAGCAGTCGATGCCGGAGAGCGGCCAGACAACAACACAAGGGCACATAACCGAACCCGCCCCCGCCCCCGTCACCGCCGCCCGGCGCGCGGGGCTGCTCGTCACCCTCGTCCTGGGCGGGCTCACCGCCCTGCCCCCGCTCTCCATGGACATGTACCTGCCGGCCCTGCCGGAGGTCACCGGCGCGCTGCACGCGCCCGCCGCCACCGTCCAGCTCACCCTCACCGCCTGCCTCGCCGGCATGGCCCTCGGGCAGCTCGTCGTCGGCCCCATGAGCGACAAGTGGGGACGCCGCCGCCCGCTGCTCGTCGGCATGGTCGTGTACGTCCTCGCCACCGCCGCCTGCGCCCTCGCCCCCACCGCCGAACTCCTCATCGGCTTCCGGCTGCTCCAGGGCCTCGCCGGCGCCGCCGGCATCGTCATCGCCCGCGCCGTCGTCCGCGACCTGTACGACGGCGTCGAGATGGCCCGCTTCTTCTCCACCCTGATGCTGATCTCCGGGGCCGCGCCGATCGTCGCCCCGCTCATCGGCGGCCAGATCCTGCGGATCACCGACTGGCGGGGCGTCTTCCACGTCCTCACCGTGATCGGCGTCCTGCTCACCGTCGTCGTCTGGCGGTTCCTCGACGAGACCCTGCCGGCCGGGCGCCGCCAGGAGGGCGGCGTCGGCGCGGCCCTGCGCACGATGCGCGGTCTGCTCGCCGACCGGGTCTTCACCGGCTACATGCTCGCCGGCGGGTTCGCCTTCGCGGCCCTCTTCGCGTACATCTCGGCCTCGCCGTTCGTCGTCCAGGAGATCTACGGCGCCTCGCCGCAGACCTTCAGCCTGCTCTTCGGCCTCAACTCCATCGGCCTCGTCGCCGTCGGCCAGATCAACGGCAAGCTCCTCGTCGGGCGCGTCCGCCTCGACAAGGCGCTCGGCTTCGGCCTCGGCACGATCCTCCTCTCCTCGTCCGCGCTGCTCCTCATGACCAGCGGGGTCTTCGGCGAGGTCGGCCTGTTCCCGATCGCCGCCGGACTCTTCGTCCTCATGTCCGCGATGGGCCTCGCCATGCCGAACACCAACGCCCTGGCCCTGATGCGCACCCCGCACGCCGCCGGATCGGCCTCCGCCCTCCTCGGCACCTCCTCCTTCCTCGTCGGCGCCGTCGCCTCGCCGCTCGTCGGCATCGCGGGCGAGCGCACCGCCGTGCCCATGGCCGTCGTCCAGGTCGCCTGCGCGAGCCTCGCCCTCGCCTGCTTCCTCGGCCTGTGCCGCCCCTGGCAGACCACCCGCTCGGAGATCTGACCCGCGACGGGGGCCGCCCCCCGGTGGGCCGACCTGCCGGGGGCGGGCGGTGTGGCACCGCCCGCTCGCCCGCCCGTGCTGTGACCATCGGCGGCATGTGTCACTACTGCGGCTGCCGTGAGATCCCCCTGATCAAGGAGTTCATCGCCGAGCACGAGGCGGTGACCGACCTCGCCGGGGACGCCGTGCGCGCGCTCGACGCGGGCGACCACGAGCGCGCTCGGGAGCTCGTGGAGCGGATGGCCGTGCTGCTGCTCGACCACTGGGCCGGCGAGGAGCGCGGCCTGTTCGCCGTCATGCGCGAGAACGAGGAGTACACGGCGTACGTCGACGCCCTCGCCCGCGAGCACCGGGAGCTCGCCGCCTTCCTGGCCGGTCTCGACCTCGGCTCGGCGGCCCATCGGGCGGAGTTCGTCCGGGCCGTCGACGAACTCCACGACCACATCGCCAAGGAGGAGGACGGCCTCTTCCCGGCCTCCCTGACCGAACTCACCGGCGAGCAGTGGGACCGGTCCATCGACGCCTGGAAGGCGGTCCACTCGCCCTGACCGCGACGGCGCCGGTGGCGTCGGCGGCCGGAGGAGGCGCCGGCGGCGCCGCCTAGAATGTCGCGGTGAACGCCTCCCCTCCCTCCGCCGAGTCCCTGCGCGCCGCCCTCGCCCGGCTCCTCGACGGGCTGCCGCCCCGCCAGGCGGCGCGGGCCGTCGAGCGGCTGATCGCCAACTACCGGGGCACCACCCCGACGGACGCCCCCGTGCTGCGCGACCGCTCCGACGTCGCCGCCTACGCCGCGTACCGGATGCCGGCGACGTTCGAGGCGGTACGGGGCGCCCTGTACGCCCTGCGGGACGCGGCGCCCGACTGGGAGCCGCGGACGCACACCGACGTCGGCGGCGGCACCGGCGCGGCGAGCTGGGCCGTCGCCGAGGCGTGGGAGGACGCGCCGCCGCACACCACCGTCCTGGACTGGGCGGAGCCCGCGCTGGCGCTCGGCCGCGAGCTGGCCGCCGGGGCTCTCGACGCCGAGTGGCGCACCGCCCGGATCGGGGGCGCGCTCCGGCTCGCGGAGACGGACCTGGTCACCGTCTCGTACGTGCTCAAGGAGCTGACCGAGGGCGACCGGACGGCGCTCGTGGCCGAGGCGGCGCGGGTGGCGCAGACGGTGGTGATCGTCGAGCCCGGCACCCCCGACGGCTACGAGCGGATCATCGCGGCCCGCACCCTGCTCGTCGACGCCGGGTTCACCGTCGCCGCGCCCTGCCCGCACAGCGGCGCCTGCCCGATCGTGCCGGGCACGGACTGGTGCCACTTCGCGGCCCGGGTCAGCCGCTCCTCGCTGCACCGCCAGGTCAAGGGCGGCTCGCTGCCGTACGAGGACGAGAAGTACAGCTACGTCGCCGCGACCAGGTTCCCGGTGACCCCCGCGGTCTCCCGGGTCACCCGCAGGCCCCAGATCCGCAAGGGACAGGTCCTGCTCGACCTGTGCGGCCCCGACGGGCTGGCCCGCGACACGGTCACCAAGCGGCACGGGCCCCTGTACAAGCAGGCCCGCGACGCGGAGTGGGGCGACCCGTGGCCGCCGGAGACCTCCGACGACCTCGGCCGACCCTGATCCGGACGGAACCCGGGCCCTGATCCGGACGCAGCCCAGGCCCTGATCCGGACGCAGCCCGGGTCCTGCCCGGACGGAACCTAGGGCCGCAGCTCCTGGGTGCAGCACTTCACGCTGCCGCCGCCCTTGAGGAGTTCGCCCAGGTCCATGCCGACCGGTTCGAAGCCGCGGCGGCGCAGCGGTTCGAAGAGGCCCACCGCCGCCTGCGGCAGGAGGACGTGCAGGCCGTCGCTGACCGCGTTGAGTCCGAGGGCCGCCGCGTCCTCGGCGGTCGCGACGAGGGCGTCCGGGAAGAGCCGGGCGAGCACCGCGCGGCTGCCGGGGGAGAAGGCGTCCGGGAAGTACATGATCTCGTCGCGGGCGTCGTCCAGGACGCACAGCGCCGTGTCCAGGTGGTAGTAGCGCGGGTCCACCAGCTCCAGGCCGATGACCGGGCGGCCGAAGAACTCCTGCGCCTCGTCGTGGGAGAGCGGGCTGGAGCGGAAGCCGCGGCCGGCGAGGATCCAGGAGGCGGTGACGGCGAAGTCGCCCTCCCCTTCGTTCACGTGCTCGGGCACCCGCAGGGTGTCGTCCGCCCAACCGTTCCTGCGGAACCAGGACAGGTGGGCGTCGGCCTCGCGCGCCCGTTCCGCGTGGGCGAACCTGGCGCCGAGGACCCGGCCCTCGACGACGGTGGCGCCGTTCGCCGCGAAGACCATGTCCGGCAGCGCCGGGTCGGGCACCAGGAGCTCCACGGTGTGGCCGAGCGAGCGGTAGCGGTCGCGCAGGTCCTCCCACTGGGCGAGGGCGAGCGGCAGGTCGACCGGTTTGGTGGGGTCCATCCAGGGGTTGATGGAGTACGTCACGGTGAAGTGCGTGGGTGGGCACATCAGGTAACGGCGGGGCGAGGACGCGCGCGGAGTGGGGCGCAATGAGGGCTCCTCACGGACGGGTGGACGGAAGAACCGAAGATCGGTGGACCCCATGGTCCGCCCTCGGCGGCCTGAGCGCAGTGGACCGTTCGGGTGGTTCGATACCACCCGCTTGGCGAGACGTCTCGTCTCGCCTGCTGCTAGATTGGGGCCATGTCCGAGCCCAGGCCCGCGAAGGCCGCCCCCGACGCCTCCCGCCGCAGCGAACGCTCCCGCCGAGCCATCTTCGACGCCGCCCTCGCCCTCGTCTCCGAGACCGGCTACGCGAAGACCACCGTGGAGGGCATCGCCGCCCGCGCCGGGGTCGGCAAGCAGACCATCTACCGCTGGTGGCCCTCCAAGGCGGCCGTCCTCCTCGACGCCTTCCTCGACCTCGCCGCCCGCGCCAACGAGGCCCTCGGCGGCGACGCCCGGAGTGAGATCCCCGACACCGGGGACCTCGCCGCCGACCTCAGGTACGTGCTCCGCGCCACCGTCGACGAGATGAACGACCCCGCCTTCGACGCCCCCACCCGCGCCCTCGCCGCCGAGGGGATCGTCGACCCCGAACTGGGCGCCCGCTTCACCGAGGCCCTGCTCGAACCCCAGCTCCAGTACTACGTCCGCCGCATCGAGGCCGCCCAGGCGGCGGGCGACGCGGACCCGGACGTCGACCCCCGCCTCGCCCTCGAACTCCTCGTCGGCCCCCTCCACCACCGCTGGCTCCACCGCACCCTGCCGCTCACCCACGCCTACGCCGACGCCCTCGTCGACCTGGCCCTGCGGGGTCTCGCGCCGAGGACCTGACCGGCGGCGGGGACCCGCCGGGACCACCGGCGAGCACCCCGGTTCCGCACTCCGGTCACCCGAGGCGCAGGATGGTGGGACCATGGGCAGAGCCGAACGGGCGAGCATGAGGTGTGAGGGGATAGATGGGCGACGGGATCGGCCGCTACCGCGGCACGGAGAGCAAACTCGCACAGTGGCTGCGCAGGCGCCCCAAACGCACCGCGGCCGACGACGAGAACGACCGCGAGAAGCTGCTCCTGGCCGTCGCCGCCGCCGGGCTGCCCCTGGCCCCCGCCGCGTACCCCGTCGGCTACAGCTGTTCCTGTGAGCGGATCGGCTGTCCCACCCCCGCCCGGCACCCCGTCTCCTTCGCCTGGCAGACGCAGTCGACGACCGACCGCGCGCAGATCGA
Organism: Streptomyces sp. NPDC059534; assembly: GCF_042743475.1. Taxonomy (NCBI): domain Bacteria; kingdom Bacillati; phylum Actinomycetota; class Actinomycetes; order Kitasatosporales; family Streptomycetaceae; genus Streptomyces; species Streptomyces sp. NPDC059534. Next base: position 134,667 of record NZ_JBHWAQ010000002.1, read on the forward strand.
GCGCTGGGCCCGGAACGAGACCGAGGCGAACTTCGTCACCGCCACCGGCATGGTCCACGACGTCCTCGACGTGCCGCTGGCCGCCGGCCGCGCCGCCCTGGAGCGCCTTCTCGCCGAGGGCGTCGACGTCGGGCCGGTCGCCGAGTCCGCGGACGTCGACACCGTCGGCGGGCGGATGCTCTTCTTCACCGCCACCCGCGGTACCCCCGAGGACGAGGACGAGTGGTGGCCGTGTGAGCTCGACTGCCACCCCGAGACCATGGACGAGCATCCCGGACTGCGCTGGCACTGCCGCGGCAGCTACGTCCTCGTACCGCCCGCACGGCTCCCCGGGGACGAGGACGCCCATCCGGTCGTCGCCTGGGTCCGGGGCCCCGAGCACCCGCTGCCCGACCCGCTGAACCTTCTGGAGACCCTCCAGGACGCCTGCGCCCGCCACGCGGCCGAGCGCGAGGCGGACGGGGACGGGGAGCACACCGCGCACGAGATCGCCTGGCCCCTGACCCGCTGACGTGCGGGAGGGCCCCGATGTGCCGACGCGCGGGAGCCCGCCGGTGCGCCGACGTGCGGGAGGGCCCGCCGGCGTGCCGGGCCGGGCCCCTACGAGCCCTCCGCGCCCACCACGCCCTGGAGACGGCTCACGAACGTGACGCCGTCGCGGTCCGTGCCCGCCGGCTTCACCAGGACCGCCTGGCTGGAGACCCATTCCCGGGTGACGGTGTTCTTGATCTCGCCGGTCATCAGCGCCTTGACGTCGGAGCCGACCTTGGGCCGGTAGCCCGGCGCCGCCGTCTGCCGCTCGAAGTACCGGGTCGCGAAGAAGACGAGCGCGCCGCCGTCCCGGGTCCGCAGCCCCAGCGGCGCGAAGTCGCCCTGGTCGGTGGGCTGGTCGAGGTACTGGGTGGCGAGCCCAGGCCGCTTGGCGGCCTTCTGCCGGTCCGCCCGCCACCCGGTGGTGTGCGTGCCCGCCGCGAACGGCCCCGGCTGCCCGTCCTTCAGGTAGGAGACGTACCGCTTGCCGAGGTCGCGGGGCGCGACCGCGAGCGCGTCGCCGTCCGCGGCGACCGGCACCGCGTATCCGGCCTCCTCGGCGAACTCGGGCACGCTGCCGGCGTCGAGGATGCCGAGGTAGGCGACCTCCCACAGCTGCTGCGGCCCGTTGCGCACGAAGACCAGGAGCCAGCGCTGGTCGCCGGCGCCCCCGTCGACGTCCCGGTTGGGATCGGCGTCCGCGACGAACCAGCGCGGCCAGCCGGCCTTCCGGGGCAGCACGAACCGGGTGTCCGTCAGTTCGAGGGGCCGGTGGTTCGCGTTGCCGCCGGGCGTGGTGATCGACCGCGCCCGCAGGCCCGCCTGGTTGACCTCGCCCAGCGGGCCGGTGACCCGGCCCGCGTCCAGGGCCGGGTCGTACGCCTTGTCGGCCCGGTTGTACGCGGCCGTGAAGTCCGCGACGGCCCGCGCCGCCTCGGCCTTCGTCGCGGGCGGCAGCAGGGCCGTCTCGCCGTGCACCGTCACACAGCCGCTCGCCGTCAGGGTCAGGACGGTCGCCGTCGCCGTCGCCGCGAGCAGCCTCGCCGGTCGTACCGTCAGCCGCTCAACCGGCCGTCTCGGCGTTCGCCGCAGACTCAGCCTTCTCATCGGTCGCCTTCTGCTTCTTCACCCGCACGGACGGACCCGACCCTATCGGGGCCAGGAACAGCGCGAGCGTCGGGACCAGATACAGCGCCCACACCGTGACCTGAAGGACCGTCGGGTCCGGCTGGAAGTTGAAGACACCCTTGAGGAGCGTGCCGTACCAGCTGTCCGGCGGGATGGTCGCCGAGATGTCGAACGCCTTGTCCGCGAGGCCGCCGAGGAAGCGCGCCTCCTGGAGGTCGTGCACGCCGTACGCGAGGACACCCGCCGCCACCACGACCAGCATGCCGCCGGTCCAGGTGAAGAACTTCGCCAGGTTGATCTTCAGCGCGCCCCGGTAGAACAGCCAGCCGAGCAGCACCGCCGTCAGCAGGCCGAGCAGGACCCCGGTCAGCGGCGCGTACGTGCCGTCCGAGGAGGCCCGGACCGACGCCCAGACGAAGAGCGCCGTCTCCAGGCCCTCGCGGCCCACCGCCAGGAAGGCGGTGGCGACCAGCGCGCCCGTGCCCATCTGCAGGGCCGCGTCCAGCTTCCCGTGCAGCTCGGTCTTGAGATGCCGGGCGGTGCGCCGCATCCAGAAGACCATCCAGGTCACCAGGACCACGGCGATGACGGACAGCGAGCCGCCGAGCAGCTCCTGCGCCTCGAACGTCAGCTCCTGGGAGCCGAATTCGAGGCCGGCGCCGAAGGCCAGGGCCACACCGACGGCCACGCCGATGCCGATCCAGATCGGCTTCAGCGCGTCCCGGCGGCCGGTCTTCACCAGGTAGGCGATGAGGATGCAGACGACCAGGCTGGCTTCGAGGCCCTCGCGCAGGCCGATCAGATAGTTACCGAACACGTCGGTGCTCCTTCTCCGTCAGCTCCGTCAGGAGAACAGCGTCCGGCCCCACCAGTCGTCCTTGTCACGGACGCCCGGCGGGATCGCGAACAGCGCCGAACCCACGTGCTGGATGTATTCGTTGAGGGCGTCGGACGCCAGCGAGGTCTGCACCGGGATGAAACCGGTGCGGACGTCCTTCTGGTACGCCAGGAAGAACAGGCCCGCCTCCAGACGGCCGAGGCCGTCCGTGCCGTCCGTGAAGGAGTAGCCGCGGCGCAGCAGCGTCGCGCCGTGGTTGCTGTCCGGGTGGGCGAGCCGGACGTGCGCGTCGGGCTTCATCGCCTTGAGGAACGGCTGGTCGTGCTCCTTGGCCTTGCCGACCGGCGCACCCTCGCGCTTGTCGCGGCCGAAGATGTCCTCCTGCTCGGCGAGCGGAGTGCGGTCCCAGGTCTCGACGTTCATGCGGATGCGGCGGGCGACCAGGTACGAGCCGCCGTCCATCCAGGCGGCGCCGCCCTCGGCGTCCTTGCCGGAGACCCACACGTGCTTGGCGAGCCGCTCGGCCTCGGTGCCCGCGATGTTGCGGGTGCCGTCCTTGAAGCCGAAGAGGTTGCGCGGGGTCTGGGCGTCCGGCGTCGTCGAGGACGTCTTGCCGAAGCCCAGCTGCGACCAGCGCACCGCGACCTTGCCGAAGCCGATCCGCGCGAGGTTGCGGATGGCGTGGACGGCGACCTGGGGGTCGTCCGCGCACGCCTGCACGCAGATGTCGCCGCCGCTGCGCGCCGGGTCCAGGTTGTCGCCCGGGAACTTGGGCAGCTCCACCAAGGACCCGGGCCGCTTGTCCTTCAGCCCGAAACGCCCGTCGAAGAGCGAGGGGCCGAAGCCGATGGTGAGGGTGAGGCGGGAGGGCTTGAGGCCGAGGGCCTCACCGGTGTCGTCCGGCGGCGCCTCCGGGAGGCCGCCGTACGCGCCCTCGCCGACCTCGGCGCCGGCCGTCATCCGCTCGGCGGCCCGCGTCCAGTCCTTGAGGAGCTGGATCAGCTCCGCGCGGTCCTTCGTCTTCACGTCGAAGGAGGCGAAGTGCAGCCGGTCCTGCACGGCGGTGGCGATGCCGGCCTGGTGCGCGCCGTGGAACGGCACGGCCCCGCCGCTGTCGGCGACCGGCGCGGTGGTGTCGCCGTCCCGGGTCAGCGCGACGGCGCCGCCGGCCGCGGCGGCACCGAGCGCGAGCCCGGCACCGCCCCAGCCGATGACCTTGCGGCGGGAGGGCACGGCGGCCTCGGCCGCCGTCTGCTCCTGGATCTCCTCGGACATGTCCCTGTCCCCGTCCCTACTCTTTCGACGACTACTTGACGACCGCGGCGGCGAGCTTGGAGAGCGGCTCCGCCAGCGCGTTGACGCCGTCGGAGAGCTCCTTGCGCTCGGGCTTGCCGACCTTGTCGTACGAGGTGAAGACGTAGCTGCTCTTGTCCGTGCGGTACTTGTCGAGCAGCGTGTTCAGCGCGGCGAACTGCTTGTCCAGCTCGGCGACGAGCTTGGCGTCGTTCTTCGAGGCGACCGGCTTGAGCAGCTCGAAGGACTTCTGCGCGCCCTCGACGTTCGCCTTGAAGTCGACGAGGTCGGTGTGGGAGTAGCGCTCCTCCTCGCCGGTGACCTTGCCGCTGGCGACCTCGTCGAGGAGCTCCTTGGCGCCGTTGGCCATCGAGGTCGGGGTGATCTCGGCCTTGCCGACGCGCTTCACCCAGTCGGCGAGGTCCTTGTCGAGGGTGTCGGCGAGGGTCTTCTCGGCGGCGCCGATCTTCTTGTCCTGCCAGAGCGCCTTCTCCAGGCGGTGCCAGCCGGTCCAGTCCTTGGCCGGGTCCTGGCCCGCCTCCAGGCCGTCCTCGCGGACGTCGACCTTGGGGTCGATGTCGCCGAAGGACTCGGCGACGGGCTCGGTGCGCTCCCAGCCGATGCGGGACTCGGCGTACGCCTTCTTCGCGGCCTCGACGTCACCGGCGCGGACGGCGTCGGTGAAGACCTTGACCTTGGGCAGGGTCGCGTCGGCCTGCGCCTGGACGTACTGGCGGTAGGCGGCGACGGCGGCGTCCATCTCGGGGGAGCGCTTGGCGGTCGTGGCGCCGGCGCCGGTGACCTTGACCGGCTGGCGCAGGCCCGTGCCGGTCATGCCGGGCTTGCAGACGACGGTGTAGTCGCCGGCCTTGATCTCGGCGGTGACGGTGGCCTTGGTGCCGGGGCCGATGTTCTCGCGCTCGGTGACGATCCGGTCGTCCGGGTAGAGGACGTAGACCTCGGTGACCTTGCTGCCGCGGTTCTCGACGGCCAGCTTCACGTGCCCGGCCGGGAACTCCTTCTTCGACACCTCGCAGGAGTCGTCCTTGGCGACGACGGTGATCGCGCCGTCGTCGGCCTTGGCGTCGCTTTTCTCGGCGCAGCCCGTGACGGCGGTCAGAGCAGCCGCGGTCGCGGCGGCGGTGACGACGGAGAGGCGGACTGCTCGCATGAGGACTCCAGGAACGCGGGGACGTGGGTGAGGCGGACCTAACTTAACCGAGGCTTACCTCAGCCATACCCACCCGTCCAGTGATTCAGCTCTCAGGTCCGGCAGGCCGGACACAGCGGGGTCACAGGGACTTCATGAGGTCCTCATGGCTTGGTCAAGGGCAGGTCAAGCAAGGGGTATTGTCCTGATTTGGGTTACGCGTCGGTACGCGAACGGGCCCCGGGGGCGGTGCGCTTCGGCGCGACGAGGGGAACGCCCGTCCGCGGATGCGGGAAGACCTCCACCGGCTGCCGGTGGACCCGGCTGAGCAACTCCCCGTCCAGCACCTCCCGGGGAGGGCCGTCCGCCGCGATCCGCCCCTCGTGCAGGACCGCGATCCGGTCCGCGTGGGCGGCGGCGAGCCCGAGGTCGTGCAGGACGACGACCACCGCGTCCCCGGCCGCTGCCCGCTCCCGGCAGACCCGCAGGACCAGTTCCTGGTGGCGCAGGTCGAGCGCGGCGGTCGGCTCGTCGAGCAGCAGCAGACCGGTCCGCTGGGCCGGCACCCGGGCCAGCGCGACCCGGGCCCGCTCGCCGCCGGACAGCGCGGAGAAGGGGCGCGCGGCGAACTCCCTGACCTCGGTGGCCGCCATCGCCTCCGCGACCGCTGCCCCGTCCTCGTCCTCCCGCCCGGTCCCCGCCCACGGGGCCCGGCCCATCCGCACCACCTCGGCGACGGCGAAGGGGAAGGAGAGCGCCGCGGCCTGCGGCAGCACCGCGCGGCGCAGGGCGAGTTCGCCGGGCGGCCAGTCGCCCGCGGCCCGCCCGCCGATCCGTACGCCGACGGCCTCGGCGACGAGCGCGCCGAACGCGGCGGGGGAGGGGAGCGTACGGGTGCGCCGGTGCGGCAGCAGTCCCCGGAGGCGTACGGATGTCATGCCCAACCACCTTGCTTGCGACGGGTCCTGCGCAGCAGCCAGAAGAAGAAGGGGCTGCCGAGGAGGGCGGTGAGGACGCCCAGGGGAAGTTCGGCGGGGGCCGCGGCCGTACGGGCCGCCAGGTCGCCGGCGCGGGTGCGGCCGTCGTCATCGCCGTCCGCCGCCGCGCCATGGACTCCTGAACCGCCACTCCCACAGGGCACGACCGCACCCGATCTCCGGGTGCGGCCCTGCCGCCGTGCCGACGGATGGTTCAATTTCCGGCATGAACACGACGGCCACTGACATCGACGTCCTCCGGGTCTTCTGTGCGGGCGACGGCCGGCACGGCAACGCCCTCGGAGTCGTACGAGAAGCCCGTACGCACCCCGACGAGGCCACCCGGCAGGCGCTCGCCAAGGAACTCGGCTTCAGCGAGACGGTGTTCGTGGACGACCCCGAGCGCGGGATCGTCGACATCTACACCCCCGGCCTGCGGCTGCCCTTCGCCGGGCACCCGCTCGTCGGCGCCGCCTGGCTGCTCGACCTGGAGGTCGTCCGGCCGCCGGCCGGCGAGGTATGGGTGCGCGGCGACGGGGAGTTCACCTGGATCGAGGCGCGCGCCGAGTGGGCGCCGCCCCGGACACTGCGCCAGTACGGCTCCGCCGCCGAGGTGGACGCCCTCGACGTGCCCGAGCCGGGCGAGTGGATCTATGCCTGGGCCTGGGAGGAGGAGGCCGCCGGCCGGATCAGGGCGCGGGCGTTCCCGGGCCGCGGCGACGGCATCGACGAGGACGAGGCGACCGGCGCCGCAGCGCTGCTCCTCACGGCGGAGCTGGGCCGGGCCCTGAACATCACACAGGGCCGGGGGTCGCAGCTGCTCACCGCCCCCGGCCCTGACGGCATCGTGGAGTTGGGCGGACGGGTCCGCCTGGAAGGAACGCTCACGCGCTGAACCCCGACGCGCCGGGCGCCCGCGCGCCCGGCGCTCAAGTGCTCAAGCGCTCAGGCGCTCAGCGGGAACTCGCCGCCCAGCTGGTGGAAGACCGCGCTGTTGAAGGCGAAGGCGCGCTTGCACTCGTCGACGATCCGCTGCTTCTCCAGGTCGTCGGCGTTCACCCCGTCGAGCAGCTCCCGGTAGGTCCGCTTGAACGCGGCGGGGTTGCCGATCTCCTCGAAGACGTAGAACCGCACGCCGTCGCCCTTGCGCGCGAAGCCCCAGGTCCGCTCCGCCTTGTCGCGGATGATCTGGCCGCCCGACAGGTCGCCCAGGTAGCGCGTGTAGTGGTGGGCCACGTAACCGGCCGGCCAGTCGCGGGCGCACTCGGCGACCCGGGCGGCGTACGCGACGGTGGCGGGGAGCGGGGAGACGCCGGCGCGCCAGTCGGTTCCCCGCAGATGGGCGAGGTCCTGCTCCAGGGCGGTCGTGCGGAACAGTTCGGGCTGTATGAAGGGCCCGGCGACCGGGTCCTCGCGGAGCGCCTCCGCGCCCTCCTCCAGGGCCTGGTAGACGAACCAGAGCTGCTCGGTGTAGCGGGCGTAGGCATCGACGGCCAGCCGCCCGCCCAGCAGGTCACCCATGAAGGACGACGTCTCCGCCTCCGTGTGCTGCTCGTGCGAAGCCGTACGGATCAACGTGGAGAAGGGCGTGTCCAAGGCGTGCCTCCGAGACCGATGGGACGGGAACCAGTGACGATCCTGCCAAGTTAGGCTTGCCTAAGTCAACTGGTTCCCGACGTCCTGTCGGTAAAACGCTACCCGTTCGAGAGGTCAGGGCAACGTAAGGATTTCGGCCCCGTTCTCGGTCACGACGAGGGTGTGCTCGAACTGCGCGGTCCGCTTGCGGTCCTTGGTCACCACGGTCCAGCCGTCGTCCCACATGTCGTAGTCGTGGCTGCCGAGCGTCAGCATCGGCTCGATCGTGAAGGTCATGCCGGTCTTGATCTCGGTGGTGTGGTGGGGGGAGTCGTAGTGCGGGACGATCAGGCCGGAGTGGAACGACGAGTTGATCCCGTGCCCGGTGAAGTCGCGGACGACGCCGTAGCCGAAGCGCTTGGCGTACGACTCGATCACCCGGCCGATGATGTTGATCTGGCGTCCGGGCCGCACGGCCTTGATCGCCCGGTTCAGGGACTCCCGGGTCCGCTCGACGAGGAGCCGCGACTCCTCGTCGACGTCGCCGCAGAGGTAGGTGGCGTTGTTGTCGCCGTGGACGCCGTTGATGAACGCCGTGACGTCCAGGTTCACGATGTCGCCGTCCCGCAGCACCGTGGAGTCCGGGATGCCGTGGCAGATGACCTCGTTGACCGAGGCGCAGAGCGACTTCGGGAACCCGCGGTAGCCGAGGGTCGAGGGATAGGCGCCGTGGTCGCACATGTACTCGTGCGCGACCCGGTCGAGCTCGTCGGTGGTGACACCGGGAGCGATGTGCTTGGCGGCCTCCTCCATCGCCCGGGCGGCGATGCGGCCGGCGATCCGCATCCGTTCGATGGTGTCGGAATCCTGCACCTCGGGCCCGGTGTACGGGGCCGGTGCGGGCTTCCCGACGTACTCGGGGCGGCGGATGGAGCCCGGGACGGAGCGGTGGGGGGAGAGCTCCCCCGGTACGAGAAGCGACTGGCCAGACATGCCAGCGAGTCTAACGACCGGGTCTGGGGCAGCATGGTCTCGGAGGAAGGAGCCGACGACGATGGCCCTGTTCAAGAAGCGCACCGCGGGCAAACCGGGCGAGTGGTACTACTGCCTGGAGCACAAGAAGGTCGAGGAGGGCCCCGAATGCCCTGCCAAGAACCGGTTCGGCCCGTACGCCAGTCGTGAGGAGGCCGCCCACGCCATGGAGTCCGCCCGCGAGCGGAACCTGGAGTGGGAGACCGACCCGCGCTGGCACGACGGTCCGGGCAGGAACGAGAACCCGGAAGACACCCCCTAGGTCCTGTCGTCACATTCCCGTCTGCCCCACGACGCCTGGCACGCACTCTCGCCGCACCGGGCGAAAGCCCAAGTACGTCCAGTACGCGGACTTCCACCCGGCACGCCGAGAGCACGCACCAGACGCCGCGGGGCCGCCCTTCGGGCGACGACGGGAATCTGACGACAGGCCCTAGAGGCGCTCCCGCGGGTCCACGACCGGCCGCGGTCGGGGGCCGTCCGAGATCGGCCGGGATCGGCCGGGGCCGCTCAGGCGGTCCCGGCCGCCGTCCGCCGGTCGTCCTCCGGCAGGCCGGCGTCCGGCCCGTCCGCGTCCCGCACCGCCGCCGTCCGCCGGGCGTCCTCCTGCTGGGCCTTGCGGCGCAGGGAGTCCTCGTCGGTCGCGGAGTCGTACGTGAGGAGCTTCGGCAGGGTCAGGCTGAGCAGCCACACCGAGGCGACACAGGCCACGCCGCCCGTCCAGACCGCCGCCCGGGTGCCGGTCCAGCCGGCCATCACGCCCGCCCGGACCTGGCCCAGCTGCGGGCCGACGCTGTAGGAGAGCACCTCGATGCCGGCCAGCCGGCCGCGCAGCTCCTCCGGGATCGTCTGGTTCCAGATCGTCGCCCGGCCGAGCCCGCTCAGCATGTCGCCCGCGCCCGCGAACGCCAGGCAGAGCAGCACCAGCCAGACGTTCCCGAACCAGCCCGCCGCCGCGATCGCCAGACCCCAGCCGGCCGCGCCCCCGACCACGAGCAGTCCGTGCCGCCGCACCTTGGAGGTCCAGCCGCTCGTCAGCCCGAGCACCAGTGAGCCGACCGAGCCCGCCGCGTACATCAGGCCGAGCGACCAGTCGGCGTCCAGCTCGTCCGCGAGGAACGGGAAGATCGTGTTCGGGAAGGCGAAGAACATCGCCGCCAGGTCGATCGCGTACGTGCCCAGCAGCACCGGCCTCGACCAGGCGTACCGCGCGCCCTCCGCGATGCCCCGCAGCGAGGGCTTCTCCGCGTCGTGCGCGGCCGGCGCGGGGGAGAGCCGGCCGCACAGCAGCACCGAGACCGCGAAACCGGCGATCGTGACCCCGTACGCGGGCGCGTGCCCCGCCCACGCCACGACGAGGCCCGCGAGCGCCGGACCCGCGATCGAGCCCATCTGCCAGCGCAGCGAGTTCAGCGCGGCCGCCGCCGTCTGCTGCTCGTGCGGCACGATCCGGGCCAGCAGGGAGTCCAGCGCCGGCCGCTGCAGCCCCGCGAGCGCCGAGACCCCGGCCGCCACCACGTACAGCGGCCACAGCATCGGCTCCGGCAGCAGTGCGTTGAGCAGCAGCAGTCCGGCCAGCAGTCCGAGCCCCGCCTCCGTCCCCAGGATCACCTTCCGCCGGTCCACCGCGTCCGCGAGCGCCCCGCCGTACAGGCCGAAGACCACCAGCGGCACCAGCTCGACCGCGCCCATCGCGCCGACCGCGAGCGGCGAACCCGTCAGCTCCTTGATCTGCAGCGGCAGGGCGATCATCGCCATCGCGCTGCTGAAGTACGTGACGAGCCCCTGCACCCACAGCAGCCGGAAGTCGCGGGACGACCGCCACGGCGCCAGGTCGGGCAGCAGGGCGGAGAGCCTGGAAAGCAGGGGGGAGGAGGACACGAGGGGACATGTTCCGGCCACGGGATGCCCGACGCAATCGCATTACGGAGCCGGCCGCCGCCCCCGCCTCACCAGCGGGCCGGCGGCGGGGCCGTCAGACGGTCCGCGAGGCCCGAGAGCCGGTCCCGGAAGCGGCGGCTCCCGCGGGGCGACGGCAGACTGTTCTCGCCGGCCGCCGCGCTCACCAGGTGCTGGACCGTGTCCAGGTCCACGCCCGCGTCCTCCGTCACCGCCAGCGCCTCGTGGGCCAGCCCCCGCACCTCCGCGTCGCCGCCGTCGAGGCAGAGCACCGTCGCCCCCGCGCGCCGGGCGTCGTGCACCCGCTGGAGAAGCCCCGCGTCCGGCCGCTCCGGCGCCACCATCAGCAGCGTCGCCCCGCGCCCCGCCGCCTCCAGGCGCCCCAGCCCGACCGCCAGATGCGCCGGATCGCCCGGCCGCACCCGGTGCCGCACCAGCGTCGGCGCCAGCTCCGGCAGCCCCGACCAGGCGGACTCGTCGACCAGGTGCGCCGCCAGGTGCCAGGGCTCGTACTCCTCCGTGCCCACCAGGAGCAGTCCGCCCCGGTGCGGGACGACCGACGACCGGAGCGCCCCGGCGAACCGGCGGGCCGCCCCCGGCCACTCCGTCCCGGCGAGCACTTCCCGCAGCAACGCGACCCGTACGGCATCCATGGGCCCGCATCCTGCCGCAGCCGCGCCCGGCGCGCGGCCGGTTGCCGAGGTTCCACCCGTACGGGAGTCCGACGCCCCGACCGGTCGGTAATGTCGGGGCCATGACTTCCTCCAGCGCACCCCAGGACTCCGCCGCCGCCCCGAAGGCCGCCCCCAAGGACCCGTGGGACCTCCCCGACGTCTCCGGCCTCGTCGTCGGCGTGCTCGGCGGCACCGGCGACCAGGGCCGCGGCCTCGCCTACCGGCTCGCCAAGGCCGGGCAGCGGGTGATCATCGGCTCCCGGGCCGCCGAGCGGGCGCAGGGCGTGGCCGCCGAGATCGGTCACGGCGTCGAGGGCGCCGACAACGCGGAGACCGCCCGCCGCAGCGACATCGTGATCGTCGCCGTGCCGTGGGACGGCCACGCCAAGACCCTGGAGTCGCTGCGCGACGAGCTCGCGGGCAAGCTGGTCGTGGACTGCGTCAACCCGCTGGGCTTCGACAAGAAGGGCGCCTACGCCCTCAAGCCCGAGGAGGGCTCCGCCGCCGAGCAGGCCGCCGCGCTGCTCCCGGAGTCCCGGGTCGCCGCCGCCTTCCACCACCTCTCCGCCGTCCTCCTCCAGGACACCTCTCTGGAGGAGATCGACACGGACGTGATGGTCCTCGGCGAGGAGCGCGCCGACGTCGAGATCGTCCAGGCCCTCGCCGGCCGCATCCCCGGCATGCGCGGCGTCTTCGCCGGCCGGCTGCGCAACGCCCACCAGGTCGAGTCGCTCGTCGCCAACCTGATCTCGGTCAACCGCCGCTACAAGGCCCACGCGGGGCTGCGGGTCACCGACGTCTGAGCCGACCCGCCGGGAGCGGAGCCGGAGACCGGACGCTTCCGGGCATGGGGGACACTGGACGGGCACCATCAGCCGTACCCGGACAGGAGCCGTCCCCCATGCCCCGCCTCGCCCTCTACGCCCTCGTGGTCTGCGCCCTCGCCGTCGCCGCGGCCGTCGTCTCCTTCGTCGAGGGCAGCTTCCTCGGCGTCGTCTGGGTCCTGATCGCGGGCCTCTCCTCGAACATGGCCTGGTACTACATCCGCCGCGCCAAGGTCGAGAAGCAGGCGGCCGCGCAGGGCTAGAGCGGGCAGAACTCCGGGGTCCCCTCCCAGAACCGGAACAGCTGCGAACCGCAGCCCCGGTACCCCTCCGACACCCCGAGGGCCTGCATCAGCGCGTCGATCGTGTCGAAGAAGGCCCCGTTGATCGCCGGCACGAAGAGCAGCGCGATCACGATGAAGAAGCCGTACGGCGCGTACGGCTCGATCTGCCGCTTCACCTTGTACGACAGCCAGGGCTCGGCCACCCCGTACCCGTCGAGCCCCGGCACCGGCAGAAGGTTCAGGAGCGCGGCCGTCACCTGGAGGAACGCCAGGAACGCGAGCGCGTACCGGAACGCGGGCGGCACGCCGTCGAGCGCGTCCAGCCAGAACGGGGCCGTGCAGGCCAGGGCGAACAGCACGTTCGCCAGCGGACCGGCCGCCGAGATCAGGCTGTGCTTCCAGCGGCCCTTGATGCGGCCCTGCTCGATGAAGACCGCACCGCCCGGCAGACCGATCCCGCCCATGATCACGAACAGCACCGGCAGGACGACGCTCAGCACCGCGTGCGTGTAGGCGAGCGGGTTCAGGGTCAGATAGCCCTTCGCGCCGACCGTGATGTCCCCGCCGTGCAGCGCCGTGCGGGCGTGCGCGTACTCGTGCAGGCAGAGCGACACCACCCACGCCGAGGTGACGAAGAGGAAGACCGCGAGGCCGGGTGAGGCGGCGTAGTCCGTCCACACCGCCCAGCCGGTGACGGCCATGACGGCGAGGATCGCCAGGAAGACGGGGCTGATCCGCCGTTCGTGGCGCCGGGTGGTGGCCGTGGTCATCGCGGGAACTCCCAGGGACGGAGGGCTGGTGTGCGGGAAACGTACCGGGCCACGGGGCGAGTTCCTCCGCCGGGGACCGTCTCACGGAGAATGGGACCCGTGCGCTACTCCGTGCTCGGCCCGACCCTCGCCCACACGCCCGACGGCACCGACGTCACCGTCGGCGGCCCGCGCGTCCGCGCGCTGCTGACCGTGCTCGCCCTGCGGGCCGGCCGGACCGTGCCCGTTCCGGACCTCGTCGACGAGGTGTGGCACGGCGACGAACCGCCCGCCGACGCCGTCGCCGCCCTCCAGGCCCTCGTCGGACGGCTGCGCAAGGCCGTCGGCCGGGACCGGGTGGTCTCCGCCGAGGGCGGCTACCGGCTCGACGCCCGGCCCGAGGACGTCGACGCCCGGCGCTTCGAACGCCTCGCGGCCGAGGGCCTGGCCGCGCTCGGCGCCGGTGACCCGGCACGGGCCGCCGCCGTCCTCGACGAGGCCCTCGCGCTCTGGCGCGGGCCCGCCCTCGCCGACCTCCCGGACCGGGACGCGGAAGCCGTCCGCTGGGAGGCCCGCCGGCTCGACGCCCGCCGCGCCCGGCTCGACGCGGCCCTCGCCCTCGGCGGGGCGCCCGCCGCGCTCCCCGAGCTGACCTCCCTCTGCGCGGCCCACCCGCTGGACGAACCCCTCCAGGCGCTGCGGATCCGCGCCCTGCGGGACACCGGCCGGGCGGCCGAGGCGCTCGCCGCGTACGAGTCGGTCCGCCGCGCCCTCGCCAACCGCCTCGGCACGGACCCCTCCCCGGCCCTGCGCGCCCTCCACGCCGAGCTGCTGGCCCCCGCACCGGACCCGGCGCCCGAGCCCGCCGCGGCGCCCGCGCCCCCGCGGACCGGTCCGGGCCCGGCGGGCCTCCGGGCCTCCGGCGTCCCCGGGAACCTCCGGGCCCGGCTGACCAGCTTCGTCGGCCGGGACGAGGAGATCGCCGCGCTCCAGGACGACCTGCGGGGCGCCCGGCTCGTCACCCTGCTCGGCACCGGCGGGGCCGGCAAGACCCGGCTGTCCCAGGAGGCGGCCGAGCGGGGGGCCGACGCCTGGCCGGACGGCGTCTGGGTGGCCGAGCTCGCCCCCGTACGCGACCCGGAGGCCGTGCCCGAGGCCGTCCTCGCGGCCGTCGGCGCCCGCGAGACCGTGCTGCGCGGCGCCGGAGCCGAGGAGCTGAGGGCCGTCGACGACCCGCTCGCCCGGCTCGTGGAGCACTGCGCGGGGCGCCGGATGCTGCTGCTCCTCGACAACTGCGAGCACCTGGTGGCGGCTGCCGCCGACCTGGCCGAGACCCTCCTCGCCCGCTGCCCCGGACTGCGGGTCCTGGCCACGAGCCGGGAGCCCCTGGGCGTACCGGGCGAGGTGCTGCGCCCGCTCGGACCGCTGCCCGTCGAGACGGCGCTGCGGCTGTTCGGGGAGCGGGGCGCGGCCGCCCGGCCGGGCTTCGGGACCGACGAGGACCCGGAGGCGGCGGCCGAGATCGTCCGCCGCCTGGACGGGCTGCCGCTGGCGATCGAGCTGGCCGCGGCCCGGTTGCGGATGCTGACCCTGCGGCAGATCGCGGACCGGCTCGACGACCGGTTTCGGCTGCTGACCTCGGGTGCCCGGACCGTACTGCCCCGCCAGCAGACGCTGCGCGCGGTCGTGGACTGGTCGTGGGAGCTGCTCGACGAGTCCGAGCGGGCCGTCCTGTGCGGTCTGTCGGTGTTCACCGGCGGCTGCGACCTGGAGGCGGCGGAGGCCGTGTGCGCCGGTGTCGACGTCCTGGACGTGCTGGGTTCCCTGGTCGACAAGTCGCTCGTCGTCGCCGCGCCCGGTGACACCGGCATGCGCTACCGGCTTCTGGAGACCGTGGCGGAGTACGCGGGTGAGCGGCTCGACGAGGCGGGGGAGCGGGCGGCGACCGAGCGCCGGCACCTGACGTACTACCGCGAGCTGGCCCGCCGTACCGACCCCGAGCTGCGGGGCGCGGGGCAGGTCGCCGCCATCGCCCGCTTCGGGGCCGAGTACGGCAACCTGCGCACGGCGCTGCGCCGGGCCGTCGACGCCCGCGACGAGGACGAGGCACTCGTCCTCGTCCACTCGCTGCTCTGGTACTGGCAGATGCGCGACCTGCGCGTCGACGCGCTGCACTGGGGGCGGGCGGTCGCCGCCCTGGGGCCCGACCCGTTCGCGCCGCCCGCCGCCCCCGTCGCTGCCCTGCACGAGCCGTGCACGGCCCTGCCGCCGCCGCTCTCCGAGGAGCAGCGCTGGGAGGCCCGGCGGGGGGTGCGGCTGGTGGAGCTCCTGAACATGGACCACGAGACCGGGCGCTGGACGACCCCCGAGGGGGTGCGGCGGCTGCGCGAGATGACCGCCGTCTACGAGCCGGGCCTGCCGCAGACCTGCCGGCTGCCCGGTTCCTACGCCGTCTTCGCGGTCCTCCTCATCGGCGAGGCGGGCAGGCTGCGCGAGCTCCTCGACGCGACCGTCGCGGCCTGCCGCCGCCACGGCTACGACTGGGAGCTGGCCAACGCCCTCCAGCTGCGCGCCAACATGTTCGCCAACCGGTCCGACTGGGCCGACCGGGCGGGTGCCGACGCCGACGAGAGCCTGGAGATCTTCGTCCGCCTCGGCGACGCCTGGGGCGCGGCCGAGGCGCTCTCCTCCCGTGCCGAGTCCCGGGAGCGCCGACTCGAATTCGAGGGCGCGGCGGAGGACTTCGCCGCCGCGATCGGCTACGCGGAGCGGATCGGCGCCCAGTCGCAGATGGCCCTGCTGCGGGCCAGGTACGCGGACATGCTCGTGGAGACGGGGCGGCCCGACGAGGGCGAGGCGATCCTGCGGGAGATCGTGGACGGCGGGTACGGGCGGGGACACGAACCCGTGCTCGGTGCCCGGGTGTTCCTCGCCCTGGCGCTCGGACGCACCGGCCGGATCGCCGAGGCGCGGGAGCATCTCCAGTTGCTGCGGGGCGAGTTCGACTCCACGACCCTCTCCCTTTTCGAGGGCTTCACGCTCGGCATCCTGAGCTGGCTGGAGAACCTGGACGAGCGGTACGCCCCCGCGCTCGACCTCGCCGTGGAGGCGTACGAGCGCTCGCTCGGGCCGCTGTCGATGATGGTCGCCCCGCAGATGCCGGCGGTCCATCTGGTCACCGCGGCCTGGGCGCTGGCCGGGCCCGGCGGGGTGGAGGCGGCGCGGGCCGGGGCGGTGCTGCTCGGCGCCCGGGACGGCGTGCTGCCGGCGGAGCACCGGCCGCCGCCACTGGAGCGGGAGAACCTCGACCGGGCGACCGAGCTGGTGAGGTCCGTGATCGGCGAGGACGAGTTCGCCATGGCACACGCCGAAGGCGACGGCCTCTCCCTGGAGGAGGCCGCCGCCCTGCTCGGTCGCGCCGCCGACGCGATCAGAGAGCGCGCCGAGTCCTGAGCCCCCGTTCCGGCGTCAGGTCTTCTTGCGGAACTTGGCGACCGCCAGCGGCGCCGTGACGACCGTGATCGCCAGGGCCCAGCCGAGGGTCATCCACACGGAGTGGGCGATCGGGCCGCCGTTCATGAGGCCGCGCGCCGCGTCGGCGAGGTTCGACAGCGGGTTGTAGTCGGTGAAGGTCTCCAGCCAGCCGGGCATCGAGGTCGGCGGGGCGAAGATCGAGGAACCGAACTGGAGCGGCATCAGGACGAGCATGGCCATGCCCTGGACGGCCTGGGCCGTCTTCATGGTCAGACCGAGCAGGATGAAGATCCACATCAGCGAGGCGCCGAACACCACCGACAGGCCGATGGCGGCGAGCAGCTCGACGAACGAGGTCTTGATCTCCAGGCCGAGCAGGAAGCCGGTGCCGAGGAGGATCGCGGTGGCGATCATCATCCGGCCGACCTCGACGACGATCTTGGCGATGAGGACCGAGGACCGGGCGATCGGCATCGTCCGGAAGCGGTCCATCACCCCCTTCTTGAAGTCGTCGTTGATGCCGACGCCGACACCCATGGCGATGTTCATGCCCATCATCGCCATCAGGCCGGGGGTCACGTAGTTGACGTACGCGTCGTTGTTGCCCTTGCCGGCGATCGCGCCGCCGAAGACGTACACGAACAGCAGGATGAAGATGATCGGCATCAGGACGGCGTCGAACATCGACTCCGGGTCCTGCTTGATCTGGAGGGCGTTGCGGCGGGCCAGCGCGCCGATGTGGCGGATGTTGGCCCGCACGCCGATCCGGCCCTCGCCGCCGGCCGGGCGCACCGGCGTCCGGCCGGGCTCGGGGGTGCCGACGGGGGACTTGGACAGCTCGGTGGTCGTGGTGGTGGCGCTCATGCGGCGACCTCCTCGGGAAGCGCGTCGGACACGGTCTTCTGGCCGGTGATCGCGAGGAACACCTCGTCCAGGCTGGGCAGGTGGGTGCCGATGTGGGCGATGCCGAAGCCGCGCGCGCCGAGCAGGCCCACGACGGCGGTCAGCTGCTGGTCGGTGAGGATCGGCACGTACAGCGCGTTCTCGTCGGGCACGACGGTCGAGCCGGCGACGCCGTCGAGGCCGGTCTCGCGCAGCGCGGACGCCATGGCCCCCAGGTCGGCCGGGTCCACGGCGCGGATCTTCAGGGTGCGGCCGCCGACCTTGGCCTTCAGCTCGTCGACCTTGCCGTTGGCGATGACCCGGCCGCGGTCGATGACGGTCAGCTCGTTGGCGAGCTGCTCCGCCTCCTCCATGTACTGGGTGGTGAGGAGGACGGTGACGCCCTCGGAGACCATCCGCTGGACCTCGTCCCAGACCTCGTTGCGGGTGCGCGGGTCGAGACCGGTCGTCGGCTCGTCCAGGTAGAGGACGGCGGGCTTGCCGATCATCGAGGCGGCGAGGTCGAGCCGGCGCCGCATGCCGCCGGAGTAGGTCATCGCGGCCCGCTTGGCGGCCTCGGTGAGGGAGAAGCGCTCCAGGAGCTCGTCGGCGCGGCTCCGGGCGTCCTTGCGGGAGAGGTCGAGCAGGCGCCCGATCATGTAGAGGTTCTCGAAGCCGGACAGCTTCTCGTCGACCGAGGCGTACTGGCCGGTGAGGCCGATGGTGCGACGGAGCTGGCGGGGCTGCTTCACCACGTCGAAGCCGGCGACGGTGGCGGTCCCGGCGTCCGGGGCGAGAAGGGTGGACAGACAGCGGACGAGGGTGGTCTTCCCGGCGCCGTTCGGGCCGAGGACTCCGAGGACCGTACCCTCCCGTACGTCGAGGTCGACCCCGTCGAGGGCCTTCGTCTCGCCGAAGTGCTTCACGAGGCCCCGGACCTCGACGGCGTTGGTGTGTGATCGCGTCATGGTCGTCACTAGACCAGGTGCCACCGACAATCCTCCTACAGGCGGCCTACAGCCCGCCGATGGGGGATGTCGGCGGGCTGTAGGTGGTGCCGCAGTGGCTTGTGCCGGTTCGTCCGGACCCGGGGCCTTTGCGGCCCCGGGTCCGGGGCCGGACTAGTGGAACGTGTGTTCCTCGGCGGGGAACGCCCCGCCGGAGACGTCCTCGGCGAAGGCGCGCGCGGCGTCGCCGAGCGTCTCGCGGAGGTTGGCGTACTGCTTGGTGAAGCGCGGGACCTTGCCGCCGGTCAGGCCGGCCATGTCGGTCCAGACGAGGACCTGGGCGTCGGTGCCGGCGCCGGCACCGATCCCGACGGTCGGGATGTGCAGGGAGCGGGTGACCTCGGCGGCCAGTTCGGCCGGCACGAGCTCCAGGACGACCGCGAACGCGCCCGCGTCCTGCGCCGCCTTGGCGTCGCGGAGCAGCCGGTGGGCGGCCTCGTCGCTGCGGCCCTGCACCCGGTAGCCCATGGTGTTCACGGACTGTGGGGTGAGGCCGAGGTGGGACATGACGGGGATGCCGGCCTGGACGAGCAGCTCGGTCTGCGCCAGTGAGCGCTCGCCGCCCTCCAGCTTGACCGCGTGGACGCCCGCGTCCTTGACCAGCCGGGTGGCGTTGCGCAGGGCCTGTACGGGCCCTTCCTGGTACGAGCCGAAGGGGAGGTCGCCGACGACGAGGGCGCGCCGGGTGCCCCGGACGACGGCGGCGGAGAGGATCGTCATCTCTTCCATCGTGACGGGCACGGTGGTGTCGTAGCCGAGGTGACAGTTGCCCATCGAGTCGCCGACGAGGATCACCGGGATGCCGGCCTCGTCGAAGACGGAGGCGGTCATCGCGTCGTAGGCGGTGAGCATGGGCCACTTCTCGCCGCGGACCTTGGCGGCGGCGATGTCGTGGACGGTGATGCGGCGAGTGCCCTTGCCGCCGTACAGCGCCTTGTCGCTGTCGGCGGGCGTCTTCGGGGCAGCCTGAAGCGTCATGGTGAACGGCTCCTAGTTGTGTCATCTCGAGGCGCCCTCACGGCGTCCCCGGACCACATCCATGGTGGCACTTCGCCGGGCGGGCGGGGAAGTGGGCCGGAGTGGCGCTGTTCACACCGGGGCAACGTAAAGCCTCGGTCAGGTTTTCGATACGAGACGGTCTCGTATCGAAAATGCCTCTAGAGTGGTCGCCATGTCACCGCAGTCCCCCGCCCCCGCCCCGTCCCGCGTGCCGGAAGCCGTCCACCGGCGCCGCTGGGCGGTCCTCGGCGTCCTCATGCTCAGCCTGCTGATCGTCGTCCTCGACAACTCGATCCTGAACGTGGCGGTCAAGACCATCGCCGCCCCCGCGCCCACCGGCATCGGCGCCACCCAGAGCGAGCTGGAGTGGTCCATCAACTCCTACACGCTCGTCTTCGCCGGACTCCTCTTCACCTCCGGACTGCTCGGGGACCGGCTCGGCCGCAAGAAGGTGCTGCTCTTCGGCATCACCGTCTTCGGCATCGGCTCCGCCCTCGCCGCGTTCTCCGGCTCCCCTGACGAGCTCATCGCCTACCGGGCCGTGATGGGCCTCGGCGCCGCGTTCGTCATGCCCGCGACCCTCGCCGTCCTCATGAACGTCTTCGAGCGCGACGAGCAGCCCAAGGCCATCGGCATCTGGGCCGGCAGCGTCGGCCTCGCCATCGCGATAGGCCCCATCACCGGCGGTGTCCTCCTCGAACACTTCTGGTGGGGATCGATCTTCCTCGTCAACGTGCCGGTCGTGATCCTCGCCCTCGCCCTGATGGCCTGGCTCGTGCCCGACTCCCGGGACCCGAAGCCCGGCCGCGTCGACCTCCCGGGCGTGCTCCTCTCCGTCGTCGGCCTCGTCCTCCTCGTGTACGGGATCATCCGCGGCGGCGAGCTGGCCGACTTCACCGACGTCACCGTCCTGGTCCCGGTCCTCGGCGGCCTAGCGGTCCTCACCGGCTTCGTGCTGCACGAGAAGCGCAGCGACCACCCGGCCATCGATATGACGTACTTCAGGAAGCCCGCGTTCGCCGCCGCCGTCGCCGCGATCGCGCTGGTCTTCTTCGCGCTCATGGGCGTGACCTTCTTCTCCGCGTTCTACCTGCAGAGCGTCCGCGGCTACAGCGCCCTGCAGTCCGGGCTGCTCATCCTGCCGCTCGCCGTCGCGCAGATGGTGTTCTCGCCCCGGGCCCGGCTCGTCGTCGAACGCTTCGGCGCCAAGGCGGTGTGCACGGCGGGCATGCTGCTCGTCGCCCTCGGCCTCGCCGCCTTCACCCTCTTCGACGCCACGACGCCGGTATGGGTGCTGGAGGTCGTCTTCTTCGTCCAGGGCGCCGGCATGGCCCACATCATGCCGCCGGTCACCGTCGCGATCATGCAGACGCTGCCCCGCGAGAAGGCCGGCTCCGGCTCGGCGATCAACAACACCTTCCGGCAGGTCGGCGGCGCCCTCGGCGTGGCCGTCCTCGGCTCGGTGCTCTCCTCCACGTACCGCGGCGGGATCGAGGGGCACCTCGACGGCGTCCCGGCCGCCCTGCGCGCCCAAGCGGGCGAGTCCGTCGAGGCCACGCTGGCCGTCGCGGAGAAGCTCGGCCCGGCGGGCCGGGGCCTGGTCGCCCCCGCGTACGACGCCTTCCTCGGCGCCATGCACGTCACGGCCCTCGCCTCGACCGTGATCGCCCTGGCCGGCGCGGCCGTCGTCGCCGCCTTCCTCCCGGGCCGCACACCGGCGGGACCCGGCGCCGGACCGGCCGGCGACGCCCGGCGGGCCTCGGTCCCCGCAGGCGGCGGAGAGGCGGGAGAATCGGCCCGACGATAACCAGGTGGCCGTACCCGGACGAGAGGCGGAGCGCACGTGTCGCTGCAGGACGGCGGAACCCCGGACCCCCACGACGCGGGGCGCCCGGCCGAGCCCGCACCCGGGACCGCGCGGCGCGGACGGCCGCGGAGCGAGGCCGCCGAGCAGGCGATCTTCGACGCGGCCGCCGGCCTCCTCGCCGAAGGCGTTCCGCTCGCGGATCTGTCCGTCGAGCGGATCGCCCGCACCGCGGGCGTCGGCAAGGCGACCATCTACCGCCGCTGGGCCGGCAAGGAGGAGCTCCTCGTCGACCTGGTCCGCTCGGTGGAACCCCCGGAACCGGTACTGCCCGGCACCTCGGTCCGGGACGACCTCGTCGCGCTCCTGGAGTCGCTGCGCCGGCGCGGCCTCGCCAAACGCAGCTCCGCCGTCCTCCACCACGTGTTCGCGCAGATGCAGGGCTACCCCAAGCTGTGGGACGCCTACCACCACTCCGTCATCGAACCGCGCCGCCGCATGAGCCTGGACGTCGTACGCCGCGGCATGGAGCAGGGCGAGATCCGCGAGGACCTCGACGTCGAGTTCGTCAACGACCTCCTCACCGGCCCCCTGCTGCTGCGCACCGTCATCCGCCCCGGCGCCACCCTGGAGCCCGGCCTCGCCGAGCGGGTCGTCGACGCGGTCATGGAGGGCCTGCGCCCCCGCGCCTGACACGCCGCCGGGCGGGGGGGCACCGACCCGTACGAATGTGCGCGTTCTGTCACAGGGCCGACGCCCGCACCACCTGCAGGAACCCGCCACGCGGCTCTGTCGTCCCTGGGGGAGTACGACGAACCCGGGATCGCCTAGTGTCGACACCGGGTCACGCAAGACGGCAAGGCAGCAGTGAGGACAGTGCGATGGCGCGGGTGGACATGACGGAGACCGAACACGGCGGCGCGGGGAACGAGCGCTCCGGGTCCCGTTTCGGGGCCGCTCTCGACCGGCTCCGCCGCGACCCCGGCATCTGGCGCCGGGGCGTCCTGCTCGCCGTCGCCGCCGTGGCGCTCACCCTCCTCATGGTGTTCCACGCCGAGATCCCCAACAAGATCGGCAACCTCGGCAGCCTCACCGAGACCTTCCTGCCCTGGCTCGGCCTCTTCCTGCCGCTGTTGCTCGTCCTCGCCCTGGTGCGCCGCTCCGCCACCGCCCTGATCGCCCTGCTGCTGCCGGCCGTGGTCTGGCTCAACATCTTCGGCGGCCTCGTCGCCGACAAGTCGACCGCCGGCGGCGACCTGACCGTCGCCACCCACAACGTGAACGCCGACAACCCCGACCCCGAGGGCACCGCCCGCGAGCTCGCCGGCTCCGGCGCCGACGTGCTCGCCCTGGAGGAACTCAAGGGCGACATGGTCCCCACGTACGAGCGGGCGCTCGCGGAGGCGTACCCGTACCACTCCGTGCAGGGCACCGTCGGCCTGTGGAGCAAGCTGCCGCTGCGCGCCGCGCAGCCCGTCGACATCCGGATGGGCTGGACCCGGGCCATGCGGGCCACCGTCGTGACCCCGAAGGGCGAGGTGGCCGTGTACGTCGCCCACCTGCCGTCCGTCCGGGTCAAGCTGAACGCCGGCTTCACCGCCAACCAGCGCGACACCAGCGCCAACGCGCTCGGCGAGGCCATCTCCCACGACCCGCACGAGCGGATCGTCCTCCTCGGCGACCTCAACGGCACCATGAACGACCGCGCGCTCAACGCCGTCACCTCGCAGCTGCGCTCCACCCAGGGCGCGGCCGGCGACGGCTTCGGCTTCAGCTGGCCGGCGTCCTTCCCGATGGCCCGCATCGACCAGATCATGGTGAAGGGCGTGGAGCCGATGTCCTCCTGGGCCCTGCCGGAGACCAAGAGCGACCACCTCCCGATCGCCGCCCGCGTGAAGCTCTGACGCCGACGCCCGGACGCCCGTCCGAAACCTCGGCTTCATGCCCCGGCGACCGGCGGGAAGAGAACACCTGAGAGCCTTTGTTCCGTCGAAGAACTATCTTCAGGAAAGGCTCACCCCATGCCCCTGGCGCTGCTCGCGCTCGCCGTCTCCGCCTTCGGCATCGGCACCACCGAGTTCGTGATGATGGGCCTCCTGCCCCAGGTCGCCGACGACCTCGGCACCTCCGTCCCCACCGCCGGGTACCTCGTCTCGGCGTACGCGATCGGCGTCGTCGTCGGCGCCCCGCTGCTGACCGCCCTCGGCTCCCGCGTCCCGCGCAAGCGGATGCTGCTCCTCCTCATGGCCCTCTTCACCGTCGGCAACCTCGCCTCCGCGCTCGCCCCCGGCTTCGGCTGGCTCGTCGCGGGCCGGGTCCTCGCCGGCCTCCCGCACGGCGCGTTCTTCGGCCTCGGCGCGGTCGTCGCCGCCCGGCTCGTCCGCGAGGACCGGCAGGCGCGGGCCGTCGCCACGATGTTCCTCGGCCTCACCGTCGCCAACATCCTCGGCGTACCGGCCGCGACGCTGCTCGGCCAGCACCTCGGCTGGCGGTCCACCTTCCTCGTGGTCTCCGCGATCGGCCTGCTCGCCATGGCCGCGCTCGCCCGCCTCGTCCCGTACGTGCCCGTCGACGAGCGGCAGGGCCTCGGCCGTGAACTGCGCGCCCTCGGCAGGCCGCAGGTACTGCTGGGCCTGCTCACCGCCGTGTTCGGCTTCGCCGGCGTCTTCGCCGTCTACTCGTACCTGGCCTCGATGACCACCGAGGTGATGGGCTTCGGCGACTCCACCGTCACGATCGTCCTCGCCCTCTTCGGCCTCGGCATGACCGGCGGGGCGCTCGCCGCGGGCCCGCTGACCGACCGGGCGCTGCGCCCGACCCTGTACGGCTCGCTCGCGGCCCTCGTCCTCGCCCTGGCCGCCTTCCGCTTCACCGTCCACGTGCCGTGGCTGGCCCTGGTCACGGTCGTCGTGCTCGGCGCGGTCGGCTTCATGACCACCACCCCGCTCCAGATGCTGGTCATGAACAAGGCGAAGGACGCGCCCACGCTCGCCTCGGCCTCCAACCACTCCGCCTTCAACCTCGCCAACGCGGGCGGCGCCTGGGCGGGCGGGGCGGCGGTCGCCGCAGGCTGGGGATGGACCTCCCCGGCCCTGGTCGGCGCGGGCCTCACCGTCGTCGGCCTGGTGATCGCGGCGGTGGCGGGCCTCCTCGACCGCGCCGGCGACACGGCGGAGGGGGCCTCCTCCCGCGTCGTGGCCGGAGGCCCCCGCACGGCGGCCGCGCCGGAGGTCAGCCGGCCGGCGACTCCCGCCAGCGGTTCGTGACCGGCAGCCGCCGGTCCTTGCCGAAGCCCTTCGCCGAGATCTTGGTGCCCGGCGGGTACTGGCGCCGCTTGTACTCCGCCGTGTCCACCATCCGCAGCGTCCGCGTCACCAGCTCCTCGTCGAAGCCGGCCGCCACGATCGCCTCCAGCCCCCGGTCCTGGTCCACGTACAGGGCGAGGATGCCGTCCAGGACCTCGTAGTCCGGCAGCGAGTCCGTGTCGACCTGGTCCGGACGCAGCTCCGCGCTGGGCGGCTTGGTGATCGAGCTCTCCGGGATCGGCGGGACCTGGCCGCGCTCCTCGGCCGCCCGGTTGCGCCAGCGCGCCAGCCGGAAGACGTCCGACTTGTAGACGTCCTTGATGGGGCCGAACGCGCCGACGGAGTCGCCGTACAGCGTCGAGTACCCCACCGCCAGCTCCGACTTGTTGCCGGGCGCGAGGACGAGGTGGCCCTCCTGGTTGGAGAGCGCCATCAGGGTCGTGCCGCGCAGCCGCGACTGCAGGTTCTCCTCCGCGAGCCCGGTGAGCCCGAGCGCGCCCATGTACGCGTCGAACATCGGCTCGATCGACACGGTGCGGTAGTGGAGACCGGTGCGGCGGGCCAGCTCGGCCGCGTCGCCGCGCGAGTGGTCGGAGGAGTACTTCGAGGGCATCGACACCCCGTACACCTGGTCCGCGCCCAGCGCGTCGCAGGCGATCGAGGCGACGAGCGCCGAGTCGATGCCGCCCGACAGGCCGATCAGGACCGAACGGAAACCGTTCTTCGCGAGGTACGCCCGCAGTCCGATCACCAGCGCCGAGTACACCTCCTCGTCGTCGTCGAGGCGGTGGGCGTAGCCGCCCGTCAGCTCCGGCTCGTACGCCGCCAGCGGCTTCTCGGAGAGCACCACCCGGTCGATCCGCAGCCCGTCGTCGACCACGCCCTCGGGCGCGTCGGCCTCGGCCGCCGGCAGCTCCAGGTCGACGACCACGCTGCCCTCGACGAACTGCGGGGCCCGCGCGATCACCTCGCCGGCCGCGTCCACGACGATCGAGTCGCCGTCGAAGACGAGCTCGTCCTGACCGCCCGTCGTCGCCAGGTACGCGGTGACGCACCCGGCCTCCCGGGCCCGCCTGCGGACCAGTTCGAGCCGGGTGTCGTCCTTGTTCCGCTCGTACGGCGAGGCGTTCACCGACAGCAGCAGCCCGGCCCGCGCGGAGCGGGCCGCCGGGACCCGGCCGCCGTCCTGCCAGAGGTCCTCGCAGATCGCCAGCGCCACGTCGACGCCGTGGACCCGGACGACCGGCAGGGTGTCGCCCTGCACGAAGTAGCGGTACTCGTCGAAGACGCCGTAGTTGGGGAGGTGGTGCTTGGCGAAGCGCAGCACCACCTCGCCGCCGTACAGGACGGCGGCGGCGTTCTCCGGCGACCCGGCCGGCCGGCCGAGCCTCGGCTCGGCACGCTCCGAGCGGTCGAGATAGCCGACGACGACCGGCAGCTCCCCGAACCCCTCGTCGGCGAGGCGCCGGGCCAGCCCGCGCAGGGCCTCCCGGGACGCCTCGACGAAGGAGGAGCGCAGGGCGAGGTCCTCCACGGGGTATCCGGTCAGCGCCATCTCGGGGAACGCGACGAGATGAGCGCCCTGCCCGGCGGCGTGCCGGGTCCAGTGCACGATCGCCTCGGCGTTCCCGGCGATGTCTCCGACGGTCGAGTCGATCTGATTCAGGGCGAGGCGTAGTTGAGGCACCCGCCCAGTGTAATCGTCAGACCGACGCTATGTCCTGGGATCCGGTACGGTCCGCGGCTACTTCACCGGACCGGTCCAGATCACCGGGTCGTACGCGAGGAGCTGCGGCGCCAGCTCCAGATGCAGCTCGTCGTCCGCGCCCGCCGGCAGCGAGAACGCGTAACCGGCCTTGGCCTGCTTGCCCGGGAGGACCGTGCCCCGGAACATCTCGGTCGCCCTGCTGCCGTCGAAGATCGTGCTCGCCGGCGCGCCCTCCGCGTCGCGCGCGTCCGGCAGCGCGGTGGTGACGTCGATGGGCCTGTCGCTGCCGTTGACGATCGTGATCGTCACCCGGAGCGCGGTGTCGCCCTTCTCGTACCCCGCGGCGAACCCGTCCGGCCGGAAGGGCTTGGGCACCGAGACGGTGACCTTCACCCCGTCCTCGTAGGTGTGGGTCCCGCCGAACGCCAGCGTCGCCGGCGCGGCCTCCGTCGGCTCGGGCACGGGCCGGGCGGTGCCACCGGACCCGGCGCCCGGCGCGTCCGGCGCGGCGGACGACGCCCGCTCCTTCTCGCCGACCCTCTCGTCGACGCGGTCCACCGCGTTCGACGCCCACACCAGGACCACCAGCCAGGTCGCCGACACGACGATCGTCACGATGCCGAGCACGATGCCGGCGACCGCCTGGCCCCGGTCGGTCGCCTCGCCCCGATGGGCGCGGCCGTGGCCGACGATCCCGAGCACGAGCGCCAGGACGCCCATGATCCCGCCCAGCCAGAACAGGAACGGGATGACCCCGAACACCAGCCCCACGACGCCGACGACGAGCGCCCCCACACCGAGCCCGGTGCGTCCGGCCGTCCCGGCGTACGGGGACACCCCCGGAGCGGCGTACGGGGACATCCCCGGAGCGGCGGGCCCCGGCGGCACCCCCGGCCCGTGGGGCGGGTACGGCATCCCGGGTCCGTAGGACATCCCGGGTCCGTGCGGTGCGTGCGGTCCGTGCGGTGCCTGCGGCCAGTGCGGCGCCTGCGGCTCGTGCGGTGCCTGCGGCCCGTCGGGTGTCCCCGCCTCGTGGTGCGGCTCCGGTCCGTCGGGTGTCCCCGGCCCGTGCGGTGACTCCGCCTCGTGCGGTGCCTCCGGCCCGTCGGGTGTCCCCGCCTGGGGCGGAGCCCAGGGGGCGGGGTCGGGCTTGTCTGCGGGCGTGGTCATGCGGGGTCCTCCGAGCTGATCCGAAGGCTCGACGTTAGACCGGCTGTCAGGCTCTGGCCAGCGGTTTCGGGTCCGGCAGGGGGAGTCGGCACCCCTCCGTGCCCCCTGAGGCGGCGCGCCTCCCCGGCCGGTGCCCTCCCGGCCGCCGGCCGGCCGTTCCTGGGGACCCGACGCCCGGCGCGCTGATCCGCCGCGTCCACGGCACCTCACGGGTGCTGCGCGGCGCCTCCTGGAGAACGCCCACTACGGCGACGTCGCCGCCGGGCTCCTCGCGCTCCGGGAGAGCCGGCCGCTCCCGACCGGGCTGCCCGTCACCGTCCTGGCCGCGTCCGGCGGCTCCGCCCGCTGGGAGCGCCGCCGGCGCGCACTGGCCCGACGGCTCGGCGCACGCTGCGAGGCGGTCGGACCGTCGGGCCATCCGGTCATGCGGGACCGCCCGGACGCGGTGGCCCGGGCGGTCCTCCGGGCGGGTCAGGAAGCGGCGTAGACGCTCGCGCAGAACGCCTTGATCTGCTCGTCCGACAGATGCTGGGCCAGGTCGGCCTCGCTGATCATGCCGACGAGCCGCTTGCCCTCGATGACGGGCAGACGCCGGATCTGGTGGCTCTGCATCTCCTCCAGGACGGCACCCACGTCCGCGTCCGCCTCGACCCAGCGAGGCGTGCCCTTGGCCATCTCGCTACAGGTGATCTTGGCCGGATCGTGGCCCATGGCCACACAGCCGACGACGATGTCGCGGTCCGTGATGATGCCGCAGAGGCGTTCGTTCTCGTCGGCGATGGGCAGCGCGCCCACGTTCAGGTCGCGCATCATCTGCGCGGCGCGGTCGAGCGTCTCGTGTGCCGGGATCCACTGGGCCCCGGGATGCATGATGTCCTTCGCCATGGTCATGGGCTGCGCACCTTTCGTCGAACGTCGTCACACGAACGTCCCCGAGCCCCATCATTGTCGGCGTACGCTCCGGCCCCCGCGACTTGTCGGCGTACGCCCCGGCCCCCGCGACCGACGGCGGGTCGCGGGGGCCGGGGCGGTGCCGGGGTCAGGCCCCGCGCTTCTCCAGCATGTCCGCCATCAGCGCCATCTCGGACTTCTGGGCGTCGACCATGCCCTGCGCGAGACCGCGCTCGATGTCCACGGTGCACTTCTGGACGCAGCCCTCGGCCATGTGGACCCCGCCCCTGTGGTGCTCGGTCATGAGCTTCAGGTACAGGACCTCGGCCTCCCGGCCACTGGCCTTGCGCAACTCGTCGAGCTGGGCGTTGGTCGCCATGCCGGGCATCAGCGCCCCGTCCAGCGGACCGGTGTCGCCGGAAGCGCCCATGCCCATCCAGGTCATCGGCTCGACCCCGGACCGCACCTTGGGCAGCCCCCACAGGTCGAGCCAGCCGAGCATCATGCCCCGCTGGTTGGCCTGGGTGTTGGCGATGTCGTACGCCAGCCTCCGGACCTCCTCGTCCTTCGTCCGGTCCCGGACGATGAACGACATCTCGACGGCCTGCTGGTGGTGGACCGACATGTCCCGCGCGAAACCGGCGTCCGCCGAGTCGGAGCCCGGCGTGCGGGGTGCCTCCTCGCGGTCGGCGGAGGCGACGGTGACGGCGCCCCCGGCGAAGAGCAGCGCGAGGACGACGGCGCCGATCGCCGCCCCCTGCGTGCGGCCGAGCCTCACTGGCCCATCCCCGAGCCGCCCTGGCCGTCCGCACCGATGCCGCCGGTGCAGGCCGCGCCCGGCTCCGGGGTCTGCGGACCCTGCACGTACTTCGTGAAGAACGCATCGACCCGCGGGTCGTCGGCGCCGTCCACGGTCACCTGCTTGCCCCAGGCGGACAGCATGATCGCCCCGGCCTGGTCGTCCACGGGGCTCATCAGCGTGTACTTCGTCTTGCCGACCTTGTCGGCCAGCTTCTTCACGTCGGCCTCGGGGGCCGACTTGCTGTACGTCACCCAGACGGCGCCGTGCTCCAGGGAGTGCACGGCGTTCACGTCGGCGATCTTCTGCTTGTAGACCACACCGTCGCAGTTCATCCAGACCGGGTTGTGGTCACCGCCGACCGGCGGCTTCATGTCGTACTTCACGGCCGTCTCGACGTGGTTGCGGCCGAGCTTCTTCGCGTCCCAGGTCTTCTCGGCCGCGATGGGGGCCTTGGCGGCGGCGTCCTTCGCGTCCTGCTCGTCGGACTTCTTCAGCAGGACGAACGTGCCGAAGCCGACGAGGCCGAGGACGACGACGCCGGAGACGCCGATGGTGACGAGGCGGTTGCGGCGCTCACGGGCCTGCTCGGCGCGGCGCATCTCCTCTATTCGGGCGCGGCGGTCGGCGTTGGAGGAGCGGGTGGCGGCCATGGTGATGTCGTCCTTCTTCAGGGGTGGGGTGGAGTTCGGGGTGGACGTGCGGGGGCGGGGCGCCCGCCGCCGTCACGTCCGGAGAACTTGAAGGACGTGCAGGTCCGGAGCACGCGGCTGGGCGCCGGAGCGGAGCGCCGGGCCCTCGCCCGCGAGCGGTGCGAGCCGCGGGAGCCCGCCCTCCGCGTGCAGCGGCGGGTCGAGCGGGGGAGCGCTGAGCACCGCGGGGGAGAGGGAGGGGAACAGGGAGCAGCCACCGCGGTCGTACGGGCAGACGTACTCGCCCACGACGGTCGTCGCCCGCGGGGTCCCGTCGCCCTCGTGATGGGCTGCCTCCGGCTCCGGGCCCGTCCCCAGACAGAGGAAGAGCGCGGCGAGGAGCGTCGCCACGGCACTCGCCAGTGCCATGGGACGCGCGTCTCCGGACAGGCGTACGAGCCGTGGGGCCCCCATGGGCGCAGATCGTAGTGGGCGCGGGACCGCTGTGGGCCGAACGGGGTACCACCCGACGGCGGACGGCGGGCGCCGGACGGGCGAACGGACACCCGGATTCGGCCGTTCTCCGTTACCTGTGTCACACCGGAGCAGGCAGTATGGGTGTGCAACGTGCGCGAAACCATGTGGTGGGATGCTCAGGTGCCCCCCGATGTACCCGAGGCGGTGGGAGCAGGCGGCCTGACCAGCGAGGATGGGTGTGGAAAATGGACAAGCAGCAGGAATTCGTGCTCCGTACGCTCGAGGAGCGCGACATCCGCTTCGTACGTCTGTGGTTCACCGACGTGCTCGGCTTCCTCAAGTCGGTGGCCGTGGCGCCCGCAGAGCTTGAGCAGGCATTCGACGAGGGCATCGGCTTCGACGGCTCCGCGATCGAGGGCTTCGCCCGCGTATACGAATCGGACATGATCGCCAAGCCGGATCCCGGTACCTTCCAGATCCTGCCGTGGCGCGCCGAGGCCCCCGGCACGGCCCGTATGTTCTGCGACATCCTGATGCCCGACGGCTCGCCGTCCTTCGCCGACCCGCGCTACGTCCTCAAGCGGGCCCTGGCCAAGACCTCGGACCTCGGCTTCACCTTCTACACCCACCCCGAGATCGAGTTCTTCCTCCTGAAGGACAAGCCGCTCGACGGCACCCGGCCCACCCCGGCCGACAACTCGGGCTACTTCGACCACACCCCGCAGAACGTCGGCATGGACTTCCGCCGCCAGGCCATCACCATGCTCGAATCGATGGGCATCTCGGTGGAGTTCTCCCACCACGAGGGCGCGCCCGGCCAGCAGGAGATCGACCTCCGCTACGCGGACGCCCTGTCGACCGCCGACAACATCATGACGTTCCGCCTGGTCATGAAGCAGGTCGCCCTGGAGCAGGGCGTGCAGGCCACGTTCATGCCGAAGCCGTTCTCCGACTACCCCGGCTCGGGCATGCACACCCACCTCTCCCTCTTCGAGGGCGACCGGAACGCCTTCTACGAGTCGGGCGCCGAGTACCAGCTCTCCAAGGTCGGCCGCTCCTTCATCGCGGGCCTCCTGCGCCACGCGGGCGAGATCTCCGCCGTCACCAACCAGTGGGTCAACTCCTACAAGCGCATCTGGGGCGGCTCCTCCCGCACGGCCGGCTCGGGCGGCGAGGCCCCCTCGTACATCTGCTGGGGCCACAACAACCGCTCCGCCCTCATCCGCGTCCCCATGTACAAGCCCGGCAAGACCGGTTCCTCCCGTGTCGAGGTCCGCTCCATCGACTCCGGCGCCAACCCCTACCTCACCTACGCCGTCCTCCTGGCCGCCGGCCTCAAGGGCATCGAGGAGGGCTACGAACTCCCCGCCGGCGCCGACGACGACGTCTGGGCCCTCTCCGACTCCGAGCGCCGCGCCATGGGCATCGAGCCCCTCCCCCAGAACCTCGGCGAGGCCATCGCCCTCATGGAGAAGAGCGAACTCGTCGCCGAGACCCTCGGCGAGCACGTCTTCGACTTCTTCCTCCGCAACAAGAAGCAGGAGTGGGAGGAGTACCGCTCCGAGGTCACCGCCTTCGAACTCCGCAAGAACCTGCCGGTGCTGTAGCCGCAGGTCAGAGCGGTACAGCCCGGAGCTGACGATCAGGGTCGACGGTCGCGAACCGTCGGCCCTGAGCCGTCTCACTCGCCCTGGGCCGTCCGGACTTCTGGGGCGGCCTGCCTCCGGGCCGGTGTTGCGCGCTGACATGACGCGGTCCGGTCGACCAGAGTCGGGGCATGGTGCAGAACCTTGTCGCCGTTTTCAGCCTCCTTACCGGCCTGGTGGGATTGACCCTGAGTTACGCGGCTCACCGGCAGAAGGTCCGGGAGGGGAGACAGGAGTCCGCACTCCGCGCGGAGGAACTGCAGAGGTTCCAGCGCGATCGGGAGCAGGAGCGGCTGCTGTACGAGCGGGAACAGAGCGCCAAGCGACAACGGGAGCGGCATCAGGCATCCCTGATCAGCGCGCATATCGCGCTGCCACCGTCACCTCTGCACGACAACTGGGTCGTCCCGAAGGCCGTGATTCGGAACGGGTCCAACCAGCCGGTCTTGGACGTGCGCGTGTCCTTCCGCGGTGAGGTGATCGGCGAATGGACCCTTCTGGGCACTGGCGAGGGCACCGCGCCTCTGCCACCCACGCAGAGGCGGGACGAGCACTCCGACCGGCTGCGCGATCTCGCCGTCGAGTTCACGGACGTCGCCGGGATCCGTTGGCGCCGCGAGGGCTACGGTGTCCTGCGACGCGCCCGGCAGGGCACCGGCGACCCGGAGACCTCGGGCGCATGGGAGGCCGGGGAGCCCCCCGACATCGAAAGGGCCACGCAGCCCCCGGGCCCGCCCTCGGGACCGCTCGCGGGTGGGTCCGTGGGTGAGAGCGTGGGTGGGAGCGAGGCGGACGCGCCCTGGCCGCCGTCCCCCGGAGGCTCGGCCCCTGCCGGGACGACGGGACGGCGACGTACCGGATTCCTCTGGCCGGTGGCCGTGTCGGTATCCGTGCTCCTCGTCGCGGGAGGCGTCTGGTGGCTCCTCCGCCTCTAGCGTGTGTGCGACGCATGGGGGAGATCGGTGTGGTGCGTGTGCGTCAGCGGAGCAACGTCGCGCGGCTGCGGAGCTGGGCGGCGCGGGCGTAGCGGGCTGGGGCAGGCGTGGAGAAATGCGTTGCCCAGGAGCGGGGTGCGGCAGAGACTGCTCCGGTGAAGATCGAAACCGTCGCCACCGAGCGGCTTGTGCTCCATCCGTTGACCGTCGCCAGGGCCGAGCGCGTCGTCGCCCGGGAACCGGCGGGCGAGGACCGGTGGGGCGAGGGGTATCCGGGGGACGGGGACGTCCGTTCGGCCACCGGGTTCCTGCGCGGGGTGGCGGAGCGGGGGGAGCCGGGGGTGTTCCGGCCCTATGAGATACGGGTGGACGGCGTGACCGTCGGGGGCATCGGGTTCCACGGGCCGCCGGACGAGATAGGGGTCGCGACGGTCGGGTACGGGCTGGTGCCCGGAGCCCGGGGGAAGGGGTACGCCTCCGAGGCGCTGCGGGCGCTCCTCGAGGTGGCCCGGGTGGCCGGCGTCGCCGGGGTGAAGGGGGACGCCGACCTGGACAACCCGGCCTCGCACCGGGTGATGGAGGCCGCCGGGATGCCCTGCGTGGCGGAGACCGAGAATCTTCGCCACTTCTATCTGGCCTTCTAGGTACGACGGTCCGCGGCCGGGTTCAGCGTTCCGAGAGCTCCGACGGGGCCTCCTGGACCACCCAGCCGTTGCCGTCGGGGTCCTCGAAGGTCATGAACGAGTTCCAGGTGTCGCCCTTGCCGTCCTCCCAGCCGGTCGCGCCGACGTGCAGGACCGGGGAGACGGCGACGCCGCGGTCGACCAGCTCGGCGCGCGCGGCCTCGATGTCGGTCACACAGAGCTGGAGGCCGTGCAGGCTGCCGGGGGCCATCTCCTTCGTGCCGGGCATCGGCGGCATGCCGCTCAGCATGGCGATCGAGCAGCGCGAGCCCGGCGGGGTGGCCTGGACGATGCGCATGCCGGGCGCCACCTCGTCGTCCAGGTCGATCTTGAAGCCGCACTTCTCGCCGTAGAACTCCTTGGCCCGGTCCATGTCGGTGACGGGGACCGGGACGACCTCCAGTGTCCAGTTCATGGGGGACACCCTCCCGTACGGGAGGGGCCCACGCACCCGGAACGGGTCATCGGGGAGCGGGTGTCCAGTGCAGCCGGCCGTCGAGGCCGATGGCGGCGACGCCGTCCGTCCCCGCGTCGGGCGCGCCGGCGAAGAGGAACCTCTCCATCGTCCACACCGGCGCCGCGCCCGCCGCGCGGCCGTGCGGGGCGGTCGCCAGGAAGCCTGTACGGGAGCGGACGGCGAGCAGGCCGTCGCCGCCGCTCACCGGGCCGAAGCCCGCGACGCCGGAGCCGGGCAGCTCGGTGACCGGGGAGACCGGGCCCGCGCCGGAGAAGTCGGCGCTCCGCAGGTCGCCGGAGGCCGGCTTGCGGAACCACAGCCGTACGCCGTCGCCGTCCGGCGCCGGGCTCGCGCTCAGCGCCAGGGTGGTCGGCGGCAGGTCCGTGCGCACCGGGCCGGTCAGGGGGCCGCCGGGGCGCTGCTGCGCCCAGGTCAGCACGGTGTCCGGGGTGCTGGCGAAGACGTATCCGCGGCCGGCGCCGTCGGTCGCCGCGACCGGGTCGCCGTACACGTCGGTGCCGCCGAGCGTCCGCCACGGTCCCCAGCCGCCGTCGGGCCGCTGCTCGCGGGCGGTGAGGCGGTGGCCGCTGTCGCGCAGGAGCAGGGTGACCCGGCCGTCGTGGCCCACGGTCACGGCGGGCGCGCTGATGTCCGAGGTGCCGTCGGCGTCGTCCCGTTCGGGCGTGCCGAGCGAGCGCCACGGGCCGAAGGCGCCGCCGGGCGCGGTCTGCGCGGCGGTCACGACCTCGCGGCCGTAGGCGGAGGCGCTGCCGCCGAGGGTCGTCCGGGTGGCGAAGACCGCCGTGCGGCCGTCGGGCAGGGCGACGGAGGTGACACCGCTGTCGAGGCCGCCGCCGGGCAGCAGTACCGGTCCGCGCCACGCGCCGGTGCCGGCCGGCTTCCGCCAGGCGGCGAGGCGTCCGTCGAGGACGGAGAAGGCGTGGAGCCCGCCGTCCGGGTCGCGCTGCACCCAGGAGGTGGAGGTGGACCGGGCGTAGCGGACGGTCTGTGTCCAGCCCCGTCCGCCGGGCCGTGGGGGGGGGGGCGGGGGGGGGCGCCCCCCCCGGGGGGCGCCCCCCGCGCGGAAAAAAAACAAAAAAAACCAAACCCACACCAAAA
>NZ_JBHWAQ010000002.1:169618-234489 GCF_042743475.1 Streptomyces sp. NPDC059534
TTTCTCCTGTTCAGCGATCGTTCTTGATGTTCGCGTTGGAGTAGGTGGGGCGGGGGCGCCCCCGCCCGGGGCCCCCCGCCGGCCCCCCCCCCCCGGCGGTGGTCCCGCAGTCGTTGATCCCGTCCATCCAGGCGTACGTCTTCAGGGTCCGCAGCTTCGCGCCCGCCGTCTCGGGGTCGAGGGTGTGCGGCAGGGTGCTGGTCGGGTAGCCCAGGTAGTTCTGCACGCCGACGTGCGGGTGCCCGGGGGTGTCGGCGTACCGGTCCAGTGCGGCCTGGACGAACCGCGCCCCGTACAGGTGGTCCTGATGGTCGCGGAGCTTGCCCGGTGTCCCCGGCCAGGTGCCGGGGGTCGGGTCCTGCATGCGGACGAAGGTCGGCCGGAAGCGCTCCAGGAGCCCGGTGACGGTCGCGACGACCTGGTCCTTGGTGTACGTGAAGTCGGCCGTGACGGGGGTGCCGGCGGCCCGCTGGGAGGCGAGTGCGTCGATTCGGCCGTGCCAGAGGCCGTTGAGGCTCTCGGGCCGGTCGTCGCTGATCGAGCCGGCCTCGCGCAGCTGTAGCCACACCAGCTTGACCTGGGGCTTCGCGCGCAGGGTGTCCAGCTCGGCCGTCGCGCCGCCGGCCGTGGGTATCGCGACCCGGTCCCAGGTGGCGGTCCGGCTGCCGGTGGCCATCTCGGCGTAGGCGGCGCGTATGCCGTTCTGCCGGGCTTCGGCGTAGCCGGCCTTGTCGGGCGCGGCGTCGGCGGCGTCGCGCGGGCGGGCGTTGACGCCGTCCGATTCGCCGGCGGTGAGGTAGACGGAGGCCAGGGGGCTGCCGGAGCGCAGGGACTGGGAGATGTCCGGGTTCATGAAGAACAGGTCGTCGTCCGGGTGGGCCACGATCTGCACCACGGAGGTGGCGGAGTGGGGGGTCCGCACCGGCGTGGCGGGCGCCTTGGCCTCGTGGCCGGGCGGCGGCACGGCAGGTTCCGCCGGCTTGGCCGCCGTCACCGAGAGGAGTCCGGCGAAGGTGCCGCCGACCAGGACGGTCGCGACGGCGGAAGAAACGATTCTTCGGCGGGAGGGGCGGCGGCGGGGACGGACAGGCATGTGCGGCGGCGCTTTCACTGACGGACGGGACGGGGGTCCCGCCCACCTCGACGGCGGGAGGGTCCCGTATCGAGGGCGAGCGGGTCCCGTATCGAGGGCGAGCGGGTTCCGTATCGACGGCGGGAGGGTCCCGCGTCGAAGGCGAGCGGGTCCCGTGTCGAGGGCGGGAAGGTCCCGCGTGCAACAAGACGGACCTTCTAGATTTACGGTTCATTCGCCCCGAAAGAGATCTTTGTGCGCGATCTCACGCGCCGGGCGCCGTGGGATGCGCCACGTACGCGCCGGATCGGCCGGACTCCGGCGCGATGTGACCGGCGGTCGGGCACGCCCGGGGCCCCCGCGCCGGATAGGCTCGGTCCTTGGGGCTGACCTGCTCGGAAGGAGCGGCGGAATGACGGTGCCGGGACGCAGGAGCAGTACGTTCTCACGTCTGCTGCGGCACGGGTTCACCGACCCCTCGGGAGCCGAGGAGCTCCTCGCCGCGCCCGAGCTGTCCGCACTGCGCGACGACTCCGTCCTCCTCGACGCCCTGGGCGCCACCGCCGACCCGGACCTCGCCCTGCGCGGCCTGGTCCGGCTGGCCGAGGCGCAGCCCGAGACCGAGCGGCAGACCTTCACGGCCACGCTGCTCTCGGCCAAGCCGTTCCGGGACCGCCTCCTCGGCGTCCTCGGCGCCTCCGAGGCGCTCGCCGACCACCTGGCCAAGCACCCCCGCGACTGGGAGTCCCTCGTCACGTACGAGGCGGCCGACCTGCACCCGGGCGTCGCCGAGTTCGAGCAGGGTCTGGCCGAGGCCGGCGACGCGGTGTCGCTGCGGGTCGCCTACCGCCGCTGCCTGCTCGCCATAGCGGCCCGTGACGTGTGCGGCACCACCGATGTCGCCCAGGCCGCCGCCGAGCTGGCCGACCTGGCGACGGCGACCCTGCGGGCCGCGCTCGCCATCGCCCGGACCGCCGCGCCCGCCGACGCCGCCCAGTGCCGGCTCGCCGTGATCGCGATGGGCAAGTGCGGCGGCCACGAACTCAACTACGTCTCCGACGTGGACGTGATCTTCGTCGGCGAGCCCGTGGAGGGCGCCGACGAGGGCAAGGCGATCCAGGCCGCGACCCGGCTCGCCTCCCACCTGATGCGGATCTGCTCGGAGAGCACGGTCGAGGGCACCATCTGGCCGGTCGACGCCAACCTCCGCCCCGAGGGCCGCAACGGCCCCCTCGTCCGCACCCTCTCCTCCCACCTCGCCTACTACCAGCGCTGGGCGAAGACCTGGGAGTTCCAGGCCCTCCTGAAGGCCCGGGCGGTGGCGGGCGACCCGGAGCTCGGCGCCCAGTACATCGACGCCGTCTCGCCGCTCGTCTGGCAGGCCGCCGAGCGCGAGAACTTCGTCCCCGACGTGCAGAAGATGCGCCGCCGGGTCGTCGACAACATCCCCGCCGCCCAGATCGACCGCGAACTCAAGCTCGGCCCCGGCGGTCTGCGGGACGTCGAGTTCGCCGTCCAGCTCCTCCAGCTGGTGCACGGCCGCAGCGACGCCGGACTGCACAGCGGCACCACCCTCGACGCGCTGACCGCGCTCGCCGCCGGCGGCTACGTCGGCCGGGCCGACGCGGCCCAGCTCGACGAGGCGTACCGCTTCCTGCGCGCCATGGAGCACCGCATCCAGCTCTACCGGCTGCGCCGCACCCACCTCGTCCCCGAGGACGAGGCCGACCTGCGCCGCCTCGGCCGCTCGCTCGGCCTGCGCACCGACCCGGTCGCCGAGCTGAACAAGGAGTGGAAGCGGCACGCGGCCGTGGTCCGCCGGCTGCACGAGAAGCTCTTCTACCGGCCGCTGCTCGACGCGGTCGCCCAGCTCGCCCCCGGCGAGATCCGGCTCAGCCCCAAGGCGGCCGGACAGCGCCTCGAAGCGCTCGGCTACCAGGACCCCGCCGCCGCCCTTCGTCACCTGGAGGCGCTGGCCTCCGGGGTGAGCCGCAAGGCCGCGATCCAGCGGACGCTGCTCCCGGTGCTGCTCGGCTGGTTCGCCGACTCGGCCGACCCGGACGCCGGTCTGCTCGGCTTCCGCAAGGTCTCGGACGCCCTCGGCAAGACCCCCTGGTACCTCCGGCTGCTCCGCGACGAGGGGGCCGCCGCGGAGAACCTCGCCCGCGTGCTCTCCGCCGGGCGCCTCGCCCCCGACCTGCTGCTCCGTGCCCCCGAGGCGGTCGCGCTCCTCGGTGACCCGGAGGGGCTGAAGCCGCGCGGCCGGGACCACCTGGAGCAGGAGGTCCTGGCGGCGGTGGGCCGCGCGGACGACGCCGAGCAGGCGGTCGCGGCGGTCCGCGGGGTGCGCCGCAGGGAGCTGTTCCGTACGGCGGCGGCCGACCTCATCGGCTCGTACGGCACCGAGGACAACCCCCGCGAACCCGACCCGGGCGCCCTGGTCGACCGGGTGGGGGAGGCCGTCACCGACCTCAACGCGGCGACCATCGCCGGCGCCCTGCGGGCCGCCGTGCGCGCCGAGTGGGGCGACACGCTGCCGACCCGGTTCGCGGTCATCGGCATGGGCCGCTTCGGCGGTCACGAGCTGGGGTACGGCTCCGACGCCGACGTCCTGTTCGTGCACGAGCCGCGCGAGGGCGTCGACGAACAGGAGGCGGCCAAGGCCGCGAACCGGGTGGTCGCCGAGATGCGACGGCTGCTCCAACTGCCCACCGCCGACCCGCCGTTGCTGATCGACCCGGACCTCAGGCCGGAGGGCAAGAGCGGCCCCCTGGTCCGCACCCTGAAGTCGTACGAGGCGTACTACCGCCGCTGGTCCCTCGTCTGGGAGAGCCAGGCCCTGCTGCGCGCCGAACCCATGGCGGGCGACCTGGACCTGGCGGAGCAGTTCATCGAACTCGTCGACCCGCTGCGCTATCCGGCGGAGGGTCTCGGCGAGGACGCGGTCCGCGAGATCCGTCGGCTCAAGGCCCGCATGGAGTCCGAGCGGCTGCCGCGCGGCGCCGACCCGACGCTCCACGCCAAGCTGGGCCGCGGCGGCCTCAGCGACGTCGAGTGGACGGTCCAGCTGCTCCAGATGCGGCACGGCTGGGCGGAGCCGGGGCTGCGGACGCCCCGCACCCGCGAGGCGCTCGCGGCCGCGCACGCGGCCGGTCTGATCCCGACGGAGGAGGCGCAGACCCTGGACGAGGCGTGGGTGCTCGCCACCCGCGTCCGCAACGCGGTCATGCTGGTCCGCGGCCGGCCCGGCGACACCTTCCCCTCCGACCCGCGCGAACTCGCCGCGGTCGGGCGCTACTTGGGGTACGTCCCGGGTCACGTCGGCGAGATGGTCGACGACTACCGGCGCATCACCCGCCGGGCCAGGGCCGTCGTGGAGGAGCTGTTCTACGGGGCGTGACGGGCCTCCGCGTCAGCCCTTCAGGTAGGGCTGGAGCAGGGTGCTCCACGCCTGGTCGATCTTCCGGAACTCCTCGGGGCACTGGGCGGCCCGGCTCTCGGGCAGGGGCCCGCCGGGGTTGGCCTCGGTCTGCACGGCGCCCTGGAAGGTGGCCGGGTCGGAGCCGTACAGCCAGCAGATGGCGTTGTAGTACCGCTGGGCGTCGAGGGAGTGCTCGTCGGGGAGCCGCGCGCTGACGTCGCCCTGCGCCTCGGCGTCGGCCAGGGCGCCCCATGCCTCGATGGCGCTCACCGCGTACTCCTGGTGCACGGAGTCGCCCGCGAGGAGGAGGGTGGCGAGCTGGTCGGCCGCGTCCTCCTCCCGGCCGGTGGTCGGCAGGTCGTAGACGTCGATCAGGCCGTGCGCGAGCTCGTGGAAGACGACGCTGTTGGAGATGCCGATGAGGTCGTCCTCGGTGGCCCGGTTCCGCTGGGCCTGGGTGCCGGTGGTGTTCAGCTCCTCGAAGACGCCCCGGTAGTACCCGACGAGGTCGTAGCAGAAGCCGATGCCCTGACTCTCGGGATCCCAGAAGGCGTTGACCTCGCCGCAGCTCAGGGCCGTCACCGGCACGTCCCGCGGAAGTCCGATGAGGGCGTTCGCATGGGCGGCGGCGCCTTCGAGCACCTCGTTCCGCTCCAGGAACTGCTGTTCCTGCACGTCCTGTGCGGTCTCGGCGGGCGCGTACCCCGCGACGAGAACTCCGGGGCCGGGAACGGCCGGTGCGGCGGTCGCGGTGGAGGTGCCGAGCGTCAGGAGAGCCGCGGACGTCAGGGTGACGGCCCATTTCCGGTGGAATCGCATCCTGTGCCTCCCGCTCGGGGTGAGGAGCGCGTGCGGGTGCCGCCGGAGCCGTGGGGAGCCCAAGGTCGTACAGCCCCAGGATAGGCCCGCCGGTCGGGCCGGGCACGCGCACGCCCCCGCGCCCCGACGCCTCCGGGCGGTCTCCTACTCGGTGTCGAGCAGGGTCCGGACGTGCCCCAGGTATGCCGTGAGCGCCAGCTCGAAAGCCTGGTCCGCGCGGCCCTCGGGGACCGCTCCGAGGGCGCGGGCGAGGAGGGGGGTGGCCGTCTCGTCGGGGAGTTCCCACATCGCCTCGGGGGCGGCCAGGTCGAGGGCCGAGCCGAGGACGAGGTTCTCCAGGGCGATGATGACGGGCATGACGTCCGGCAGCGCGAAGCCCGCGTCGAGCAGGCGGCGGACGGCCTTCTCGTACTGCAGGAGGACCTTCGGGGCGCGGACCGGCGAGGTGGTGAGCAGCGGGATCGCCCGCGGGTGGGCGGCGAAGGCGGCCCGGTAGGACCGGGCCCAGGCGGTGAGGGCGGCGTCCCAGGGTTCCGCGTCGAGGGTGGCGCCGTCGATCCCGGCGGCCACCCGCTCGCGCAGCAGTTCCACGATCCCGTCCCGGCCGTCCACGTGGTGGTAGACGGAGGCGGTCTGCACGCCGAGGCGCTTCGCGATCTGCGGGACGCTGAACTCGCCCTGCTCGTCGACGATGTCGAGCGCCGTGGTGGCGATGCGCTCCCGGTCGAGGAGGGGTCTGCGCGGCCGGCCCATGAAGCGTCACTCCCTGTTCAGGTCTTCCCGAATCGTCGAACGCGAGGCTACATTGCGCAAACCGAAAGCCTTTAGGTTTCCTGTCGCGGAAAGGCTTCCCCCGCCATGTCCACACCCACCCCCGACGAGCCCCCGGGGCTGAGAACCGGCACCCTCACCACCGCCGACATCTCCTTCTTCGTCGTCTCCGCCGCCGCCCCGCTCACCGTCATGGCCGGCGTCGCCCCCGTCGCGATCCTGCTCGGCGGCATCGGCGCCCCGGTCGGCTACCTCCTCGCCGGCCTCACCCTCACCGTCTTCGCCGTCGGCTTCACCACCATGAGCCGCCACGTCCGCAGCGCCGGCGCCTTCTACGCGTACATCACCCGCGGCCTCGGCGCCCCCATCGGCATCGCCGCGGCCCTCGTCGCCATGCTCGGCTACAACGGCATGGAGATCGGCGTCTACGGACTCCTCGGCTCCGCCACCTCGGACACCGCGGCCGCCCTCGGCCACGACGTCCCCTGGCTGCCCGTCTCCCTCGCCGGCCTCCTGCTCATCTGGTACGGCGGCCACCGCTCGATCGACTTCGGCGCCAAGCTCCTCGGCGTCCTCCTCGTCGCCGAGACCGGCATCCTCGTCCTCCTCGCCGGCGGCGTCCTGATCGACGGCGGCGCCCACGGACTCTCCCTCGCCGGCCTCGCCCCCGCGCACGTCCTCACCGGCGGCACCGCCGCCGTCCTGGCCTGCGCCTTCGCCGCCTTCACCGGCTTCGAGTCCACCGTCATCTACCGGCGCGAAGCCAGGAACCCCGAGCGCACCATCCCCCGCGCCACCTACATCGCGGTCGCCTTCCTCGGCCTCTTCTACGCCTTCGTCGTCTGGACCGTGATCCAGGCGTTCGGCGAGGACAAGGTCGTCCAGGCCGCCGCCGACGACCCCGGCGGCCTCTTCTTCGCCGCCATCACCACCTACGTCGGAGCCTGGGCCGCCGACCTGATGCACCTGCTCATCATCACCAGCGTCCTGGCCTCCCTCCTCGCCTTCCACAACGCCATCAACCGCTACACCCTCTCCCTCTCCGAGGAGGGCGTGCTGCCGAAGGCGCTCGGCCGGATCCACCCCCGCCACCGCTCCCCGTACGTCGCGGGAGCCGTCCAGACCGCCCTCGGGGCCGTCGTCGTCCTCGCCTTCGCGCTCGCCGGGGCCGACCCGTACCAGCAGCTCCTGCTCTGGGTGAACACCCCCGGCATGATCGGACTGATGGTCCTCCAGCTGCTGGCCGCGCTCGCCGTGCCCTGCTTCTTCCGGCGCATCGACCACCGGGAGGGCGCGCTGCGCACCGTCGTCGCCCCCGTCGCCGCGTTCGTCCTGCTCGCCGGGGCGATCGGCCTGGTCACCGCCCACGTCGAGCTCTTCACCGGGGCCTCGACCACGGTCAACACCCTGCTCGTCTCCCTCGTCCCCGCCGTCTTCCTCCTGGG
Organism: Streptomyces sp. NPDC059534; assembly: GCF_042743475.1. Lineage (NCBI taxonomy): Bacteria > Bacillati > Actinomycetota > Actinomycetes > Kitasatosporales > Streptomycetaceae > Streptomyces > Streptomyces sp. NPDC059534. The sequence continues at coordinate 177,147 of NZ_JBHWAQ010000002.1, forward strand.
CCTGGTCCTCGCGTACCGGCTGCGCCGCAGCCGCCCCGAGATCTACGCCCGCTTCGCCGCCGAACCCGTCACCGAAGGAGCCGACCCCTCGTGCCCGCACCCGACCTCGTCCTCGTCAACGCCCGCGTCCGCGACCCCGAGCTCACCGGCCACACCGCCCTCGCCGTCCATGGCGGAGTGATCACCGCCCTCGGCACCGACAGCGAGGCCCGCACCTGGGCCGGACCCGGCACCGAGACCGTCGACCTGGCCGGAGCCACCCTCACCCCCGGCCTCACCGACGCCCACAGCCACCCCGTCTGGGGCCTGGAGATGTTCACCGGCACCGACCTCTCCGGCGTCACCGACCTCGAAGGACTGCGCGCCGCCCTGCGCGCCGCCGAACGCCACGACGGCTGGGTCCTCGGCTTCGGCCTCGACCACAACGCCTTCGGCGGCCGCCCCGTCCACCACGAACTCGTCGACGACGTCCTCGACGGCGCCCCCGCCCACCTGCGCCTCTACGACGGCCACTCCGTCCTCGCCAGCGCGAACGCCCTCAAGGCCGCCGGCATCGAGGGCCCCCGCGCCTTCGCCCAGCACTCCGAGATCGTCTGCGGCCCCGACGGCCGTCCCACCGGACACCTCGTCGAGCACGCCGCCATGGACCTGATGACCCCGGTCCTGCCCGCGCAGTCCTACGCGGAGCGCCGGGCCCGGCTCGTCGGACTGCTCGACTCCATGGCCGCCACCGGCCTCACCGCCGCCCACGTCATGGACCTCGGCGGACACGACGTACCCGGCCTGCTGACCGCCCTGGAGGAGGACGGCGACCTGCCACTGCGCCTCCGGCTGGCCCCGTGGTGCATGCCCGGGGCGACCGCAGAGGAGCTGGACGCCCTCGTACGGCTCCAGTCGCGGGCCGGCCGTCTGTGGCGCGTCGGCGGCGTGAAGTTCTTCATGGACGGCACGGTCGAGGGCGGCACCGCCTGGCTGGAGCACGCCGACTGCCACGGACAGGGCACCGACGCCTTCTGGCCGGACCCGCGGACGTACTCCGCCGCCGTGGGTCACCTCCACCGCGCCGGCGTCGGCACCGCCACCCACGCCATCGGCGACGCCGCCGTGCGCCACGTCCTCGACACCGTCGAAGGACTCGGTACGGGCGGTCCCCGCCACCGGATCGAGCACATCGAGACCGTCCCCGACGACCAGCTCGGCCGCTTCGCCGCGCTCGGGGTCGTCGCCTCCATGCAGCCCCCGCACACCGCGTACACCCGCGCCGACCACACCGACGAGTGGTCCCGGCGGCTCGGCGAGGAGCGGGCGGCCCGTGCCTGGCGCTGCCGTGACCTGCGGGACGCCGGCGCGCGTCTCGCGCTCGGCTCGGACTGGCCCATCGCGCACCACGACGCCCGGCAGGTCCTCGCCACCGCCCGCGCCCCGCGCGGCGCGGCCTCGGCCCGCCTCGGTCTGACCGGCCTGATGGCGCTGGAGGGGATGACCACGCACGCGGCGCTCGCCGCGGGGGAGGAGCGGTTCGCCGGCCGCGTCGCCCCCGGCTTCCGGGCCGATCTCACCGCCTTCGCGGTGGACCCGGTCGAGGTCCCGGCGGACGAGGCCGCACAGGCCCCGATCCGGCTCACCGTCGCCGGCGGCCGGGTCACGTACCGGGGCTGACCGTCCGGGTCACGTACCGGGGGTCACGTACCGGAGCTGACCGGCCGCTCCGCGTCGGTCTCGCGGTCCGTCTCCTTCGCCGGGGGCGGACCGCCCCGCAGGACGGCCCCGGCGGGCTCCACCTGCCGGGGCAGCCGGTGCGGTCGGGAGCCGTACCAGCAGTAGGAGACGGCGAAGCCGAAGGCCAGGCAGATCATGCCGCCGACCGCGTCCAGCCAGAAGTGGTTGGCGGTGGAGACGATCACGACGAGGGTGGCCATCGGATAGAGCAGGCCGAGGATCTTCGCCCAGGGCGCCTTGGCCAGCAGGAAGATCGCCAGCCCGCACCAGAGCGACCAGCCGATGTGCATCGACGGCATCGCCGCGTACTGGTTCGACACGTGCTTCAGGTTGCCCGAGGCCATCGAGCCCCAGGTGTGGTGGACGAGCACCGTGTCGACGAAGTCCTGGCCGTTCATGAGCCGGGGCGGCGCGAGCGGATACAGGTAGTAACCGACCAGTGCCACACCGGTGGTGGCGAACAGGACCGTGCGGAACGCCGCGTAACGGCCCGGATGCCACCGGTACAGCCACACCAGCACACCGATGGTCACGATGAAGTGCAGCGTGGCGTAGTAGTAGTTCATCGAGACGATCAGCCAGGTCACCGAGTTCACGGCGTGGTTCACGGCGTGCTCGAAGGCGAGTCCGAGGGACTCCTCGGTCCGCCAGATCCAGTCCGCGTTCTTGAGCGCCTGGGCCTTCTGCTCCGGCACCGCGTTGCGGATGAGGGAGTAGGTCCAGTAGCTCACCGCGATGAGCAGGATCTCGAACCAGATCGTGGGACGCCGGGGCGTGCGCGTGCGCAGGCGTGACAGCCTTCCGTCGGCCACGGTGGGTGACGACGGGGTCGTCCGGTCGTCCAAACTCTTCACGGTCGTTTCACCCATAGGGAGAGAGTCTGCCAGATCCCCACCCCCCGACCGATCATCCCTCGGTCGGGTTCGGGGCGCACCCCCTCCGTCTCAGGAAGGAGTGCGCGCGGGCGCCGGGGCGGACGCGGTCGAACCGCGAACGACCAGCTCAGGCATGAAGACGAACTCGGAGTGCGGGGCCGGGGTGCCCCCGACCTCCTCCAGCAGCGCGCGGACCGCGGCCTGCCCCATCGCCTGCACGGGCTGGCGGATGGTGGTCAGCGGCGGGTCGGTGAACGCTATGAGCGGAGAGTCGTCGAAGCCGACGACGGAGACGTCCTTCGGCACGTCGAGCCCCTGCTGCCGGGCCGCCCGGATCGCGCCGAGCGCCATCATGTCGCTCGCGCACACGATCGCGGTGCAGCCGCGGGAGATCAGCGCTCCGGCGGCCGCCTGGCCGCCCTCCAGGGTGTAGAGGGAGTGCTGGATCAGCTGTTCGGACTCCTCCAGGCCGAGACCGAACCGCTCCTCCATGCCCTTCTGGAAGCCCTCTATCTTGCGCAGCACCGGCACGAACCGCTTCGGTCCGACGGCGAGCCCGATCCGGGTGTGGCCGAGCGCCGCCAGGTGCGTCACCGCGAGTCGCATCGCCGCCCGGTCGTCGGGCGACACGAAGGGCGCCTGGACCTTGGGGGAGAAGCCGTTGAGGAGGACGTACGGGACGCCCTTGCCGCGCAGCTGGTCGTAGCGCGTCATGTCGGCGGTGGTGTCGGCGTGCAGCCCGGAGACGAAGATGATGCCGGCGACGCCGCGCTCCACCAGCATGTCGGTGAGCTCGTCCTCGGTGGACCCGCCGGGGGTCTGGGTGGCGAGGACCGGCGTGTACCCCTGCCGGGTGAGGGCCTGCCCGATGACCTGCGCGAGCGCGGGGAAGATCGGGTTGTCCAGTTCGGGGGTGATCAGGCCGACGAGACCCGCGCTGCGCTGGCGGAGGCGCACGGGACGCTCGTAGCCGAGCACGTCGAGTGCGGCGAGGACGGACTCGCGGGTGGCAGTTGCCACACCCGGCTTTCCGTTGAGCACGCGGCTGACTGTGGCTTCACTGACCCCCGCCTGGGCTGCGATGTCGGAGAGCCGCGCGGTCATGGGAAAGGACTGTACCGGTCACAGCGCGTATTTCCCACCGGTTCACCCGTACCCGGGCCGGACCGCAAGGTTCGAGCCGTTGCGCAAGGTCTTGCAGTGCTTGCGGGGGTCTTTCGGGGCGACGAAGGGGGCGCATGGGGCCGCTCGGTGTGCGAGATGCCCGATACGGCCCCTGTCAAGCGGCCTGCAGGCAACCTTCGGGACACGTGGATGTAACGATCGCCGGGCCTTGCAGAAATTCTCCGCAAGGTCTTTCGGCGCGTTTTCATCCCTGTTACGTTCCTGGCAACCCGGAGCGCCGCGAGGGAGCGGTCGCATGAGGAAGGTTCCAGCCCCTCGTCTCCCCGGGATCATTGAAGGAGTTCACATGCGGCGTGGCATAGCGGCCACCGCGCTGATCGCGGCCCTGGGCGTGACCCTGGCGGCGTGCGGTAGTGACAGCGGTTCGAACGGCGGCGGGGCCAAGGGCTCGGGCGAGCTCTCCGGCACCGTGACCTGGTGGGACACCTCCACGGTCGGCTCCGAGGACAAGGTCTTCAAGAAGGTCGCCGAGGACTTCAAGAAGAAGCACCCCAAGGTCACGGTCAAGTACGTCAACGTGCCTTTCGGTGACGCGCAGAACAAGTTCAAGAACGCCGCTCAGTCCGGCTCCGGCGCCCCCGACGTCATCCGCTCCGAGGTCGCCTGGACCCCCGAGTTCGCGGACCTCGGCTACCTCGCCCCCCTCGACGGCACCCCCGCCCTCAAGGACGCCGACGACTTCCTCAAGCAGGCGTCGGCCTCCACGCAGTACAAGGGCAAGACCTACGCCGTCCCGCAGGTCATCGACTCCATGGGCATCTTCTACAACAAGAAGATCTTCAAGGACGCCGGCGTCGAGGTCCCCAAGACCATCGACGAGCTCAAGACCGTCTCCGCCAAGATCAAGCAGAAGACCGGCAAGACCGGCCTCTACCTGCGCGGCGACGACGCCTACTGGTTCCTCTCCTTCCTCTACGGCGAGGGCGGCGACCTCGTCGACGCCGACAAGAAGTCGATCACCGTCGACAGCCCCGCCGGTGTGAAGGCGTTCAAGACCGTCAAGGACCTGGTGGACTCCGGCGCGGCCAAGACGGACGCGACCGACGGCTGGAACAACATGCAGACGGCCTTCAAGGACGGCAAGGTCGCCATGATGATCAACGGCCCGTGGGCCGTCGCCGACACCTACGGCGGCAAGGAGTTCACGGACAAGGCCAACCTGGGCATCGCCCCGGTCCCGGCCGGCTCCGCCGGCCAGGGCGCCCCGCAGGGCGGTCACAACCTCGCCGTCTACGCCGGTTCGAAGAACCTCGACGCCTCCTACGCCTTCGCCGAGTACATGACCTCGGCCGAGACCCAGGCGACGATCGCGAAGGAGCTCAGCCTCCTCCCGACCCGTCAGTCCGTCTACATCAAGCCGGACGTCGCGACCAACGAGATGATCACCTTCTTCAAGCCGGTCGTCGACAAGGCCGTCGAGCGCCCCTGGATCCCGGAGACCGGCAGCCTCTTCGCGCCGCTCGTCACCGAGTACACGAAGGTCCTCACCGGCCAGACCACCCCGGAGGCGGGAGCCAAGGCCACCGGTGACGGCTACCGCAAGCTCCTGAAGGACTGGAAGTAGCAGGAAGAAGAAGGAAGGCAGGCCGGCTGATGGCTGTGGACACCCCCAGCCAGTCGGTGGTGAAGGCCGCGGGCGAGAGCGCCCGCGGCCGGAGCCGCGGAACTGGTAAGTCCCGGGGCGCGGCGAAGCGCTCCCTCTCCACCCACTGGTACGCCTGGGCGATGGTCGCCCCGGTGACCGTCGTGATCGCCGTGATCATCGGCTATCCGCTGGTCCGCGGCATCTTCCTGTCGCTGACCGACGCCAACGAGCGGAACGTCGAGCGCTCCATCGGCGTCAACCACATCCCGTCGAGCTACGAGTTCGTCGGCCTGGACAACTACGCCGACGCCCTGACGGGCGGCCAGTTCCTCTCCACCCTGGGCTGGACGCTGGTGTGGACAGTGTCCTGTGTGTCGCTGACGTTCGCCCTCGGCCTCGGCCTCGCCAACATCCTCAACCGCAGGATCGTCGGCCGCTCCGCCTACCGGCTGATGCTCATCCTGCCGTGGGCGGTGCCCGGCTTCGTCTCCGTCTTCGCCTGGCGCTTCCTCTACAACCAGGACAACGGTCTCCTCAACAAGGTCCTGGCCGGCGGCGGCATCGACGCGGTGCCGTGGCTGAACGACCCCACCTGGGCCAAGCTGTCGGTCATCGCGACCAACGTCTGGCTCGGCGTCCCGTTCATGATGGTCGCCCTCCTCGGCGGGCTCCAGTCCATACCCGGCGAGCTGTACGAGGCCGCCGAGATGGACGGCGCCAACGCCTGGCAGCGCTTCCGGCACATCACCATGCCCGGGCTCAGCTCGGTGTCCACGACGGTGATCCTGCTCTCCACCATCTGGACCTTCAACATGTTCCCGGTGATCTTCCTGCTCACCCGGGGCGGGCCCGGCGAGGCCACCCAGATCCTCGTCACCCAGGCGTACAAGTTCTCCTTCGAGGTCAGTCCGCGCGACTTCGCCCAGTCGTCCACCTGGGGCGTGCTCATCCTGGTCCTCCTGATGCTCTTCGCCGCGGTCTACCGGCGAGTCCTCCGCAAGCAGGGAGAAGTCTGGTGACCACCACGACCCCCGCCCGTCACGCCGTGAGCACCACCCCGATCCGCGGCCGCCGTTCGCCGCTGGCCTCGGTCGCGCTGCACCTCACGCTGATCACGGCGTCCGTGATCGCCGTTTTCCCGGTGCTGTGGGTGCTGCTGACCTCCCTGAAGCCCGCGAAGTACGCGATCACCACGGACTTCTTCAAGGAGACGACGCTCGAGAACTACACCAACCTGCTGAGGGACACCCCGTTCCTCACCTGGTTCGGCAACTCGCTGGTCGTCGCCGGTCTCACCACCGTCATCGGTGTCTTCGTCTCCGCCACCACGGGCTACGCCGTGAGCCGCTTCCGCTTCCCCGGCAAGCGCGGACTGATGTGGACGCTGCTCATCACCCAGATGTTCCCGGTCGCCGTCCTCATCGTGCCGATCTACAACATCATGGCGTCGATGGGCCTGCTCAACCAGCCGGTCGGCCTGGTCGTCACGTACCTGACGATCGCCGTCCCGTTCTGCGCGTGGATGATGAAGGGCTTCTTCGACACCATCCCCCGCGAGATCGACGAGTCGGGATACGTCGACGGCCTGACCCCCTTCGGCACCTTCTGGCGGCTGATCCTGCCGCTCGCCAAGCCGGGCATCGCCGTCACCGCCTTCTACTCCTTCATCACCGCCTGGGGCGAGGTGGCCTACGCCTCCGCCTTCATGGTCGGCGACGAGAACCTGACGCTCGCCGGCGGACTGCAGAAGTTCGTCAACCAGTACGGGGCGCAGTGGGGCCCGATGGCCGCGGCCTCCGTCCTGATCGCCGTCCCCGCCGCCCTGGTGTTCCTCTTCGCCCAGCGGCACCTGGTCACCGGCATGTCGGCCGGTGCCGTCAAGGGCTGACGGCCCTGAGCACCCCGCCCGAACGCACCTCCTTACCTCCCAGGGAAGACATGACCCAGCATCTCGCCACCCCGGCCGACGCCCCCACCACCGGCACGCACACGGGCTGGTGGAGAGACGCCGTGATCTACCAGGTCTACCCGCGCAGCTTCGCCGACGGCAACGGCGACGGCATGGGCGACCTGGAGGGCATCCGCAGCCGGCTGCCGTACCTCAAGGACCTGGGCGTCGACGCCGTCTGGCTCTCCCCGTTCTACGCCTCGCCGCAGGCCGACGCCGGCTACGACGTCGCCGACTACCGGGCCATCGACCCGATGTTCGGCTCGCTCCTCGACGCCGACGCGGTGATCCGCGACGCCCACGAACTGGGCCTGCGCATCATCGTCGACCTGGTGCCCAACCACTCCTCCGACCAGCACGAGTGGTTCCAGCGGGCGCTGCGCGAGGGCCCCGGATCGCCGCTGCGCGAGCGCTACCACTTCCGCGCCGGCAAGGGCGGGAACGGCGAACTCCCGCCCAACGACTGGGAGTCCATCTTCGGCGGTCCTGCCTGGACGCGCACCGAGAACCCGGACGGCACGCCCGGCGACTGGTACCTCCACCTCTTCGCCCCGGAGCAGCCCGACTTCAACTGGGAACACCCGGCCGTACGCGACGAGTTCCGCTCCATCCTGCGCTTCTGGCTCGACATGGGCGTCGACGGCTTCCGCGTCGACGTCGCCCACGGCCTGGTCAAGGCCGCCGGCCTGCCCGACATCGGCGCCCACGACCAGCTGAAGCTGCTCGGCAACGACGTCATGCCCTTCTTCGACCAGGACGGCGTCCACGAGATCTACCGCACCTGGCGCACGGTGCTCGCCGAGTACGACGGTGAGCGCGTCCTCGTCGCCGAGGCGTGGACCCCGACCGTCGACCGCACCGCGAACTACGTGCGCCCCGACGAGATGCACCAGGCGTTCAACTTCCAGTACCTGGGCACCCACTGGGACGCGGCGGAGCTGCGCACCGTGATCGACGCCTCGCTCGACGCGATGCGCCCGGTCGGCGCCCCCACCACCTGGGTGCTGTCCAACCACGACGTCACCCGGCACGCCACCCGCTTCGCCAACCCGGCGGGCCTCGGCACCCAGCTGCGCGAGGCCGGCGACCGCGCACTCGGCCTGCGCCGGGCCCGCGCCGCGACGCTGCTGATGCTGGCCCTGCCCGGCTCCGCGTACGTCTACCAGGGCGAGGAGCTCGGCCTGCCCGACGTCACCGACCTGCCCGACGAGGTCCGTCAGGACCCGTCGTTCTGGCGGGCCAGCGGCCAGGACGGCTTCCGCGACGGCTGCCGGGTGCCGATCCCGTGGACCGCCGAGGGCACCTCGTACGGCTTCGGCGCCGGCGGCTCCTGGCTGCCGCAGCCCGCCACCTGGGGCGCCCTGAGCGTCGAGGCGCAGACCGGCGACCCCGGCTCCACCCTGGAGCTGTACCGCAGCGCGCTCGCCGTGCGCCGCGAGCGCCCCGAACTCGGTGCGGGCGAGGACGTCGAGTGGCTGGAGGCACCCGAGGGTGTGCTCTCCTTCCGCCGCGACGGCTTCGTCTGCACCGCCAACACCACCGGCCGGGCCATCACCGTCCCGCTGCCCGGCCGGTACCTCCTTTCCAGCGAGGAGATCCGCGTCGTCGACGACGAGGCGGAAGTGCCCGCGGACACCACCGTCTGGTGGGCGGTGTGACGGTCCCCCTGCCGCGGGGGGGCGGGGACGGGGCCCCCCCGGGCCCGGGCCGCGCGGGCCCCACCCGGGGGCGGGGGGCCCCCTCACACCCCCGCCTGCCACCCCGGGCGGTCAGGGCCGCCCCACACCCTGTTGTGGGGGGGGGGTGCCGCGCCCCACGCCCGGGGCGGCCCGCACCCGCCCCCCCGCGGCTCGCGGACATCGCGGCCCAGTCCGGGGTCAGCGAGGCCACCGTCAGCCGCGTCCTCAACGGCAAGGCGGGGGTGGCCGGCGCGACCCGGCACAAGGTGCTCGCGGCGCTCGACGTGCTCGGCTACGAGCGTCCCGTACGGCTCAAACGCCGCAGCGCGGGCCTCGTCGGGCTCGTCGTGCCCGAGCTGACCAACCCGATCTTCCCGGCCTTCGCGCAGGTCGTCGAACAGGTCCTCGCCGGGCACGGCTACACCCCGGTGCTCTGCACCCAGATGCCCGGCGGCGCCACCGAGGACGAGCTGGTCGAACAGCTCGTGGAGCGCGGGGTGGCCGGCATCGTCTTCCTCTCCGGGCTGCACGCGGACGCGACCGCCGACCCGGCCCGCTACGCCCGGCTCGCGGCCCGGGGCGTGCCGTTCGTCCTCATCAACGGCTACAACGAGAACATCGACGCCAACTTCGTGTCGCCCGACGACCGGGCCGCGGCCCGGATGGCCGTCCGGCACCTGGTCGAGCTGGGGCACGAGCGGATCGGCCTCGCCATCGGCCCCACCCGGTACGTGCCCTCGCGCCGCAAGGCCGAGGGCTTCGCCGCCGAGCTGTACGAGCTCCTCGGCGTCGAGCGGGCGGACGCCGAACGGTTCATCAGACCGACGCTCTTCGGCGTCGAGGGCGGCCACGCGGCCGCCGAGATCCTGCTGCGCGAGGGGTGCACGGGCATCGTGTGCGCCTCCGACCTGATGGCGCTCGGCGTGATCCGCGCCGTCCGTGCCCGGGGCCTCGACGTGCCCGACGACGTCTCCGTCGTGGGCTTCGACGACTCGCCGCTGATCGCCTTCACCAGCCCGCCGCTGTCCACCGTGCGCCAGCCGGTGCAGGCGATGGCGACGGCGGCCGTCGGCGCGCTCCTGGAGGAGATCGAGGGAAACCCGGTCCAGCGCACGGAGTTCGTGTTCCAGCCGGAGCTGGTGGTGCGCGGTTCCACCGCGCAGCCGCCCAGGGGCGTGCAAGTCCTTCCGTAACAACTTGCACAGCGATGTCCGGAGGGTTGACCGGGCGTCGGGGCACTCGTACGGTCACGGCTGAAAACAGTTGCTGAAGTTTTCGGCAACTTCTTGCGACACGGATGTCGTACAGGAGGAAGCATGGCCAGAAGAACCGTGGCCGCTGCACTCGCCCTCGTGGCGGGAGCCGCCGCTGTGGCCGTCACGGGAAACGCCCCGGCGCAGGCCACCCCGCCCGGCGAGAAGGACGTCACCGCGGTGATGTTCGAATGGAACTTCGCCTCGGTCGCCCGTGAGTGCACCGACCGCCTCGGCCCCGCCGGATACGGATACGTCCAGGTCTCCCCGCCCCAGGAACACCTCCAGGGCGGCCAGTGGTGGACCTCGTACCAGCCGGTCAGCTACAAGATCGCCGGACGTCTCGGCGACCGCACCGCCTTCAAGAGCATGATCGACACCTGCCACGCGGCCGGCGTCAAGGTCGTCGCCGACTCCGTCGTCAACCACATGGCGAACGGCTCCGGCACCGGAACGGGCGGGACCCCGTTCTCCAAGTACGACTACCCGGGCCTCTACTCCGGCTCCGACATGGACGACTGCCGCTCCTCGATCTCCAACTACCAGGACCGCGGCAACGTCCAGAACTGCGAACTGGTCCAGCTCCCCGACCTCGACACCGGCGAGGACTACGTCCGCGGGAAGATAGCCGGCTACCTCAACGACCTGCTCTCGCTGGGCGTCGACGGCCTGCGCATCGACGCCGCCAAGCACATGCCGGCCGCCGACCTCGCCAACATCAAGTCCCGGCTCACCAACCCCGGGGTCTTCTGGAAGCAGGAGGCCATCCACGGCGCGGGCGAGGCCGTCTCCCCGAGCGAGTACCTCGGCAACGGCGACGTCCAGGAGTTCCGCTACGCCCGCGACCTCAAGCGCGTCGTCCAGAGCGAGAAGCTCTCCTACCTGAAGAACTTCGGCGAGGCGTGGGGCTACATGCCCTCCGGCCAGTCCGGCGTCTTCGTCGACAACCACGACACCGAGCGCGGCGGCGACACCCTGTCCTACAAGGACGGCGCCAACTACACGCTCGCCTCCGTCTTCATGCTCGCCTGGCCCTACGGCTCCCCGGACGTCCACTCCGGCTACGAGTGGACCGACAAGGACGCCGGACCGCCCAACGGCGGCCAGGTGAACGCCTGTTACAGCGACGGCTGGAAGTGCCAGCACGCCTGGCGCGAGATCTCCTCCATGGTCGCCTTCTGCAACACCGCACGCGGACAGGCCGTCACCGACTGGTGGGACAAAGCCGGCAACGCGATCGCGTTCGGCCGCGGCACCAAGGCGTACGTGGCGATCAACCACGAGTCCTCGGCGCTCACCCGCACCTTCCAGACCTCGCTGCCCGCGGGCTCCTACTGCGACGTGCAGTCCGGCACCGCCGTGACGGTCAACCCGTCCGGCCAGTTCACGGCCACCCTCGCCGCCAACACGGCCCTGGCCCTGCACGTCAACGCCACGAACTGCGGCGGCACCACCCCGACCACGCCGCCCACGACGACCCCGCCGACCACGCCGCCCGCCACCGCGGGCGCCGCCTTCAACGTCAACGCCACGACGGTCGTCGGCCAGAACATCTACGTCACCGGCAACCGCGCCGAACTCGGCAACTGGGCCCCGGCCTCGGCCCTCAAGCTCGACCCGGCCGCCTACCCGGTGTGGAAGCTGACGGTCTCCCTGCCCGCCGGAACGTCCTTCGAGTACAAGTACATCCGCAAGGACGCGGCCGGGAACGTCACCTGGGAGTCCGGTGCCAACCGCACCGCGACCGTCCCCGCCTCGGGCCAGGTCGTCCTGAACGACACCTTCCGCAGCTGACCTCCTCCTCCCGTCAGGGCCGCCCCACCCGGGGCGGCCCTCCCACCCGTACCCCCGTCCCTCCTCCAGGGAGCACCCCGTGACACGCAAGAGAACGGCGGTCGCCATCGCCGCCGCCCTGTGCGCGGCCCTCGTGCCCGCCGTCCCCGCGGCCGCCGCGCCCCGGCCCCCCGCCCCGCCGTCGGACCGGTCGCTCGCCGCGCAGCCCGCCCGCCAGGACCTCACCCGCGAGCAGTTCTACTTCGTGCTGCCGGACCGTTTCGCCAACGGTGACGCCTCCAACGACCGCGGCGGTCTCACCGGCAGCCGCACGGAGACCGGCTTCGACCCCACCGACAAGGGCTTCTACCAGGGCGGCGACCTCAAGGGCCTGACGCAGCGGCTCGACTACATCAAGGGCCTCGGCACCACCGCCATCTGGATGGCGCCGATCTTCAAGAACCGGCCCGTGCAGGGCACCGGCAAGGACGCCTCGGCCGGCTACCACGGCTACTGGATCACCGACTTCACCCAGGTCGACCCCCACTTCGGGACCAACGAGGACCTGGAGAAGCTGATCGCGGCCGCCCACGCCAAGGGCATGAAGGTCTTCTTCGACGTCATCGCCAACCACACCGCCGACACCGTCGACTACGCCGAGAAGAAGTACGGCTACCGCCCCAAGGGCGCCTACCCGTACCTCGACAAGGACGGCCGCCCCTTCGACGACCGCGACGCGATCGGCCGGGTCGACGCGGACTCCTTCCCGTACACCCCCGTCGAGAAGGCGAACGCCAAGGTCCCCGCCTGGCTCAACGACCCCACGATGTACCACAACCGCGGCGACTCCACCTGGGCCGGAGAATCCGCCGAGTACGGCGACTTCGTCGGCCTGGACGACCTGTGGACCGAGCGTCCCGAGGTCGTCGAGGGCATGAAGCGGATCTACGAGAAGTGGGTCCGCGACTTCAAGATCGACGGCTTCCGCATCGACACGGTCAAACACGTCGACCTGGACTTCTGGACCCAGTGGGCCACCGCCCTCGACAGTTACGCCAAGAAGCAGGGCCGCGAGGACTTCTTCATGTTCGGCGAGGTCTACTCCGCCGACACCACCGTCACCGCCCCCTACGTCACCCGCGGCCGGCTCGACGCCACCCTCGACTTCCCCTTCCAGGACGCGGCCCGCGCCTTCGCCTCCCAGGGCGCCGGCGCCGACCGCCTCGCCAAGGTCTTCGCCGAGGACTACCGGTACACCACCGACAAGGCCAACGCCTACGAGCAGGTCACCTTCCTCGGCAACCACGACATGGGCCGCTTCGGCGGCTTCCTCAAGCAGGACAACCCGAACGCGACCGACGCCGAACTCGTCGACCGGACCCGGCTCGCCAACGAGCTGATGTTCCTCTCCCGCGGCAACCCCGTCGTCTACTCCGGCGACGAACAGGGCTTCACCGGCGCCGGCGGCGACAAGGACGCCCGCCAGCCCCTCTTCGCCGCACAGGCCGCCGACTACCTCGACGACGACCAGATCGGCACCGACCGCACCCACGCCACCGACGCCTACGACACCACCCACCCGGTGTACCGGTCGATCGCCGCGCTCTCGAAGCTGACCCGCGAGAACCCGGCCCTCCGCGACGGCGTCCAGCAGGAGCGGTACGCCGAGGGCTCCGTCTACGCCTTCTCCCGCACCGACGCCACGACGCGCACCGAGTACCTCGTCGCCACCAACGGCGCCACCACCGCGCAGACCGTCACCCTCCCCGTCGACTCCGCGAACTTCCGGGCCCTGTACGGGGGTCAGGGCGCGGTCGCCGCGAAGGACGGCTCCGTCACCGTCACCGTCCCCGCCCTCTCCTCGCTGGTCCTCAAGGCCGACCGGGCCCTCCCGCCGCCCGCCGCACCGCCGGCCGTCGCCCTCAAGGCCCCCGCCGCCGGAGCCACCGGCACCGTCGAGCTCACCGCCGACGTCACCGGCGGCCGGCTGAACCGGGTCGTCTTCGCCGCCCAGGTCGGCAACGGCCGCTGGCAGACCCTCGGCACCGCCGACCACGCCCCCTACAAGGTCACCCAGTACGTGACCGCCCCCGCCGGCACCGCCCTGCGCTACAAGGCCGTCGCCGTCGACACCGCCGGCCGCACCGCGAGCGCCACCGCCGCCACCACGGCCGGAGCGCCCCCGGTACCCGAGAAGCCGGTCGCCGTCGAGCGGACCTACGCCGTCGTCCACTACCAGCGCGAGGACGGCGACTACGACGGCTGGACGCTGAAGGCGGCCGGCCAGGAAGCCGCGTTCACCGGCCGCGACGCCCACGGCGCCTTCGCCTGGGTCAAGGTCCCCGAAGGCGCCTCCACCGTCGCCTACACCGTCGAGAAGGCCGGCACCGCCGACGGCCCGCAGCGGAGCATCGCCCTCGGCCGCACCGGCGAGGTCTGGATCACCCACGGCCAGGACGGCCAGTCCGACACGAACCCGGCCCCGGCCCCGCAGGACACGGCCAAGGCCGTCGTCCACTACCAGCGGCCCGACGGGAACTACGACGGCTGGGGCCTGCACACCTGGACCGGCGCCGCCCAGCCCACCGACTGGTCCAAGCCGCTGCTGCCGGTGCGCTTCGACGCGTACGGCGCGGTGTACGAGGTGCCCCTCACCCAGGGCGCGACCTCCCTCTCGTACATCCTCCACAAGGGCGACCAGAAGGACCTGCCCACCGACCAGTCCCTCGACCTCGCCACCTACGGCCACGAGATCTGGGCGCTGTCCGGACAGCAGAAGTACCTGCTCCCGACCGTCGGCGGCGCCCCCACCCTCGACCTCGGCAAGGCCGAGGCCCAGTGGATCGACCGCGACACCGTCGTCTGGAAGGTGAAGACCACCGACGCCACCAGCCAGCAGCTGGTGTACGCGAAGGACGGCGGCATCACCGTCACCGACGGGGCCCTGAACACCGAGGGCCAGTGGCTCCGGCTCACCCCCGCCGCGCTCACCGACGCCCAGAAGGCGAAGTACCCGCACCTCGCGGCGTACCCGGCCTTCACCGTCGACCCGCGGGACGCCGACCGCGTCCGCGACTCCCTGCGCGGCCAGCTGATCGCCACCCAGCGCGCCGCCAACGGCGCCCTCCTCGCCGCCACCGGCGTCCAGACCGCGGGCGTCCTCGACGACCTGTACGCGGCCAAGGCGACCGGGGCGGCCCTCGGCCCGACCTTCCGCGGCGGCCGCACCACCCTCTCCGTCTGGGCCCCCACCGCCCAGACCGTCGCCCTCGAACTCGACGGCCGGACCGTGCCCATGCGGCGCGACGACACCACCGGCGTCTGGTCGGTCACCGGCCCCAAGTCCTGGACCGGCAAGCCCTACCGGTACGTGGTGAAGGTCTGGGCCCCCAGCGTCGGGAAGACGGTCGTCAACAAGGTCACCGACCCCTACTCCACCGCCCTCACCACCGACTCGGCCCGCAGCCTCGCCGTCGACCTCGCCGACCCGAGGCTCGCCCCCCGCGGCTGGCAGAACCTGCGCAAGCCCGCCGCCGTACCGCTGCGGGACGCCCAGATCCAGGAACTCCACATCCGCGACTTCTCGATCGCGGACCCGACGGCCGAGGCCGGCCACCGCGGCACCTACCTCGCCTTCACCGACTCCGGCAGCAAGGGCTCGCGGCACCTGAAGGACCTGGCCGCCTCCGGCACCTCCTACGTCCACCTCCTGCCGGCCTTCGACCTCGGAACCGTCCCCGAGAAGAAGTCCGACCAGGCCGCCCCCGCCTGCGACCTGAAGGTCTACGCCCCCGATTCCGAGGAGCAGCAGACCTGCGTCACCGCGGCCGCCGCGAAGGACGCCTACAACTGGGGCTACGACCCGCTGCACTACACCGTCCCCGAGGGCTCCTACGCCACCGACCCCGAAGGCACCCGCCGCACGGTCGAGTTCCGGCAGATGGTCCAGGCCCTCAACGGCGACGGGCTGCGCACCGTCATGGACGTCGTCTACAACCACACCGTCGCCGCCGGACAGTCCGACAAGTCGGTCCTCGACCGGATCGTCCCCGGCTACTACCAGCGCCTCCAGGCCGACGGCTCCGTCGCGACCTCCACCTGCTGCGCCAACACCGCGACAGAGAACGCCATGATGGGCAAGCTCGTCGTCGACTCGGTCGTCACCTGGGCCAAGCAGTACAAGGTCGACGGCTTCCGCTTCGACCTCATGGGCCACCACCCGAAGGCCAACATCCTGGCCGTGCGCAAGGCCCTGGACGAGCTGACCGTCGCCCGCGACGGCGTCGACGGCAAGGCGATCGTCCTCTACGGCGAGGGCTGGAACTTCGGCGAGGTCGCCGACGACGCCCGCTTCGTCCAGGCCACCCAGAAGAACATGGCCGGCACCGGCATCGCCACCTTCTCCGACCGGGCCCGCGACGCCGTCCGCGGCGGCGGCCCCTTCGACGAGGACCCCGGCGTCCAGGGCTTCGCCTCCGGCCTCTTCACCGACCCCAACTCCTCCACCGCCAACGGCACCCCGGAGCAGCAGAAGGCCCGCCTCCTGCACTACCAGGACCTCATCAAGGTCGGCCTGACCGGCAACCTCGCCTCGTACACCTTCACCGACACCTCCGGGCGCGCGGTCAAGGGCTCCGAGGTCGACTACAACGGCGCCCCGGCCGGCTACGCCGCAGCACCCGGCGACGCCCTCTCCTACGTCGACGCCCACGACAACGAGAGCCTGTACGACGCGCTCGCCTTCAAGCTGCCGGCGGGCACCTCCCCGGCCGACCGGGCCAGGATGCAGGTCCTCGCCATGGCCACGGCGACCCTCTCGCAGGGACCGGCGCTCTCCCAGGCCGGCTCGGACCTGCTGCGCTCCAAGTCCCTGGACCGCAACTCCTTCGACAGCGGCGACTGGTTCAACGCGATCCACTGGGACTGCCGCGACGGCAACGGCTTCGGCCGCGGCCTGCCCCCGGCCGCCGACAACAGGGCCAAGTGGTCCTACGGGAAGCCGCTGCTCGTGAACCCGGCCCTCACGGTCGGCTGCGAGCAGATCGACGGCACCTCCGCCGCCTACCGGGACCTCCAGCGGATCCGCACCACCGAGCCGGTGTTCTCGCTGGCCACGGCGGGACAGGTCCAGTCGGCCCTGACCTTCCCGCTCTCCGGGACCGGCGAGACCCCGGGCGTGATCACCATGCGCCTCGGCGACCTCGTCGTCGTCCTCAACGCGACCCCGCAGAGCGCCGCGCAGAAGGTCGCCGACCTGGCGGGCCGGGGCTACGCCCTCCACCCCGTCCAGGCCGCGGGCTCCGACACCGTGGTGAAGTCCGCCTCCTACGAGGCCGCCTCGGGCACCTTCACGGTCCCGGCGCGCACGGTCGCGGTGTTCAAGGCCGCGAGCTGACCGCGGGCCCCGGCGCCGGGATCCACCCGGCGCCGGGGCCGGCCGTCACCCCAGAACCTTCTCCATCCGCCGCACGGCGTACCGCCGGCCGTCCGCGCCGGTCTTCTCCAGGAGCGGGACGAGGGCCGTGTACCCCGCGTCCTCGTAGTACGTCCCCAGGCGCGGGTTGCGGTCCTCGCAGTCGAGCCGGGCCAGCGTCCGGCCCCCCGCCGTGATCCGCCCCTCCGCGTGGGCGAGCAGCAGCCGGCCCGTCCCGGCGGGCGCCGCCTCCCGGTCGGTCATCAGCCGGTGCACATAACCGGCCACCGGCGGCTGGGCCCCCCAGACCTCGCGGTCCTCCCACCACAGCTCGTACGCGCCCACGGTCCGCCCCTCGCGCGACGCGAGCCACACCTCGCCCTCGGCGATCCGCGCCCGGAAATGAGCGGCCCCGCGCGCCCCCGGCTTCCACTGCTCGATACCGCCGCGCACCATCCAGCGCGCCACCCCGTCGAACAGCTCCACCAGCAGGTTCGTATCGCGTTCGTCCGCCTGCCGGAAGGTCACTTGTGCGTCCATGGCCCCCACCGTAAAGGTGTGGCCAGACATCCGTCCCACCGGGAGTGACCCCCATGCCGCAGATCACCGTCGACTACTCCGCGCCCCTCGACCGGCGCGGCTTCGCGCTCGCGCTCCACCCCCTCGTCGCGGAGACCGTCGACACCCAGGTCGACGCCTGCAAGACCCGTTTCCGCGAGGTCGAGGAGACCGTCGTCGGCGACGGCGCCACCGAGGGCGCGACCGTCCACGTCGAGATCGCCCTGCTCCCCGGCCGTACGGAGGAGGCCAAGGCGCGGCTCGCCGAGGCCGTCCTCGACCTGCTGCCGCACCACCTCAAGACGACGGACGGCGTCCTGCTCTTCGCCGAGGTCCGCGAACTCGACGCGTCCTACCGCAAGCGCTGATCGGGCACGGCCGGCGCTCCGTGGAGCGTGGGCACCAGCGCGACGAGCCGGGCCACCAGGTCGCCGAAGGGACCGTCGGCCGGCTCGTCGGCGAGGATGCCGACGAGGATCCCCGCCATGTCGGGGTCGTACGCGGCGCTCACCGCGGCGAGGGCCGCGAAGTCGTGCACGAGCTGCACCTCCAGCTCCGCGCGCGGGACCCGGCGGCCGTCCAGCCACAGGAGCGCCGTCGACTCGGCGAGCGAGACCCAGGACCGGACGACCAACTCCAGGCGGGCCGAGGGCTTCTCGACCTCCAGATGCGCGAGGATCTGCTCGTAGGCGGCCTGCCGCACCTCGTCGATCATCGCGTTCGTCGTCGACGAGCCCACCGCGGGACCGCCGCGCATCAGCGCCGCGAACCCCGGGCCGTGCTCGTCCACGAAGTCGAAGAACCGGCCCATCACCCGCAGCAGCCGTGCTCCCAGCGGGCCCTGCGGCGGCTCCACGAACCGGGCCGCCAGCTCGTCGGCCGCCCGCCGCAGCGCCGCCTCGTACAGGCTCTGCTTGCCCGGGAAGTAGTGGTAGACCAGCGGGCGCGAGATCCCCGCGGCCGCGGCGATCTCGTCGATGGACACGTCGTCGGGAGAGCGGTGGCTGAAGAGTTCGAGGGCCACCCCGATCAGCTGCTGCTTGCGCTCCTCGACGCCCATCCTGCGGCGCACCCCGGTCGTCATACGAACAGCCTAACGGGGTCCGATACGCTCCTGCTCCATGAGCGCTTCCGACCAGGACACCCCGGCAGCCGGGGCCCTCGCGGCCGCGGAGACCGACGAGGCTCCCGAGACCGGCGAAACCGACGAACCCGACGCGATCGAAGAGATCGACGGACTCGACGAGGGCGGCGAGGCGGAAGAGGACGGCGAGTTCGACGAGGACGGCGAGGTCGACGAGGACTCCCGGGAGGGGCTCACTCCCAAGCAGGCGCGGCGACTCCGGGTCGCCGCCGCCTCCGTGCTCCTCGTGGCGATGGCCGTCGTCCTGGTGATCCGCCTGGCCAGCCGTACGTCCGTGCTGGTCGTCGGGGTGTACGGCCTCGCGATGATCCTCTGCGGGGTCGTGATCGAACTCTCCCGCAACGGCCGTACGCGGCTGGCCACATGGCTCCTGGTGGGGGGCCTGGCCGCCGCGCTCGCGTTCGACTGGCTGATCCTGCCGTAACGACAGGACGCCCCCTAGAGGTCCAGGACGAGCCGCTTCCCCGCGCAGCGGGAGACGCAGATCAGCATCGAGTCGCCCCGTTCGGCATCCGTGAGCAGCTCGTCCCGGTGGTCGATCTCGCCTTCCAGGACCCGCTGTTGGCAGGTGCCGCAGAAGCCCTGCCGGCAGGAGTACGTGATGCCGGGCAGCTCCTCGCGGACCGCGGCGAGGACCGACTGGTCGGCCGCCACGGTCACGGTACGGCCGGAGCGGCGCAGTTCGAGCTCGAAGGCGGTGCCGTCGGTCGTCGCCGCGGCCGAGAAACGCTCGAAGCGCGCGGTCCGGCCCTCCGGCATCGCCCTGGCCACCGCGTCCATCAGCCCGTCGGGGCCGCAGCAGTACACGACGGTCCCGTCGGGCAGCAGGCCGAGGAGGCCGAGGTCGGGGAAGCCGGACTCGTCCTCGGCGACGACCGTCACCCGGTCGCCGCCCAGCCGCTCGACCTCGTCCAGGTAGGGCATGGTGGCCCGGCTCCGCCCGCAGTACACGAGCCGCCACTCCGCCCCGGCCGCCTCGGCGGCGCGCACCATCGGCAGGACCGGCGTGACGCCGATGCCGCCGGCGACGAAGACGTACGCGGGGGAGTCGACCAGCGGGAAGCGGTTGCGGGGTCCGCGTATCCCGATCTCCACGCCCTCGTGGAGCTGTTCGTGGACCTCGCGCGAACCGCCCCGGCCGCCCTGCCCTTCGTCGATCAGGCGCGTCGCCACGGTGTACGCACCGGTGTCGGCCGGGTCTCCGCAGAGCGAGTACTGCCGGACCTGGCCGGACGGCAGGACGAGGTCGACATGGGCGCCGGGCTGCCAGGCGGGCAGTCCCTCGCCCTCCAGGCGCAGTTCGACGACGCCCTCGGCGGGCGTGGACCGTCCGGTCACGAGGACCCTGCGGGGGACGGTGCTGCCCCGGCCGTACCCGGAGACGGGCACGTCGAGGGCGGGCAGCGGCCAGAGCGGGGCGGTGGTCATGCGGCTGCGGACGGCGCGGCGGACCAGCAGCGCGGCCCCGGCGACGAGGGCGACGGTGGTGAACCGGGGCATCAGCGGCCTCCGTTGGCGCCGGGGGAGGAGGCCAGGTAGGCCATCGCCTGCGCGGTGTCGCCCTCCTGCGAGGGGTGGTAGGAGCGGGAGAGGTAGCGGGGGATGGAGCGCAGCATGTCCGGGGTCGAGGGCAGCACGCCCCGCCGGCCCCTGCGGACGAAGTCCGCGAACGACGCCTTCGGGTCGAGCAGGCCCGGGTCGTTCTCCAGGAAGAAGCGGATGCCCCGCTGCCAGAGGAAGACCAGCGCAGAGAAGGCGAGCGCCCAGGTGCGGGCGCGGCGCCGGTAGCCGCCGTCGAGGTGCATGAACAGCTCGAAGGCGACCGAGCGGTGCTCGACCTCCTCCGCCCCGTGCCAGCGCAGCAGGTCGAGCATGACCGGGTCGGCGCCGACGCGGTCGAGCTCGTCGGCGTTGAGCACCCAGTTGCCGAGGAAGGCGGTGTAGTGCTCGATCGCGGCGATCATCGCGACGCGTTCCATCAGCCACCAGCGGCGCGGCCGGCCGGGCGGCAGGGTCCGGTCCCCGAGGAGCTTCTCGAAGAACCAGTCGACCTGCGCGGTGTACGGCGTGGGGTCGAGGCCCAGCTTCCTCAGGTGGGGGAGGACGTCGTCGTGGGCCTGGGAGTGGATGGCCTCCTGGCCGATGAAGCCGATGACGTCCTCGCGCAGCCGGTCGTCGGTGATGTACGGCAGCGCCTGCTTATAGACGTGCACGAACCAGCGTTCCCCGGCCGGGAGGAGCAGGTGCAGCACGTTGATCGTGTGCGTGGTGAAGGGGTCGCCGGGAACCCAGTGGAGCGGGGTCTCCTCCCAGTCGAAGGAGACCTTCCGGGCCTTGAGCTCGACGTGTTCCGACGCCACCGGGGCAGGCTGCGTATTAGACATGTCGTCAATGTACTGAGGGGTAGGGGTCTCGCAACAGGCCCCTGCACCGGCTTTTTCCGGCCCGCGCGCCCGGCGCCCGGCGGAGCCGACCCGCCACCGGATCACCGCCGATCACCCCCGCGTCACCGCAGGGCGCTCCGCCGTGTGCCGTCCTCCAGCGTGCCGTCCAGATCCGCCCGCGCCCCCGCCTTCGCCCGCACCGCGAGCAGCGGACCGTCCGACCGTCCCCGCACGCCGCCCGACACCTCCAGGGCGGTGAACTCCGGGCTGCCCGCCGCCAGGACGTACCAGCCGCCGCCCGGCGCCTGCCACAGCACACCCGCCAGCACCCGGGGCTCCCGCACCCCGCAGGCGGGGGACCCCTCGGACCGGGCCGCGAGCGCCGCCGGCACCTTCGCCGACGGCACCAGGAACTGCGCCAGGACCCGGCCGCCCGTACCCCGCCAGGTCTCCGCGCGCGTGCACAGCCAGGTGCCGCGCCCGGCGCCCTCCGGCAGCGGCTGCCGCGCGAACCGCCAGGCGTTCACCGACCGCACCCCGTGCGCCCGCACCGCCGCCAGCTGGCACGCCGTCCGCGCCCACGCTTCCCGCGCCTCGGTCCCCGTCGCGTCCACCGGAGCCGCCGGCGCGCCCCACAGGAGCCGCGCGGGCGCCAGCTCGCCGAGGTCCGTGAGGAGCCGCAGCCCCGAACCGTCCCGCACCTGGAGGGTGTTCCAGCGGACGCAGCCCTTCGCCTCGGCCGGGCTCGGCACCGGCTCGGTCACCCCGTACGCGTCCCTGGCCAGCGGCCACGGCTCCTTCGCGGGCGCCAGGAGGTCCCGCACCGCCGTCTCCCGCACCCAGGGGGCCGTCAGATAGCGGACGTTGCCCGAGGCCCGGGAGAGGACGAGCGCCGCCGAACCGACCGTGTCGGCCCCGTCCGTCCGCGCGAAGTCCAGCGCCGCGCCGGCCGCGCCCCGCGTCGGCTCCGCGTACCGCACCACCCGCAGCCCGTCGTGGAAGAGCACCACCCGGGCCCCGTCCACCACGCCCGCGAACAGCAGCTGCGGCGGCCCCATCGGCGGCCCCACCGGCGTCCCCGGCGTCGCCGACGATCGCACCGAGAGCCCGGGCCGCGCCCACACGGCGAGCGCCCGTCGCACCAGCGCGCCGTCCCCGACGAGACCGCCGCGCGCGGGCCACACCGAGAAGTCCTGGCGGGTGGAACCCGGCCAGGCGGCCGGCGTCACCCGTTTCACGGCCCCCGGGTCGAGCGCCGCCTCGGCCGCCGGATTGCGCGCGTACGACGGCGCAGCAGCACCGTTTCTTCCCCAGCCGTCCCCCGGCAGCCCCAGCAGCAGCCCGCACACCACCAGCGCCACCAACGCCACCAGCACCGCCCGCCCGTGCTGCCTTCGCCGCATCAGATCCGTCGGCCGCGCCTGCAGCGCACACGGATCGAACTCGTCCGACTCCAGCAGGGCGGCCCCACTGACCCGCCCCGCCCGCCCGGGCCCGAGCGGCCCGGCACCGCCGCCACCCGGGCCGCTGGGCCGTTCCGGTCCCGCCCGTTCGCCGACCCGGTCACGACGGTCCCGGCCGTCCGGGCTGTCCCGGCTGTCCTGAGCGTGCTGGCCGGCCCTGCCGTCCTGACTGTGCCGGCCGGCCCTGCCGTCCTGGCCGGGCCGGTCGGCCCGGCTGTCCCGGCCCGCCCCGTCGTCCCGGTCGTCGGCGCGGTCCGCCCGGGGGCCCGGCGCAGGGGTGCCGTGTCCCCCGCCCGGGCCGCGCACGCGCCCCGGGCCCGCCTGCTCGCCGACCCGGTCACCGGACCCGCCCGGGATCACGCCCCGGCCGGGGCCGAAGGGGCCGACCGTGAAGGCGCCGTCCTGGGCCGCCTCCGCCGCGTCCGCCGAGTCCAGGGCGTCCACGGCGTCCGCCTCGGCCAGGGCCGCCGCCGGGTCGGCGACACCGGCGGCGGCGAGCACGCGCAGGACCTCGGGATCGCCCTGCCGCTCCAGACCGCGCAGGACGTAGGCCGCGCGGCCCGGGCCGGAGAGCCGGGACAGGCGCTGGTCCAGGGCCAGTTCGTCGGCGCCGCCGACCCGCGGGAAGAGCCGCAGCCCCCACACGTGCGGGAGCAGCGGCGGGAACTGCGCCCGGCGCGGCAGCGCGAGCCGCCGCAGGGGCAGCCCGGCGACGAGCGCCTGCCGCAGCACCTCGCCCCGTACGTACGCGTACCCGGGATCGACCGCGTCCTCGGCGTGCCGAGGCTCCGGCACGGAGGCCGGGCCCGGCACCCGGCGGCGCGGCAGCGAGCGCTGTACGAGCGCGTGGGCGGTCAGCACCCGCCGGTTGCGGCCGAGCGACGGCGGCAGCACGAGATAGGCGATGCGGACGAGACGCGGATAGCGCTCGACGAGCGCGGCCTCGGCCTGCTCGACGTCGACGGGGCCCACGGGCGAGGGAACGAGATCCTGGGTGCTCACGTTCAGCAGAACGAGCGATTCTTCCGATGGTCACCCCGGCCCGCGGACGACGAAGGGCCGGTGCGCGGCCGGTGCCGGGCCGGTGCGGCGGCTCGGGCTCAGGCCGTGGTGACCGTCAGCCGCTCGCGGATCAGCTCCGTCACCTCGTCCGGGACGCCGAGCCCCTCCCGTACGTACTTCTCCATCGAACCGTGCCGGACCGCCACCTCGTCGAGCGCCGCGTCCAGGTACTGCGGCAGGACCCCGATCAGGTCGAGCGCCAGCTGGGGGTCGCCGCCCTGGGCCGTGAACCCCTCGATCATCGGCGCGAACGCCTGCCGCACCGCCGGATTCACCGACAGGTACTCGGCCCGCACCGTCTCCTCGTCGGCCCCGAGCAGCGACAGGACGACCGTCGCCGCCCAGCCCGTCCGGTCCTTGCCCGCCGAGCAGTGGAAGAGCAGCGGCCCGGCACCCGGCGTCCCCAGCTCCCCGAGCAGGCCGCGGTACGCGGCACGGGCGGAGTCACCGGAGACGAAGGCCCGGTAGGTCCGCCCGAAGGCCGCCCGCATCCGACCCCCGCCCAAGTGCTCCTCGGCGAGCGCCGGGTCGGCGAGCAGCGTCTTCAGCCGCGCGGCGGGCGGCAGCCCGCTGCCCGCCAGCTGGTCGGAGAGCACGTCCGCGACGAGCAGCCGCGCACCGGCGGGAAGCCGGTCCGGCCGCTCCCCGCGCTCCCGCTCCGTCCGGAGGTCGACGACCGTCCGGATGCCCAGGTCGGCCACCACCGGCTCGTCCGGGTCGAGCCGGTCGAGCTGCGCCGAGCGCAGGACCAGACCGGCACGGACCGCACGCCCGTCGCCGAGCGGCAGGCCGCCGAGGTCACGGAGGTTGGCGACGGAGGCGGCGGGGATGGCGGGCATGGCGGCGGCTCCTCCCGTGCGTACACGTTCCCTGCCGACCGTAAGGGATCCCCTCGGTCCGGGCAGATCGGGACGAGTCCGTCCGGGCGGATGCCCCGGTCCGGGGAGCCGGGGCGAGCCCGTCCGGGCGGATCACGGAGAGCCCCTCCGGGCGGATCGCGGCCTGCCGGTCCGGGCGGGTCACGGCGAGTCCGTCCGGACGGGTCACGGCGAGTCGTCCGGGCGGGCCGTCCCGAACGGGGGGAGGTCCGGGCGGCGGGCCCGCCGCCCGGTCACTCCGCGGGCGTGGACAGCTCCGCCAGGACGGCCGCCTCCCGTTCCGGCGAGAGGCCGACCGGCGGCCGGTCCGGGCGGTGGGGGGCGACCCCGCCGAGGGACCCCAGCCAGGCCCAGGTGTCGGCGACCGTCTCCGCCACGGGCCGGCAGCGCAGCCCGGCGGCGACCGCGCGGGAGACGTCGGCGGTGTGCATCGCGTCGTACATCTCGCCCGGCGGCACCCACACGGGCAGCTCCGTCCAGGGCTCCACCCCGGCGGCGAGGAGCGCCTCCGGCGCGGTCCAGCGCAGCTCGGCGTCCGAGCCGGTCACCCGCACGCAGGCGTCGAGGAGTTCGCCGGTGGTCGTGTGCCCGGCCGGCGCGATGAGGTTGTACGGGCCCGAGAGCCCGGCGGCCACCGCGTCCAGCGTCCACGCGGCCAGGTCGCGGGCGTCGACGTACTGGAGCGGCAGGTCGCGCGGCCCGGGGGCCAGGACGGGGCCGCCGCGCGCGATCCGGCCCAGCCACCAGGGGAGCCGGCCCACGTTCTCGTACGGGCCGATGATCAGGCCCGCCCGGACGAGCAGCGTCCGGTCCTCCCCGAAAGCGGCCGTGGCGGCGAGCTCGCCGCCCCGCTTGGCCTCCGCGTACGGCACGTCCCCGTCGTCGGGCGAGCCCTCCACCAGCGGCCCGTCCTCCGCGAGTCCGGCCGCCGCGGGCCATGTGTACACGGATCGGCTCGACACGTACGCGAACCGCCCGACGCGGTCGGCGAGCAGCCGGGCCACGTCCCGGACCGCCGACGGCGCGGCCGACCAGGTGTCCACGACGACGTCCCAGGACCCCGTGGCGAGGGGGGCGAGGCCCTCGGGGGTGGTGCGGTCCCCGATCAGCGAGGCGGCCCCCGCGGGGACCGCGTGGCGGCCGCGGTGGAAGACCGTCACCTCCCAGCCCCGGGCCAGCGCGTCCTCGACGATCGCGCGGCCGACGAACTCCGTACCTCCGAGCATCAGCATTTTCATGATCGGAAGCCTGCCCGTTCGGCCCGGCCGAAGCGAGGGAGTTCCGCTGCCGGAGGATTCCGCTGCCGGAGGAACGGCGTCGGAGGGCCGCGACCGGAGGTGGCGTGTTCGGCCATCTGGCCGGATGGCATCATGACGGCGATGACGGATGCCCGGTCGCCCCTGCGCGCGCTGCGAGCCGCACTGTTCGCGGTGGTGTGCGTGACCTTGGCCGCCGTGGGGCATTCGTCCATGTCTGCGCACCAGCTGCCGGCGTCCGTGCTGCTCGGCGCCTTCGCCGTGACGGCCGCCGCCGCCTGGACCGCGGCCGGCCGCCGCCGGGGCGCACCCGAGATCGCGGGGGCCCTGCTCCTCCTCCAGGGCGCGCTCCACCTGATCCTCTCCACGGCCGGTTCCCACGCCGGGGACACGGGCCACCCGGCCATGCCCGGCATGGGGGGCGCCTCTCACGCCATGCCTGGCATGGAAGGCATGGAAGGCATGGCCATGGGCCCTGCCGGTTCCATGGGCTCCGCCACCATGGGCAACTCCGCCATGGGGCCTCCCGACATGGGGTCCGGCGTCATGGGTTCCGGCGTCATGGACGCCGCCACGGGCTCCGGCGCCGGCATGCTCGCCGTCCACCTCCTCGCCGCGCTCCTCTGCGGCCTGTGGCTGGCGCACGGCGAAGCCGCCTTCTTCACGCTGGCCCGCGCCGCCCTCGCCCACGCCTTCACACCGCTGCGCCCGCTGCTCGCGCGCGTCCGCGTCCCCGACGCCCCGCGCCCCCCGGTCCGCCGGTCGCGCCGCGACGCCCCGCGCCCGCACACCGTCGTCCTCGCGCACGCCCTCTCCCGGCGCGGCCCGCCCCGGCTGTCCGCACCCCGCGCCACGGCCCTCGGAGCACACGTCTGACCCGGGGGTCCCTTCCCCCTGTCTGCACCGAACTCCGAGGACAGCCACGTCATGACCGTCGACGATCCCGTACGCCCGGACACCCCCGAAGCACCCCCGTCGGACACCACCGAGCCCCGCACCCCGAACACCCCCCGCAAGGCAGGCACCTGGAGCGCGCTGCGCCCCCTCCTGCTCCGCCTGCACTTCTACGCGGGCGTCCTCGTCGCCCCGTTCCTCCTCGTCGCCGCCGTCAGCGGCCTCCTCTACGCCCTGTCCTTCCAGGCGGAGAAGGTCTACTACGCGCACGAGCTGGAGGTCCCCGTCGGCGACACCACGCTGCCGCTCTCACGGCAGGTGGAGACCGCCCGCGCGGCCAACCCGAACGGCACCGTCACCGCCGTCTGGCCCGGCGCCGAACCCGGCGCGACCACCCGGGTCCTCATGGCCGACCCGGACGCCCCCCAGGACGCCTCGACGGCCGTCTTCGTCGACCCGTACACCGGTGAGGTACGCGGACAGCTGCCCAGCTACGGCGGCTCCGGAGCCCTCCCGCTGCGCACCTGGCTGGACGAACTCCACCGCGACCTGCACCTCGGCGAGTTCGGCCGCAACTACAGCGAACTCGCCGCCAGCTGGCTGTGGGTGATCGCCCTCGGCGGCCTGCTGCTCTGGCTCGGCCGCCGCCGCTCCGCCCGCCGCGCCCTCCTCCTGCCCGAGCGGGGCCCGAAGTCCCGCCGCCGCACCCTCTCCTGGCACGGCTCGGTCGGCCTGTGGGCGGTGACCGGACTCGTCCTGCTCTCCGCGACGGGCCTGACCTGGTCCCGGTACGCGGGCGAGAACATCGGCGTCGTGCAGGACGGCCTCGGCGGCGCGACCCCCACCCTCTCGGCGACCCTCGACGGCGCCGCCGGCGCGTCCACGGGCCACGAGGGCCACGGCGCCGGCCACACCACGGGCGCCACCGCCCCGGGCGCCGACATCGGCCTCGACAGGGCGGTGGCGGCGGCCCGCGCGGCCGGCGTCGACAGCCCGCGGATCTCGGTCGTCCTGCCCTCCGAGGGCAAGGGGTACGTGGTCAAGGAGACCGACACGCAGTTCCCGGTCCAGCTGGACTCGGTGGCCGTGAACCCGGCGGACGGCGCGGTCCTCGACCGCCTCGCCTTCGCCGACTACCCCCTGCTCGCGAAGCTCACCCGCATCGGCATCGACGCCCACACCGGCGTCTTCCTGGGCCTGTTCAACCAGCTGGCCCTCGCCGCCCTCGCGCTCGCGCTGATCCTGCTGATCCTCTGGGGCTACCGCATGTGGTGGCTGCGCCGCCCGGGCCGCCCGGTGGCCCGCGGGGCCTGGCGCAAGGCCCCGGTGACCCTGCTGCTGCCGCTCGCGGCGGCCACGGCGGTCGTCGGCTGGTTCGTCCCGCTGCTCGGCCTCAGCCTGCTGCTGTTCCTCGCGGTGGACCTCACCCTCGCCGCGGTGGCGAAGGCGAGGGCCAGGGCCGGCCGGACCGTCTGACGAACGCCGCGATCAGGGCGTGTACTTGTAGCCGACCCGCCGCACGGTCTGGATCGTGTGGCGGTGCTCGGCGCCCAGCTTCCGCCGCAGCCGGGCCACGTGCACGTCCACCGTGCGCCCGTCGCCGACGTGTCCGTACCCCCACACCGTCGTGACCAACTGGTCCCGGGTGTGCACCCGGTGGGGGTGTGCCACCAGATGGGCCAGCAGCTCGAACTCCAAGTACGTCAGGTCCAGCGCCTGCCCGTCGACGACGGCGATCCGCTGCACGTCGTCGATGCTCACCGGCCCCTGCTCCTCCGCCGCCACGGCGGACGGCGCGGGGACGGGCGCGACGGGCAGGTGCGCCTGCTGGTCCGCCGGCACCAGCACGAGGTAGCCGACCATCGGCGGACGGCCCGGCAGCGTCGGCAGCGTGTGCTGCGGCGCCGGCAGCAGCGTCGCGCCCGGCGGCAGGAAGCTCGCCACCTGGGAGAAGTCGACGACCTCGTTCGGATCGACGGCACGCAGTCGGTGTCGTCCGGGACGGACGGCGGCGAGGGGGGAAGCGGCGGAAGCGGTCTGGGTGTGCACCATGGGAAGCTCAGCTCTTTCGCGCGAGGAGGCGGACGGACAGTCGTCGTACGTCAGTCGTCGTGCGCGTGGGCCGAAGGCCGCGGATCGGACCGTACCGATCGGGGCGTTAGAGGGCCGACGCGTTCATCGCGCGGCAACACACCCGGTCGAAGTCATGATGCTGCCGGGAGGGCCAGAACGGCTCGAGGTCGTGACGACCCGTCGCGGTGTCGTTCTTCATGATGGCCATATCCCTATTGAACCAGAAGGGAATGCCCCCGACGAGCCTTTCGTCGGCCAAACCCCGTGTCATCCGTCCCACATGACGGAAGGGGCGCCCACCGTGTGAACGGTGGGCGCCCCTTCCGGAGTGCGGGGATCAGAGGTGGATCAGACCTGGCCGGCCTTGGCGAGGGCCTCGCAGCAGGTGTCCACGATGAGGCGGGTCACGACGTACGGGTCGACGTTCGCGTTCGGGCGACGGTCCTCGATGTAGCCCTTCTGGTCCTGCTCGACCTGCCACGGGATGCGGACCGAGGCGCCGCGGTCCGAGACGCCGTAGGAGTACTCGTCCCACGGGGCGGTCTCGTGGAGACCGGTGAGGCGCTCGTCGATGCCCGCGCCGTAGTTCTTGACGTGGTCGAGCGGCTTGGAGCCCTCGCCGAGGGACTCGCAGGCGGTGATGATGGCGTCGTAGCCCTCGCGCATCGCCTTGGTGGAGAAGTTGGTGTGCGCGCCCGCGCCGTTCCAGTCGCCCTTCACCGGCTTCGGGTCGAGCGTCGCGGAGATGTTGAAGTCCTCGGCCGTGCGGTACAGCAGCCAGCGGGCCACCCACAGCTGGTCGGAGACCTCGAGCGGCGCCAGCGGGCCGACCTGGAACTCCCACTGGCCGGGCATGACCTCGGCGTTGATGCCGGAGATGCCCAGGCCCGCCGTGAGGCAGTTCTCCAGGTGCGCCTCGACGACCGGGCGGCCGTGGATCTCGTCCACGCCGACGCCGCAGTAGTAGCCGCCCTGCGGGGCCGGGAAGCCGTTGACCGGGAAACCGAGCGGGCGGGTGCCCTCGAAGAAGGTGTACTCCTGCTCGATGCCGAAGATCGGCTCCTGGGCGCCGTACGTCGCGGCGACCTCGGCGAGCGCGGCACGGGTGTTGGACTCGTGCGGCGTCATGTCCGTGTTGAGGACCTCGCACAGGACCAGGATGTCGTTGCCGCCGCGGATCGGGTCCGGGCAGACGAAGACCGGCTTGAGGACGCGGTCCGAGGCGTGGCCCTTGGCCTGGTTCGTGCTGGAACCGTCGAAGCCCCAGATCGGCAGCTCGTCGAGCGCGAGGCTCTCGCCGGCGATGATCTTCGTCTTGGAACGAAGCTTCGCGGTCGGCGCGGTGCCGTCGATCCAGATGTACTCAGCCTTGAAGGTCACGGGTCTCATCCTTTGGCGTGCTGCTGCGGGGTTCCGCTGCGGCTCGCGGCACTGCGAGAAGCTGCGGTCTCTGCGCTGTCTGCGCTGTTTGTGTTCGACCGCAGCTTCGCAACACGGGATTTCCCGTCGGTTGCCCGTTTGTGAACCCCGTGTTACTCAGCTTTCCTGATTTTCGCGTACGCGCTGTGCGACCACGTGCGCGTCGAGCAGCCCGCCGAGCCCCGCCGACCGGATCCGGCGCACGACCTCCTCGTACGAGGTGCCCAGCGCCTCCGCCGTCCGCCCCAGGTGCCAGTCGTGCGCGGCGAGCTGCCGCAGCAGGTGTCCCTTGCGGATCTGGTTCTCCGACAGCCGGAACGTCTTCAGGTACGCCGTCCGCCCCTTGTGGTCGGTGATCAGCTCGCCGATGTGCTGCTCCTGCCCGCCGCGCAGGAACGGCGGCAGGAACCGGTACAGGGCGAAGGACCCCATCCGCTGCACGCGCGAGAAGGCGTACGGCGTCTCCAGGAGGTCCCGCGCCATCAGCCCGTCGTGCGCCGCGGTCCAGGCCCGCTCCTGCTCCCGCGCCGCCGCCCGCAGGTCCGCGAGCGTACGGATGCCGCCGGCCCCGTCCCGGATCCGCGCCGTGAACTCCGGCACCGACGCGCCGTAGTACGCGTACTGGTGGACCAGCTCCCCGTACAGGTCCTCCACCAGCGTCGGATGCAGTCGGCGGTAGTCGTCGGGGTGCGGCACCACGAACGCCGCGGCCAGCGCGTCCGCCACGTACAGCAGCATCCCGCACTGCCCCGGGTGGAGCTCGAAGATCCGCAGCGCCTCCGCGAGCCCCGGCACCGCCCACCCCGCGTACGCCGCCTCGGCACGCGGCGACAGACCCCGACGCAGCGCCTCCCGCGACCAGTCGTCCCAGACCACCGGCGGCCCGCCGAAGTGCAGGGCGAGATACCCCTCCAGCGCGAGGTGCAGCGGCAGGAACCGCATCCGCCGCTCGCCCTGGCGCCGCTTGGCCATCCGGTGCAGCCGGCGCACGGGCACGCCCGGCGGCGCCCCCTCGTCGCCGAGCCGCGTCCCGTACGCGGCCTGCTCGGCCCCCGTCCCCGTCCAGTCGGCGACGAAGCCGTGCGGGACGTACGAGGTGTAGACCGTCCGGTCGTCGAGGTCCACGGTCGCCGGGCCGTACCCCCCGTACACCTCCCGGTGCAGCCGCAGGCCGGCCACCGGCTCGGACCGCACCAGCGGCACGAGCCGTACCCCGCCCCACACCTGCGCCGGACGCGTGTCCAGACCGGTCGGATCGATCCGCGTCATGCCCCGGCCCCCTTCAGGAAGAGCTCCACCCGCCGGTCCAGATAGGCCCGCAGCTCGGCGAACCCCGTCCGCCCCTCCGCGAACTGCGCGAGCTCCACCAGCGCCGCCAGATCCTCCGCGTCCCGGATCCCGGCCGTCGGTACGCTCGGCGCGAGCCGGCGCACGTCGAATCCCTCGGCGTCGTATACGGGGTTGAGGTGGACCGCGCTCGTCCGCCGGTCCGGATCGAGCCGTGTGCGCCACACCCGCAGCACCTCGCCCGCCAGCCCCGGCGGCGCGTTGTCCCAGCCGTCCGAGACGATCACCAGCCGCTCGGGACCCGTCTCCAGGGCGTCCAGGATCCGCGTCCCGAGCGGCGTCGGCCCGTACGGCCGGACCAGCAGCGGATCGTCCCCGCCCGAGGTCCAGAGCGCCGTGTACGCCCCCGGCGCCGCGAGCGCCTCCAGGAGGAAGTTGCAGCCCAGCGCGACCGCCAGCGGACGGCGCCGCTTCACCGCCGAACCGGACGAGGAGAAACTGTCGTCGAGCACGGCCGTCACCCGCCCCCAGCTCCCCGCGTACGGCCCCGCCGCACGCCGCGCCGAGGCCCGCAGCGCCCCCGTGAGCTCGGCCCGCCGCTCCACCCGCTCGCCGATCGGGAGCGCGAGGACGTACAGCGCGAGCCGGGTCAGCGGCATCCGGGACAGATCGGCCCCCGCGCCCGCCGCCCGCTCCGTCCGCAGCTGTTCGAGGCGGGTCATCCGGGGCGCGATCCGCTCCAGGAACACCGCGCGGGGCACGCCGTGCTTCGCGGCGAACCCCTCGGCGACCGTGAACGGCAGCTCGTACAGCGCGGACTGCTCGTAGCGCGCCCGGCGGTGGGCGTCGAGGGTGGGGTTCGCGTACCGGACCCGGCGTCCCGGCGCGAAGAGGAAGTCACCGGTCTCGGGGTCGGCCGGCCGGCTGTGGACGTGCCGCACCGCCGCCTTCAGACCCGTCCGGTACTTCACCGCGTCCAGCGCCGGATCGGGGCGGGCCTCCAGCCACCCGCGCACGATCGCGCGCGTGCGCCGGTTGTTGACCCCGGCGGCCCGCAGCGCGCGGAACAGCCGGTACACCCGCTGCGGCGGCAGGAGCGCGAGCCGCGCGGCGATCAGCCGGCCCTCGGCCCGCTTCTCCGCCGGCCCGCCCGCCTCGTCCGCCGTGCACAGCAGCCGTTCGACGATCAGCGCCGCGTTGTGGTGGTTGACGTCGAGGGCGAGGGCGGCCGCGTACACGGGCCGGTAGTTGACCCGTACGTACTCGTGGACGAAGTCGAGCGAGAACCGCTGCTCGGCGGCGGAGGCCCGGAACTCCCGCTGCCCGGTGGCGGTCACGGCGGCGTTCACGAAGAGGAGCACGTCCTCGGCGGCGACCAGCTCGGACACGGTCCTCCCCTTCCCGTGGGCGCCGGCCGGGGAATGAGGGCGCGAACAGCGAAGACGTTGCTTCAGAGGCAGGTTCCGGAAGTCGCACCGGAGTCCCGCGGCCGGCGACAGAACGCTAACACCGGGGTGGGGGAGACCCGCCAGCGCATTTCGTTCTCCGGAGAAGGCGATGGCGATGGCGATGGCGGCCGGTTGCCGTGGGCTGGGCCGGTTCGATCGCGGGCCAGCGGGCGGGCTCGGCCGGGCCGGTTGTCGGCGGCACCCGGCAGACTGGCCCCATGGCGAAGCAGCTGGGCGCGAAGCCCCGTATCGGTCTCCTCGGCACCGGCCCCTGGGCCGCCCGTACACACGCGCCCGCGCTGGTCGGGCACGAGGGCGTCGAGTTCAGCGGGGTGTGGGGGAGACGCCCCGAGGCGGCGGCCGCGCTCGCCGCCGCGTCGGGCACGCGCGCGTACGACGACGTGGACGCCCTCCTCGCGGCGAGCGACGCCGTCGCCCTGGCGCTCCCGCCGGACGTCCAGGCGCCCCTGGCGGTGCGGGCCGCGGAGGCGGGCTGCCACGTGCTCCTGGACAAGCCGGTCGCCACGACGGTCGCCGGCGCCCGCGCGGTGACCGAGGCGGTCGAGGCGGCCGGGGTCGCCTCCGTGGTCTTCTGCACCCTGAGGTTCGCGGAGCCGACGGCCCGCTGGATCGAGGAGCAGGCGGCGGCGGGCGGCTGGTTCCTCGGCGAGGCGCACTGGCTGGGATCGCTCTACGGCCCCGGCTCCACGAGCGTGTACGCGGCCTCCCCCTGGCGGCGGGAGAAGGGCGGCCTCTGGGACGTCGGCCCGCACGTCCTCTCGGTCTACCTGCCGGTCCTCGGCGACGTCACGGAGATCACGGCCGCGCCCGGCCCCGGCGACACCCACCACCTGGTCCTGCGGCACGCGTCGGGCGCGAGCAGCACGGCCACCCTCACCCTCGGCGCCCCGCCGGAGGCGGCGGAGGCGGCGCTCACCCTGCACGGCACCGCGGGCCGCGCCGAGCTGCCCTCGTGGGACGGCGCGGTGGGAGCCTTCGCCGCCGCCGTCGACGCCCTCGTCACCGCGGCCCGCACCGGCGAACCCCATCCGTGCGACGCCCGCTTCGGCCTGCGCCTCACGGAGATCCTGACGGAGGCGGAGCGCCGTGCCGCCCGCGGCTGACGACGCCGTGAGGCCGGACATCCGGGCCGTCACCCCCGCCGACTGGCCCCTGTGGCGGGCGGCCCGGATCGCCTCGCTCGCCGGCTCGCCCGAGGCGTTCGTGTCCCGGCTCGCGGACTGGGACCGGGGTGGCGAGGCGCGGTGGCGGGCCCGGTTCGACGACCCGGCCGCGTACGGCGTCCTGGCGGTCGTCGGCACCCGGCCCGTCGGCCTCGCGGCCGGCCTCGTCGCGCCCGGTGGCGGGCCCGAACTGCGGTCCGTCTGGGTCGCGAGGGACGCCCGGGGCCGCGGTCTCGCCGCCCGCCTGATCGCGTCCGTCGAGACCTGGGCCCACGGCACGGGCGCGGGCACCCTCCGCCTCTCCGTGCTGACGGCCAACGCCCCCGCCATCGCGCTGTACGAGCGCCTCGGCTACACGGCGGACGGCCGCGCGGGCGAGGTGCTGGTCATGGCGAAGAGGCTGGAGCGGACGGCGCGGGAGCCGGCGAAGGAGCCGCCCGAGAAGGAACCGTCGCCGAAGGAACCACCTGCGCAGGAGCCGCCGGAGAAGGAGCCGGGCGGCCACCTCTGAGGCTTTCGGCGAGCGCGTCGCACAGGGCGTCGAGCGCGGCCCCGTACAGCCGTTCCGGCGGCGTGGCGTAGCCGACGACCAGGCCGTCCGGGTGGCCCGGGCCCCCGGCGCCGGGGTGGCGGTAGGAGGCCAGGCCCTCCACGGCGACCCCGTGCCGGGCCGCCGCGGCGAGGGCGGCCGGCTCGGTGCCGGAGGGCAGTTCGAGGACCGCGTGCAGCCCGGCGGCGATGCCCGTCACCCGTACCTCCGGCACCCGCTCGGCGAGCACGGCGGTCAGCCGGTCGCGGCGGCCCCGGTGCCGCTGGCGCATGCGCCGGACGTGCCGGTCGTAGCCGCCGGAGACGAGGAAGTCGGCGAGGGTGAGCTGCTCCGTGGCCGAGGAGTACGGTTCGCGTTCCCCCTTCGCGGCGACCACCTCGTCCACGAGCCCCGCGGGCAGGCACATCCAGCCGATCCGCAGCGCGGGGGAGAGGCTCTTGCTGACGGAGCCGACCAGGACGGTCCGCTCGGGGTCGAGGCCCTGCACGGCGCCCACCGGCCGCCGGTCGTAGCGGAACTCCCCGTCGTAGTCGTCCTCCACCACGAGCCCGCCGGACCGGCGGGCCCACTCCAGGACGCCGGCCCGCCGCTCCGGATGCAGCGGCCCGCCGGTGGGGAACTGGTGGGCGGGGGTGAGCAGCACCGCGCCCGCCCCGGCCGGGATCTCGGCGACCCGTGCCCCGTCCTCGTCGACCGGCACCGGGACGGTGCCGACCCCGGCCTCGGCGAGGAGGCCCCGGTGGAACGGCAGCCCGTACGCCTCGACCGCCCACGGCCCTGTCGCGCCGACGACCCGGGCCAGCAGCCGCAGGGCGTGCGCGGCGCCCGAGCAGACGACGATCCGGTCGGGGCCGGTCCGCACGCCCCGCACCCGGGCGAGGTACGCGGAGAGCGCCAGGCGCAGTTCGATCCGGCCGCGCGGGTCGCCGATGCCGAACGCCTCGTGCGGCGCGGTCGTCAGCGCCCGCCGGGCCGCCGCGAGCCAGGCCCCGCGCGGGAAGGCGCCGGGGTCCGGCTTGCCCTGCACGAGGTCGTACGGCGGCGCCGGCGGCGCGACCGGCCGCACGGGTCCCGGTGCGGGCGCGGCGACCCGGTCGGCCACGCGGGTCCCCGACCCCTGGCGGGCGGTGAGCCATCCCTCGGCGACCAGCTCGGCGTACGCGTCGGCGACCGTGTTGCGGGCGATCCCCAGATCGGCGGCGAGCGAGCGGTACGGCGGCAGCCGGGTCCCCGGCGCCAGCCGCCCGCCGCGGACCGCCTCGCGCAGCGCCGCGATGAGCGCCGTCCGCCGGCTGCCGCCCGCCGCCTGCTCCAGATGCAGATCGATCCCGAGCCCGCCCGCCGAGCCCTCCACGCTGCTCACCCTTCCCCGCCCGTCGCCGGGCCCCGTGGTCCGGTGCCTCCGCTCACGATTTCCCGCCCCACGCCGGGGCTCGTACGTCGCGTACGCCGCTCGTACGCCGTGGTTCGCCCGCCCGGCTCAGCGGGAGAGCGCGTCGCGCACCGCTTCCTCGGAACGGGCCACGACGGCCGTGCCGTCCTCGGCGGTGATGATCGGCCGCTGGATGAGCTTGGGGTGGCCGGCGAGCGCCTCGATCCACCGGTCGCGGTTCTCCGCGTCCCGGGGCCAGTCCTTCAGCCCGAGGTCCTTGGCGACGGCCTCCTGGGTCCGGGTGATGTCCCACGGTTCGAGGCCGAGGCGGTCGAGCACCCGCCGGATCTCGTCGGGCGACGGCACGTCCTCCAGGTAGCGCCGCACGGTGTAGTCGGCGCCCTCGGCGTCGAGCAGGGTGAGGGCGCTGCGGCACTTGGAACAGGCGGGATTGATCCAGATCTCCATGCCCCACACGGTACCCCCCAGGCATCCCTCCACCACCCCCTAAACCCCATCTGGCCAGGGGCGATTGTCAGTGGGGGGCACTAAAATAGGGGGTGAAGGTGAGGGTCCCGGGGAGGGCCCCCATCCCACCGTTCGCCAGGAGGTTGCCCATGGCTCTCGCCGTGATCCGGACGCCGTCCATCGAACCCTGGAAGCCCCTCCAGAGGAAGCCCCTTCCCGCGGGCCGCCCCCGCGAGTGGTACGTGACGCACAACCGCCGACTCAAGGCCATGCGCCTCGCCATCGCCCTCCTCGACGCGGGCGTCTACCTCCCGTCGAAGGCCACCAACACGACGATACGCACCACCGCCGAGTCCCTCGGGATCCACCCGCCCTCCGACACCACCTGCCGCATGGTCCGCGCCCTGATCCGCTACGGCCGCTGACCCGCGGTCGCGTCCGGCTCTCCGGGCCTCCATGACCGAAGGGCCCCGCCGCTCTCCGTGGAGAGTGACGGGGCCCTTCGGCGTGGTTCCTAGAGGTCGAAGTAGAGCTCGAACTCGTGGGGGTGGGGGCGCAGCTGGATCGGGGCGATCTCGTGGGTGCGCTTGTAGTCGATCCAGGTCTCGATGAGGTCGGAGGTGAAGACGCCGCCGGCCTGGAGGTACTCGTTGTCGTCCTCGAGGGCGTGGAGGACGGCTTCGAGGTTGGTCGGGACCTGCTGGACGTTGGCGTGCTCCTCGGGAGCGAGCTCGTACAGGTCCTTGTCGATCGGCTCGGCCGGCTCGATCTTGTTCTTGATGCCGTCGAGGCCCGCGAGGAGCAGGGCGGAGAAGGCGAGGTACGGGTTCGAGGACGGGTCCGGCGCGCGGAACTCGACGCGCTTGGCCTTCGGGTTCGAGCCCGTGATCGGGATGCGCATGGCGGCGGAGCGGTTGCGCTGCGAGTACACCATGTTGACCGGGGCCTCGAAGCCCGGGACCAGGCGGTGGTACGAGTTCACCGTCGGGTTGGTGAAGGCGAGCAGCGACGGGGCGTGCTTGAGGATGCCGCCGATGTAGTAGCGGGCGGTGTCCGAGAGGCCCGCGTAGCCGGTCTCGTCGTAGAACAGCGGCTGGCCGCCGGTCCACAGCGACTGGTGGACGTGCATGCCCGAGCCGTTGTCGCCGAAGATCGGCTTCGGCATGAAGGTCGCGGTCTTGTTGTTGCGCCAGGCGACGTTCTTCACGATGTACTTGAAGAGCATCAGGTCGTCGGCCGCGGCGAGCAGCGTGTTGAACTTGTAGTTGATCTCGGCCTGGCCGGCGGTGCCGACCTCGTGGTGCTGGCGCTCGACCTGGAGGCCGACGTTCTCCAGCTCCAGGGAGATCTCGGAGCGCAGGTCGGCGAAGTGGTCGACCGGCGGGGCCGGGAAGTAGCCGCCCTTGTAGCGGACCTTGTAGCCGCGGTTGTTCTCCTCCGAACCGGTGTTCCAGGCGCCGGCCTCGGAGTCGATGTGGTAGAAGCCCTGGTTCGCCGAGGTCTCGAAGCGGACCGAGTCGAAGACGTAGAACTCCGCCTCGGGGCCGAAGTACGCGGTGTCGGCGATGCCGGTGGAGGCGAGGTACGCCTCGGCCTTCTTCGCGATGTTGCGCGGGTCACGGCTGTACTGCTCGCCCGTGATCGGGTCGTGGATGAAGAAGTTGATGTTCAGCGTCTTGTCGCGACGGAAGGGGTCCACGCGCGCCGTCGACAGGTCGGCGCGGAGCGCCATGTCGGACTCGTGGATCGCCTGGAAGCCGCGGATCGACGAGCCGTCGAAGGCGAGCTCCTCCGCCGGGTCGAAGGCCGTCGCCGGGATCGTGAAGTGCTGCATCACGCCCGGGAGGTCGCAGAAACGGACGTCGACCATCTTGACGTCGTTGTCCTTGATGAACTTCTGGACCTCGTCGGCGTTCTGGAACCCGTGCTTCTCGGACATCCAACTCCTCCTACTCCCGGCCCGGGGAGGGGCGGGGTTGCAGCTCGGTCGTGCGGCCAGTGCGGTGGCACACGCTGGACCCGACCATAGGCAGACGGGATTTCTCAAGCGTGACCCAATTGTTTCGTCGAAGTTAACCGGGGTGGGTGCGATCGCGCGCGCCGAGCCCGCCCCGACGACGTACTCCCACCCGGGCCGAACTGATCAAAAACGGGCACAGTACCGTGGTCGGGTGGACAACAGGCAAGCACTCGGATCTTGGCTCTCCGGCCCCCGCGCGGCGGCCGAGGACGCAGGCGTCGACTTCGGTTACCGCGGCGAGCAGCTGGGGCTGCCCGAGGAGGGCCCCGGTTCGATCGCCCGCCCCGGACGGCGGCTCGGCGCGCTCGCCGTGGACTGGGCCCTCTGCATGCTGATCGCATACGGCCTCGTCACCGACGGCTATGACCAGGCGACGGGCAACTGGGCCCTCGGCATCCTCCTCGTCCTGAGCGTGCTGACGGTCGGCACCGTCGGCTCGACGCCCGGCAAGCGCCTCTTCGGCCTGCGGGTCGTCTCCGTGAACGGCGGCCGGCTGGGCCTCGGGCGGGTGGCGGTGCGCTCCGTGCTCGTCTGCCTCGCCCTCCCGGCCCTCATCTGGGACCGCGACGGCCGCGGCCTCCACGACCGCCTCTCCGGCGCCGTCCAGGTCCGGATCTGAGCCCACCCCGTCCCCGTGCACGAGCAAGGCCCCGGACCGATTGGTCCGGGGCCTTGCTCGTCGGTTTCGTCGGGTCAGCGCATCTTCCCGCCGCGCGGCATCCGCATGCCCTTCGGCATCGGACCCTTGGGCAGCGGCATGTTGCTCATGAGGTCGCCCATCGCCCGCAGCCGGTCGTTGGCCGCGGTCACCTGCGGGCCACTGAGCACCCGAGGCAGCTTGAGCATGGTCGTACGGACCTTCTTCAGCGGCACCTGTCCCTCGCCGTCGCCGACGATGATGTCGGTGACCGGCACGTCCACCACGACGCGGCTCATGCGCTTCTTCTCGGCCGCGAGCAGCGTCTTGACCCGGTTCGGGTTGCCCTCGGCCACCAGCACGATGCCGGCCCGGCCGACCGCGCGGTGCACGACGTCCTGGCTGCGGTTCATCGCGACCGCGGGGGTGGTGGTCCAGCCGCGTCCGACGTTCTGCAGCACCGCCGCGGCAGCGCCCGGCTGGCCCTCCATCTGTGCGAAGGCCGCGCGCTCGGCGCGCCGCCCGAACACGATGGCGGCCGCCAGGAGCGCCAGGACGAAGCCCAGGATGCCCAGGTAGACCGGGTGCCCGATCAGGAAGCCGATCGCGAGGAGGGCACCGAGTACGACGATGCCCACGCCTGCGACGACAAGTCCGACCTTAGGGTCGGCCTTTCGGGTCATCTTGTACGTGAGGGCGATCTGCTTGAGCCGCCCCTGGTTCGCAGCGTCAGCGCTGCCCGTGTTTGCCTTCCTCGCCATGTCCTGAAGTTTACGTGGCCCGGGAGGTCCGGCCCGACGCGGCCTCCATCACATGCTGGGCCTCGACCCGGTCCTTGGCGCGGCGGCGGTCCTCGAGGACGGAGTTCCAGGCGTTGCGCCGTGCGGTGCGCTGTCCTGCGCCGAGGAGCAGTGCCTCCACGGCCTTCAGGGCGTCGGTGACGGACGGGATCGCGGTGACGCGGACGTGCGTCGATGCGGCCTGCATGTCGGGGTCCTCCCTCGATTGCGGGTGAGACGAGGCGGGGGGTGTGAGCGGGTGGTGGCGGTGAGTGAAACCAGGCTCACAGATCGGTGTTACCAGGGCGTGACCCGGTGGTCAAACACTGATGAAACGTTGGTGCGCCGGGTCGGGCGGGCGGGAAACGCCGGTGCGGCCCGTACGCCCCCGCTGAACTGCGGGGCCGTACGGGCCGCACCGGATCCGGCCACTACTGACCGGTAACTACTTGTGCTCGGATTCACACAGCCTGAGTGGCGTTGTCGACGGCGCCGCGCTTCTCGATCGCCTGCTGGAACAGACGGCCCGCGCGGTACGAGGAACGGACCAGCGGGCCCGACATCACACCGGAGAAACCGATCTCGTCGGCCTCCTCCTTCAGCTCCACGAACTCCTGCGGCTTCACCCAGCGCTCGACGGGGTGGTGCCGGACGGAGGGGCGCAGGTACTGGGTGATGGTGATGAGCTCGCAGCCCGCGTCGTGCAGCTGCTGAAGCGCCTCGCTGATCTCCTCACGGGTCTCGCCCATGCCGAGGATCAGGTTCGACTTCGTGACCAGACCGTAGTCGCGCGCCTGCGTGATGACGTCCAGCGAACGCTCGTAACGGAAACCGGGACGGATCCGCTTGAAGATCCGCGGCACCGTCTCCACGTTGTGCGCGAAGACCTCGGGGCGGGAGGCGAAGACCTCCGCCAGGAGCTCCGGCACCGCGTTGAAGTCGGGGGCGAGCAGCTCGACCTTGGTCCGGCCGTCGGCGCGGTCCGCCGTCTGCTGGTGGATCTGGCGCACGGTCTCCGCGTACAGCCAGGCGCCGCCGTCCTCCAGGTCGTCGCGCGCGACGCCCGTGATGGTGGCGTAGTTCAGGTCCATCGTGACGACCGACTCGCCCACGCGGCGCGGCTCGTCACGGTCCAGCGCCTCGGGCTTGCCCGTGTCGATCTGGCAGAAGTCGCAGCGCCGGGTGCACTGGTCACCGCCGATGAGGAAGGTGGCCTCGCGGTCCTCCCAGCACTCGAAGATGTTGGGACAGCCCGCCTCCTGGCAGACCGTGTGCAGGCCCTCGCTCTTCACGAGGCTCTGCATCTTCGTGTACTCCGGACCCATCTTCGCGCGGGTCTTGATCCACTCGGGCTTGCGCTCGATGGGGGTCTGGGCGTTCCGGACCTCCAGGCGCAGCATCTTGCGTCCGTCGGGGGCGACTGCGGACACATCGGCTCCTGTAGCTTCGATTCTTCGGCGCACACCAGGGTACGCCGTTGCTTCCCATGCCTTACTACGTCTGGCCAACCTCTGGCCAGCGCCCTGCATTCCTCAGGACGTCCCTCGGGGCGACCTCAGGCCGAGGCCGGTTCCATCGGGCGGTCGATCTCGCGCGGCTTCGGCTCCGCCTGCTCCAGGACCTCCCGCAGGTGGCGCTCCACGACCGGGAGCACCTCCTCGATCACGAGGTCCCGGCCCAGTTCGTTGGCGAGCGAGGTGACCCCCGCGTCGCGGATGCCGCACGGGATGATCCGGTCGAACCAGGCGTTGTCCGGGTTCACGTTCAGGGCGAAGCCGTGCATGGTCACGCCCTTGGCGACCCGGATGCCGATGGCGGCGAGCTTCCGGTCCTCCCGGCGCTGGCCGGCGTTGGACGGGGCGTACTCGGGGCCGTTCAGACGCGGGTCGAACTCCTCGTCGTGCAGTCGCGGGTCGAAGTCGAGGGACAGACCGCCCGGCGACGGCCGCTGCTCGACCGGGTCGCCGAGGACCCACACCCCGCTGCGCCCCTCGACCCGCGAGGTGGCCACACCGAACTCGGCGGCCGTGCGGATCAGGGCGTCCTCCAGGCGGCGGACGTGCGCGACGACGTCCACCGGGCGGGGCAGCTTCATGATCGGGTAGCCGACGAGCTGGCCGGGGCCGTGCCAGGTGATCTTGCCGCCGCGGTCCACGTCCACCACCGGCGTCCCGTCCAGCGGGCGCTCGTTCTCCGCGGTGCGCCGGCCGGCGGTGTAGACCGGCGGGTGCTCCAGGAGCAGACAGGTGTCGTCGATCTCGTCGGCGAACCGCGCGGCGTGCACCTCGCGCTGCTTGTCCCAGGCCACCTGGTACTCGACGGCTTCCGCGCCGAACCCAAGGCGGACGAATCGCAGCTCACTCACGGCCATGCCTCCTCCTGGGTGCCGGGACCGGGGCCGGGGATCATCCCGGGCCGGAGCGGCACCATGCGTCATTCGCGCCCATGCCACTGTACGGCGGCGAAGGGGACGCCCCTCCGGCAGGTGACCGGGGGCGCCTACGTCAGCGATGCCGTCAATCCTCACACGATCGGATGAATGTGGGGCGAAGGTGGCGGTACGGGCCGTGGAGACCGCTAAATTCACGCCGTTCCATGAGGGTCCGACGGGGCTGCCGCCGGGACCCGGAAGGCAGGAGACCGCACAGCTGATGACGGAACGACCACCGCAGCGCATCCCGAACCGCCAGCTCGCCGCGCTCATCGCCGAAGCCGGGTTCTCCAACGCGGGTCTCGCCAGACGGGTCGACCAGCTAGGTCTCGAACACGGGCTCGATCTGCGGTACGACAAGACCTCCGTGACCCGCTGGCTCCGCGGCCAGCAGCCGCGCGGCACCACTCCCGCCCTCATCGCCGAGGTCTTCACCCGCCGCCTCGGCCGCCGGCTCTCCGCCCAGGACCTCGGCCTCGACGCCTGCGCGCCGGTCTACGCGGGCCTGGAGTTCGCCGCCACCCCCGAGGAGGCCGTCGACATCGTCAGCGGCCTGTGGCGCAAGGACTCCGGCAGCCACGCCGAACTCCGCAAGATCGCCTTCACCCCGGCGGGCCTCGTCGTCCCCAGCCGCGACTGGCTGATCGGCCGCGCCGACGACCGGGTCGCACGCGGCGAGCCCGCCCCCGCCACGTCCCGGCCCTCCGTCCCCGGGGCGTCCCCGCACGACCCCCGGGTCCCGCCCCAGGGCCGCTTCTCCGTACCCCGCCAGCGCGGTACGGACCGGGGGCCCGGCCAGCGGGTGTCCAGCGGCGACATCGCCGCCCTGCGCTCCGTCGGCGAGCTCTTCCGCACCCTCGACCACGCCTACGGCGGCGGCCACGCCCGCCAGGCGCTCGTCCGCTACCTGGAACACGAGGCCGAGCCCATGCTGCGCGGCACCTACGGGGAGTCCGTCGGCCGCCGCCTCTTCGCCGCCGCCGCCGACCTCACCCGGCTCGCCGGCTGGACCTCCTACGACATCGCCGCCCACGGCCTCGCCCAGCGGTACTTCGTCCAGGCACTGCGCCTCGCCCAGGCCGCCGGGGACCGGGCCTACGGCTCGTACGTGCTCCTCACCATGAGCTGCCAGGCCGTCTACCTCGGCCACGGCCGCGAGGCCGTCCAGCTCGCCCGGGTCGCCCAGCAGGGCGTCGGCCCCGCCGCGCCGCCCGTCGTCCAGGCGATGCTGCACGCCATCGAGGCCCGCGGGCACGCCGTCCTCGGCGAGGCCCGCGCGTGCAGCGCCTCCCTCGTCCGGGCCGAACGGGCCCTCGAAGCCGCCCGGCCCGGCGACGAGGTGCCCTACTGGGCCCGGATGTTCGACGAGGCCCAGCTCGCCGACGAACTCGGCCACTGCCACCGCGACCTCCAGCAGTACCGCCCCGCCGCCCAGCACGCCGAACGCGCCCTCCAGCTCCGGGCCCCCGGCTTCGCCCGCAGCCGCCTCTTCTGCCGGGTCGTCCTCGCCACCTCGCGCCTCGCCCTCGGCGAACTCGACCAAGCCTGCGCGCTCGGCGCCGAGGCCGCCCAGCAAGCCTCCGAGATGCGGTCCGCCCGCGCCGTCGAATACGTCCGCGACTTCGAGCGCCGCCTGGAGCCCTACCGCGACGCCGCCGCCGCCCGCACCTACCGGGACCGCGTGGCCGCCATCGGCTGACGCAGCCCCGCCGCGCGGGCGATCGTCCCGCCCCGGCGGAACAGCCGCCCGCCACGGGGGGCGGCGGGTCAGGCCGCTTCCTCGGCGGCGGTGGACTCCAGGGGGAGGCGGATGCCCAGGTCGGCCAGGACGGCGGCGGCGGCGCGGTGGGCGGAGGCGACGGCGCCGTGGACGGTGCCGGT
The DNA here is from genome assembly GCF_042743475.1 of Streptomyces sp. NPDC059534. Classification (NCBI taxonomy): domain Bacteria; kingdom Bacillati; phylum Actinomycetota; class Actinomycetes; order Kitasatosporales; family Streptomycetaceae; genus Streptomyces; species Streptomyces sp. NPDC059534. Next base: position 221,765 of record NZ_JBHWAQ010000002.1, read on the forward strand.
GGCGCGGTGGTCGCCGCAGACGTAGAGGCCGGCGAGGAGGCGGACGGAGCGGCGGGTGTCGTGCGGAGGCGGCATCGCGGGGACGGCGTCGGGGGTGTGGCGGAGGGCGAGGAGCTCCCACTCGTCGGTCGACGTGCCGTACAGCGTGGCGAGGTGTTTGCGGACGCGCCGCTCGGTGTCGTCCGGGGGCGTGCCGAGCACCGTCGAGGTGATGAGGGCCCGGCCGGCCGGGGCGCGGCTCGGGTCGACGGCGCTCATCACGGCGGTGTGGGCGACGGGCCCGCCAGGGTCGGACTCCAGGAGCAGCGTCGGGTCCCCGGTGGGGGCCGCCGGCGCGGTGTGGTGGAGGACCGTGACCGGGTGGAAGGCGGGCGTCCGCAGGCCGGGCAGCAGCTCGGCGGCCGACCGCGCGCCGGTCGCGAGGAGCATCGAGCGGCAGCCGAACACGCCGTGCTCGGCCGTCGTGACCCGCGAGACGGACGCCTCCGTGACCCGGACGCCGGTCCGGACCGTGCCCGGCGGCAGCAGGGCGGCGAGCCGCTCGGGGAGCGCCGCCGACCCGCCTTCGGGTACGGACAGCCTGCCCCGGGCGAAGGCGCGGAGCGCGAGGTCCGCCTGGCGGCTCGACGTGCCGAGGTCAGGGTCGGCGAGAAGCGCCGCGAGCAGGGGCCGCAGGACGCCCTGGACGGTCCGGGCGGGCAGCCGGGCGGTCAGGGCCTCGCGGGCGGTCCGCTCGGGGCGGGCCAGCAGTCGCTGCGTCGGGGTCGCGGCGAGCCGGACGAGGGACGCGCCGAGCCGCGCCTGGTCGAGCGAGGCGGTCGGATGACGGGGGGCGCTCGCGAGGGCGCGCGCCACGCTGAACGCTCCCCCCACGCTCCGGTGGCCCCCGCCCCGTGGCCCGCCGGCGGTCCGCCGCGGGTGCGGCGCGCCCCAGCGCGCGTACCGGCCGTCGGTGTGGACGAGCACCCCCGGGCCGAACGGGCGCAGCGCGAGGCCGTCGAGCCCCGGTACGGCCCGCAGCTCCTCGTGCGACAGGGTGAGCAGCGGTCCCACCCGGTCGAGCAGGAAGCCGTCGACGGCGTCGGTCGCCATCCGGCCCCCGATCCGCGGCTCCGCCTCCAGGACGGCGACGGACAGTCCGGCGCCGGTCAGCCGGTGGGCGGCCGCGAGCCCCGCGATCCCGGCTCCCACGATCACGACGTCGACGGTCTCCACGACGTCCGTACGCTGTGCGTTCCTTGCGCTGTCTGCGCTGCTGAGCACGTGCCCCTCCCCAGGTCGGCGCGGCCGGTGGGATGCCTATGCCCCCAACAAGCCTCCGGAATGCCCGAGTTCGCCGTTCGTGTCGAGCCTAGGCAGCGCTCCCACAGGTGCCAGCCGCGCGTACCGGGGTGCGTGCGGCACGGGGGAGCGCAGAGGCGCCGAGGTGCGGCCGCACGGACGCGTTCCGACATCCGGCCCCGCACCGTCGCATCGCCCCGAGGCACGGCAGCGGGCCGAATCGCCGGGCCGAATCGCCGGGCCGAACTGCCGGGGCGAACCCCGCGCGGCCCGTCAGCGACCCGCCGCCGCCCTGATCGCGTCGTCGATGGTGGGGAAGGCGAAGTCGAAGCCGGATTCGAGGAGGCGGCCGGGGAGGACGCGTTGGCTGCCGAGGACGTCCTGGGCGAAGTCGCCGAGGACGAGCCTGAGGGCGGGGGCGGGCACGGTGAGGAGGGTGGGGCGGCGGAGGACGCGGCCCATGGCCGCGGTGACTTCGCGGTTGGTGACGGGGGAGGGGGCGGTGAGGTTGACGGGGCCGGAGAGGGAGGGGGTGTCGGCGAGGTGGCGGAGGGCGGCGACCTCGTCGTGGAGGGAGATGTGGGACCAGTACTGGCGACCGTCGCCCATGCGGCCGCCGAGTCCGGCGCGGAAGACGGGGAAGAGCCGTCCCCAGGCGCCGCCCTCGCGTGCGACGACGAGGCCGGTGCGGGCGTAGGTGACGCGGATGCCGGCCTGTTCGGCGGGGGCCGCCGCGGCCTCCCACGCGACGCAGACGGAGGGGAGGAAGCCGGTGCCGGCGGGGGCGCTCTCGTCGACGGCGCGGTCGCCGGTGTCGCCGTACCAGCCGAGCGCCGTGCCGCAGACGAGGGCCTCGGGGGGCTGGGCGAGCGAGGCGAGGGCCTCGGCGATGGCGCGGGTGCCGAGGACGCGGCTGTCGCGGATCTCCTGCTTGTACGCCTCGTTCCAGCGGCGTTCGCCGACGCCGGCGCCGGCCAGGTGGACGACGGTGTCGACGCCGACGAGACCGGCGGCGTCGACGTACAGCCGCTTGGGGTCCCATTCGACCTCGTCGGCGGCCTCGGCCGGGTGGCGGACGAGGCGGAGGACGTCGTGGCCGTCGGCGCGCAGGGAGCGGACGAGGGCCGAGCCGATGAGCCCGGAGGCGCCGGTGACGGCGACACGCTTGCGGGTGGCGGAACGCTGCATGGGGCCCATCCTGCCGCTTCCGGGCCGGCGGGTGGCACAGTGGCCGTCATGATCGTGCCGGAGACGCAGACACGGACCGCCGGACCGAACGACGAGGACGCCCTCGGCGCACTCGACCGGGCGGCCTGGTCGACCCTCCACGCGGTGGTGCCCGCCCCGGTGGAGCCGTACGCGCCCTTCTTCGACGACCGCCACCGGCCGGAGGACTATCTCGTCGCGGTGCGGGGGGACGTGCTCGTCGGCTACGTGCGGGTGGTGGCGCCGACCCCGCTCGCGGCCAACGCCCATGTCCGGCAGGTCCAGGGCCTGGTCGTCGCCGGCCCGGCCCGGGGTCAGGGTGTCGCCAGGGCGCTGCTGCGGGCCGCGATGGACCGGGCGCGGGAGGACGGCGCGGTCCGGATCACCTTGCGGGTGCTGGGCCACAACGCGCCCGCCCGCGCGCTCTACGCCGCCGAGGGGTTCGTCGTCGAGGGCGTGCTGCCGGGGGAGTTCCTGCTGGACGGGGCGTCTGTGGACGATGTCCTGATGGGGCGTTCGCTACTCGGCTGAGTCGCGCAACAGCCGCATGCCGCCCATCAGTTCGCGCAGGCAGTGGACGGCGAGCCCGGCGGGCGCGCCCTCGCCGCGCGCGGGGGCGTCCGTCTCGGCCCAGCTCTCCAGGGCGATCCGGATGGCGTCGGTGGCCGCCGCGGCGGCGAGCCGGATCTCCAGGGGGTCGGCCGCCGGTCCGGCGAGCCCGGCGAGGACCTCGCGGAGCCGTTCCTCGGACTCCTGGTTGACCCGGTACCAGACGGCCCGGAGGGCGGGGTCCTCGGCGGCGGCGCGCAGCAGGCCGCGGGTCCACCGCAGGCCCTCGGCGGCGGCCTCGTCCTCGGGGGTGAGCGACGCGGCGACGGAGCGTTCCAGGACCTGGGCGAGGCCGGTGCCCGTCGCCGGGCCGGCCGCCGTGAGCTGTTCCCGCCAGCGGTCGGCGCCGCCCGCGAGGAGCGGGGCCACGGCGTCCTGCTTGGAGCGGAAGTACCGGTAGAAGGTGCGCAGGGCGACCCCGGCCCGCTGGGCGATGTCCTCGGCCGTGGTGCCGTCGGGGCCGTGTGCGGTGAAGAGTTCGGCGGCGGCGCGGGCGATGTCCAGCTGGGTGGCGGCCTTGCGGCGCTCCGTCAGCGACGGGGAGGGGGGCTTGGTGCTCACCGTAGGAAGCGTACGCCCGCGCACGCCGGAAGTGCACGACGTGCAGATATGGCAAAATGTGCCATCCGGGCGTACGGTGGCAGCGTTCCACGGAAAGCTTGACTTCGAGAGGTTGCCGCCATGAACCATCTGACCCGTTACGAAGGACGCCGCGCCCTCATCACCGGCGGCGGCTCCGGCATCGGCCAGGCCACCGTCCTGCGGGTGCTCGCCGAGGGCGGCCGGGTCGTCGCCGCCGACATCAGCGAGGACGGCCTCAAGGACACCGTCGCCAAGGCCGGCGACGCCGCCGACCGCCTCACCACCGTCGTCCTGAACGTCGCCGACGAGGACTCCGTACGGGCCGGCGTCGCCGCCGCCGTCGAGGCGCTCGGCGGGCTGGACGTCCTGGTCAACGCGGCCGGCGTACTGCGCTCCTCGCACACCCACGAGACGAGCCTGGACTCCTTCGAGCAGGTGATCCGGATCAACCTCACCGGCACCTTCCTCGTGATCCGCGAGGCGATTCCCGCCCTCCTGGAGGGCAACGGCTCCGCCGTCGTGAACTTCTCCTCGACCTCCGCGATGTTCGCCCACCCCTACATGTCCGCCTACGCGGCCAGCAAGGGCGGCATCCAGTCCATGACGCACGCGCTCGCCGCCGAGTACGCCAGGCAGGGCATCCGCTTCACCGCCGTGCAGCCCGGCTCCATATCCTCGGGCATGACCGACGGCACCGGCGCCAGCCGTCAGAGCGTCGGCCCCGGCCTCCCCGAGGACGCCGACCTGTCCCTCTTCATGAAGCTCGCCCCCGCCCTCGGCCAGGGCTTCGCCGGCCCCGAGACCGTCGCCGGCGTCGTCGCGATGCTCGCCAGCGAGGACGGGAAGTTCATCACCGGCACCGAGGTCCGCATCGACGGCGGCACCCACTTCTGAGACACCGTCCGGATCCCGGGGCCGACCGCCCCGGGGTCCGCGCTACGCCGCCCCGAAGCGCGCCCACAGCCGGGGGAAGCGGGCCGCGAGCGCGTCGTCGTCCGCCAGGTCGAAGGGGGCGCCCAGCGGCTCCCCGCCCGGCACCGGGATGCCGAGGTCCGGGGTCTCGGCACCGGTGAGCGCCTCGTACGCCTCGTCCGCCGCGAAGCCGATCTCCTCGCCGTCCCCGTCGATCTCCACGTCGAAGTCGCCGAGCAGCTCGGCCAGCGCGTCCGGGTCGTGCACGGCCCCCTCGAACACCTCCCGGCCCTGGCCGATCAGCCAGCACCGGAACGAGTCGAAGGTCTCGTCGCCGGCCCCGTCGAACAGCACGGCCGCAGCGCCCCACAGCTCCCAGAGATACGCGCGGTTGAAGCGGGCCTCGAAATGGCGCGCGTAGTCGAGCACGGAGTCGGGGTCCAGCTTGGTCAGCCGTTCCACGAGCAGATCGGCCTGTTCCTCGGGGTCGCCCTCGGCTTCCCCGCGGCTGTCGTCGATGATCTCCCAGAACTCGGTCTCGTCCATCACGGGACCAGCATCCTGCCCCGGCGGGGGCGACGCACCCGGAAAGCCCGAATTCAATCCGGACAGAAGGTGTCGTACTTTCCTGGCAGCCTGGGCGCCATGACGACTGAACCAACACCTCTGCGGGGACGGATCTGCCTGGTCGCCGGGGCCACCCGGGGCGCCGGACGGGCCATCGCCGTCCAGCTCGGGGCCGCCGGAGCCACCGTCTACGCCACCGGCCGCACCACCCGCGACCGGGTCAGCGAGGTCGGCCGGAGCACCGAGACCATCGAGGAGACCGCCGAACTGGTGACGGCCGCCGGCGGCGAGGGCGTCGCCGTCCCCACCGACCACCTGGAACCCGGGCAGGTCCGCGCGCTCGTCGACCGGATCGACCGCGAGCGGGGACGGCTCGACGTCCTCGTCAACGACGTGTGGGGCGGCGAGCACCTCCTCGCCTTCGGTAAGAAGACCTGGGAGAACGACCTCGCGGGCGGTCTGAGGATGCTCGAACTCGGCGTGCGGACGCACGCCGTCACCTCCCACACCGCGCTGCCGCTGCTCGTCCGCCACCGGGGCGGGCTCGTCGTCGAGGTCACCGACGGCACCGCCGAGTACAACGGCACCCGCTTCCGCGAGAACCTCTTCTACGACCTCGCCAAGAACGCCCCCCTCCGGATGGCCTTCGGCCTCGGCAAGGAGCTGGAGGAGTACGGCGGCACCGCCGTCGCCCTCACCCCCGGCTGGCTCAGGTCCGAGCAGATGCTGACCGCCTTCGGCGTCTCCGAGGAGAACTGGCGCGACGCCCTCGCCGAGACCCCCGACTTCGCGATCTCCGAATCCCCGGTCTACGTGGGCCGGGCCGTGGCCGCCCTCGCCGCCGACCCCGACCGGCACCGCTGGAACGGCCGGTCGCTCTCCAGCGGACAGCTCGCGCGGGAGTACGGCTTCACCGACGCGGACGGCTCGCGGCCGGACGCCTGGGGCTTCATGATCGCCGGCGAGACGGGGAAGCCGGACGTGGCCGACTACCGGTAGGACCCGGATCGGGCGAGGTCCAGGACGGCCTTCCCGTGCAGCCGGCGGCCGAGCAGGGCCTCGACGGCCTCCCCGGCCCGGTCCCAGCCGGTGCGCAGGCTGATCCCCGGATCGAGCGCGCCGGCGGCCACCCGCCCGGCGAGCCAGGTCAGGTCCCGGGCGAGCCCGGTGCAGGACAGCAGGAAGAAGGTGGCGACCGTACGGCCGTGGCGTCCCTGGTCGCCGAAGAGCGCTCCGTACGGGAAGGTCTCGGCCTCGGCGGAGGCGTGGCCGACCGCGACGAGCGTGCCGCCCTCCGCCAGGGCGCCGAAGGCGTCGACGAGGGTCCGCCCGCCGACCAGGTCCACGACGCCGTCCACCGGCTGCCCGACCTCGGACGCCCCGGCCACCACCTCGTGCGCTCCGAGCGCGCGCAGGCCGTCGCCGTGCAGGTCCGGGCGGCCGGTGGCGGCGACGACATGAGCTCCGGCCTGCCGGGCGAGCTGCACGGCGTACCGCCCGACACCGCCCGTGGCGCCGGTGACGAGGACGCGCCTGCCGAGCAGGGGGCCGATCCGGTGCAGGGCGCGGAGCGCGCCGGCGCCCGCCACCGGGACGGTGCTGATCGCCCCAGGGTCGGCCCCCTCGGGCACCGTCCCGACGAGGCCGGTGTCCACGGCCCGGAACTCGGCCCAGGCGCCGGAGGGGCCGAGCGTCACGACCGGGGTGCCGGCGGCGGGGCCCGACCCGTCGGCCGCGGCGCGCTCCACGACCCCGGCGGCGTCCCAGCCGAGGACCGTGCCCTCCGGAGCGTCCTTCAGGGCGAACGCGACCTCACCGTGGTTGAGGGAGGTGGCGGTGACCCGCACGAGCGCCTGGTGGGGGGCGGGCTCGGGGTCGGGGGCGTGAGCGAGCCGGAGTCCGGCCGGTGCGGAGCGGTCGACGAGCAGAGCACGCATGGGTGCACCCTCCGAGGGGGAGCGGGGATGTGACCCCCTCTTTATGTCACTGAGTGGCATAAGCTTTCAAGTGGCAATCTCCCCTCGGCTACGCTGACGCCATGACGCACCCGGACGTGCTCCCGCTGCGCGAGCGCAAGAAGCTGCGGACGCGCCGGACACTGATCGACACGGCCCTGGAACTCTTCACCGAGCGCGGCTTCGGCGGAGTGACCCTCGACGAGCTCTGCGACACCGTGGAGGTCTCCAAGCGCACCTTCTTCCGGTACTTCGCCGGCAAGGAGGACGTGGCCATGGCGCCCACCCAGGACCTGTGGCTGGCCTTCCTCGACGACCTGGAGACCCGCGAGGCCGACGGACGCCCCGTGCCGGAGCTGCTGCGGGACTGCCTCCTCGCCGCGCTCGACGCCATGCCGGCGGAGGGCTGGGCCCACCGTGTCCTGCTCAGCCGCCGACTGGCGGAGCGGACCCCCTCGATGGACGCGCACGGCCTGCACTTCTGCCACGAGGCCAGCCGCACCGCGCTGGCCACCCTGCACCGCAGGTTCGACGTCGGCGCCCCGGGCGACCCGCGCCCCCGGCTGGCCGTGGACATGCTCATCGCGGCGTTCCACTGCGCGCTGGACACCTGGACGGCCCGCCCGGGCGCCCCCACGCGCGCTCAGCTCGCCGCCGACCTCGGCGAGGCGTGCGCCGCGCTGCCCGCGAGCCTCGCCCTGACCGCCGCCCCGCGCCCCGCCTGACCGGACGCCGGGGCATCAGGCGTACAGCGCGGCCAGCCCCCGCGCCGCCTCGCCGAACCGCTCGCGCAGGGAGACAGGGGACAGCACCTCGGCCTCCGGGCCGAGCGCGAGCAACTGGGAGAGGGCGACCTCCTCACTCTCCACCGGGAGCGTCGCGGTCACCCGGCCCTCCGCGTCCCGCGCCCCCGCCGCCAGCGCCTCCTCGGCCGCCGCGCGGTCCGTCACGTACGGCAGCCTGCGGGCACCCGCCTCGGAGAGCCGCACGACGACCTCGGCACGCAGGATCGAGCGGGCGAACTCGGCGGCGCGCTCGGCCCAGAAGGCCGGCAGGTCGAAGGTCTCGTCCCGGACGAAGCGCTCCTCGGTGAGGGCGACGGCCGTGAAGCGGTCCATCCGGTAGGTGCGGAACGCCGTGCCGGAACGCGCGCACAGGTACCAGACGCCGGCCTTCAGGACGAGGCCGTACGGGGCGAGGTCGCGCTCCACCTCGCGGTCGCCGCGCCGGTAGCGGGCGGCGAGCATCCGGTCCTCCCAGACGGCCTCCGCGACCGGCGGCAGCAACTCCGGGGTCTCCGGCTCCTGGTACCAGCCCGGGGCGTCGAGCAGGAAGCGCTGCGCCGCCGAGTCCGGGGCGTCGCGCAGCGAGGGAAGCAGCGCCGCGGAGACCTTCAGGCGGGCCGCCGAGGCCGCGTCCTCGAGCCCCATGTCCCGCAGCGCGCCCGGCAGTCCGGACAGGAACAGCGCCTCGGCCTCGCCGCGCGCCAGGCCCGTCAGACGCGTGCGGTAGCCGCCGACGAGCCGGTACCCACCGGATCTGCCCCGCTCCGCATACACCGGAACCCCCGCCTCCGAGAGGGCGAGGGCATCACGGGTGACGGTCCGCTCCGACACCTCCAGTTCCGCGGCCAGTTCGGCCGCCGTCATCGACGGACGGGACTGGAGCAGGAGGACCATCTTGATCAGCCGGGCGGCACGCATGAACCCATCATGCGTGCCCGCGCCGACAGCGGGGCCGCGTCGGCCCGGCCGGCCTACAGGCCGTAGCGCTCGCGCGCCTCCTTCACGGCCGTCGCACGGACCGCGCCGCGGCGGGCCAGCTGGGCGAGGGCGGCGACGACGATCGACTGGGCGTCGACGCCGAAGTGGCGGCGGGCCGCGTCACGGGTGTCCGAGAGGCCGAAGCCGTCGGCGCCCAGCGAGGACCAGTCCTGCTCGACCCACTGCGCGATCTGGTCGGGGACCTGGCGCATGTAGTCGGAGACCGCGAGGACCGGCGAGTCGACGTTCTCCAGCGCCTTGCGGAGGTACGGCACCCGCTCCTCGCCGCGCAGCAGCGCCGCGTCGGCCTCCAGGGCGTCGCGCCGCAGCTCCGTCCAGGAGGTCGCGGACCACACGTCGGCGGCCACGCCCCACTCGGCGGCGAGCAGCTTCTGCGCCTCCAGTGCCCAGTGGATGGCCGTACCGGAGGAGAGGAGCTGGATGCGCGAGGCGTTCGCCGGCACGTCGAGACCGGCGGACTCGGCGGTGTTGAAGCGGTAGAGGCCCTTGACGATGCCCTCGTCGATCCCGGCCGGCTTGGCCGGCTGCGGCATCGGCTCGTTGTAGACCGTGAGGTAGTAGAAGACGTTCTGGTCCTCGCCCTCGGCGGCCTCGCCGTACATCCGGCGCAGACCCTCCTTGACGATGGCCGCGACCTCGTAGGCGAACGCCGGGTCGTACGTCAGCGCCGCCGGGTTGGTGGCCGCGATCACCGGCGAGTGGCCGTCGGCGTGCTGGAGGCCCTCACCGGTCAGGGTGGTGCGTCCGGCGGTGGCGCCGACGAGGAAGCCGCGGCCGAGCTGGTCGCCGAGCTGCCACATCTGGTCGGCGGTCCGCTGCCAGCCGAACATCGAGTAGAAGATGTAGAAGGGGATCATCGCCTCACCGTGCGTGGAGTACGCGGTGGACGCGGCGATGAAGTCGGCCATCGAACCGGCCTCGGTGATCCCCTCGTTGAGGATCTGGCCGTTCTTGGCTTCCTTGTAGTACATCAGCTGGTCGCGGTCGACCGGCTCGTACGTCTGGCCCTTCGGCGAGTAGATGCCGAGCGACGGGAAGAGCGACTCCATACCGAAGGTACGGGCCTCGTCCGGGACGATCGGGACCCAGCGCTTGCCGGTCTCCTTGTCGCGGACCAGGTCCTTGACGAGGCGGACGAACGCCATCGTCGTGGCCATCGACTGCGAGCCGGAGCCCTTGTCGAAGGCGGCGAACGACTTGTCGGCCGGGGCCGGCAGCGGCGCGAGCGCGTGGGTGCGGCGGGCCGGGGCCGGACCGCCGAGGGCCGCGCGGCGCTCCTGGAGGTAGCGGACCTCGGGGGCGTCGGCGCCGGGGTGGCCGTAGGGCACCTGGCCGTCGACGAACTGCGCGTCCGAGATCGGGAGCTCGAGAAGGTCCCGCATGTTCTTGAACTCGTCGGTCGTCAGCTTCTTCATCTGGTGGTTCGCGTTCTTCGACGCGAAGCCCTCACCGAGGGTGAAGCCCTTGACGGTCTGCGCGAGGATGACCGTCGGCGCACCCTTGAACTCCACGGCGGCCTTGTACGCGGCGTACACCTTGCGGGGCTCGTGGCCACCGCGGGAGAGGTGGAAGCACTCCAGGATCTTGTCGTCGCTCAGCAGCTGAGCCATCGCGACGAGCGCCGGGTCCTTGCCGAAGAAGTCCTGGCGGATGTAGGCGGCGTCGCGGGTCTGGTACGTCTGGACCTGCGCGTCCGGCACCTCGCGGAGGCGGCGGACGAGGGCGCCGGTGGTGTCGAGCGCGAACAGCTCGTCCCAGGCGTTGCCCCACAGCGACTTCACGACGTTCCAGCCGGCGCCGCGGAACTGGGCCTCCAGCTCCTGCACGATCTTGAAGTTGGCGCGGACCGGGCCGTCGAGGCGCTGCAGGTTGCAGTTGATGACGAAGGTCAGGTTGTCCAGGCCCTCGCGGGCGGCGAGCGCGAGCGCCGCCGTCGCCTCGGGCTCGTCCATCTCGCCGTCGCCGAGGAACGCCCACACGTGGGACGCGGAGACGTCCTTGATGGAGCGGTTCGTCAGGTAGCGGTTGAAGCGCGCCTGGTAGATCGCGGAGAGCGGGCCGAGACCCATGGAGACGGTGGGGAACTCCCACAGCCAGGGCAGCCGGCGCGGGTGCGGGTAGGAGGGCAGGCCGTCGCCGCCGGACTCCTGGCGGAACTTGTCGAGGTGCGCCTCGGAGAGGCGGCCGTCGAGGAAGGCGCGGGCGTAGATGCCGGGGGAGGCGTGGCCCTGGATGAAGAGCTGGTCGCCGGAACCGTCGGCTTCCTTGCCCTGGAAGAAGTGGTTGAAGCCGGTCTCGTAGAGCCAGGCCGCGGAGGCGAAGGTGGCGATGTGGCCGCCGACGCCGTACTTGGAGCCGCGGGTGACCATCGCGGCCGCGTTCCAGCGGTTCCACGCGGTGATCTTCCGCTCCATCTCCTCGTCGCCGCCGGAGGCGCCGATGGACGGCTCCGCGGAGGTCGGGATGGTGTTGACGTAATCGGTCTCCAACAGCTTGGGCAGGGCGAGGCCCGCGCCTTCGGCGTGCTGGAGCGTGCGGCGCATCAGGTAGGCGGCCCGGTGGGGGCCGGCGGCCTTGGTGACGGCGTCGAGGGAGGCCGCCCATTCGGCGGTCTCCTCGGTGTCACGGTCCGGGAGCTGGTCGAGCTCACTCGGAATCTTGCCTACGGGATCGGTCATGATCGCCGCCTTCCGGACAGGTGGGGTGGAGATGGGGGCCATGTCTGGCAGGACAGGGCGAAGGGCCGGGTGGGCCCGCCGAAGACTGTAAACCGGCGATCGATGATCGATCAAAGGGTTGAAGGGGAAAACCTCTTCAGATCGAGAAAGTCGGCACAGGGTGCCAGGGAAGAGGGCACCCGGTGCCTCGTTTTCGGGCCGTTTGCGCAGGTGGGACCGGCTGTCTGAGGGGGTGCTCGCACGAATGAGCGGGCCCGCCGGAAAGCGGACCCGCTCACTGTGCGTAAAGTCATGCGCCAGGCTGCGCGCGAAACGGGGCGCCGATCGGGGCGCGAAACGGTGCTCGAATCGCGGCGCGGACCTGTGCTCGAATCGCGGCGCGGAACCGTGCGCCAAGCCGTGGGTCAGGCCCTCGGCGCGCAGCCCAGGACGTGCGCCTTCACCAGGGCGCCGATGTTCGGATCGCCCCGGCGGAACGCCTCCACCAGCTCCTGATGCTCCTCCGCGTACGACTTCTGGACCGTCCCCAGCCAGCGGATCGACAGGGCCGTGAAGACCTCGATGCCCAGCGTCTCCCAGGTGTGCAGCAGCACGGCGTTCCCCGCCGCCTTCACCAACTCCCGGTGGAAGGCCACCGTGTGCCGCACCTGCGCCGTCCCGTCGGACGTCGCGTCCGCCTCGTACAGCGCCGAGACGTGCGGCTCCAGGGCCGAGCAGTCCGTCGCGAGCCGCGCCGCCGCCAGCTCGGCCGCGATCTGCTCCAGACCGGCCCGGACGGGGTAGCTCTCCTCCAGGTCCGCGGCGGTGAGATTGCGGACCCGCACGCCCTTGTTGGGCGCCGACTCGATCAGCCGCAGCGACTCCAGCTCACGCAGCGCCTCGCGGACCGGGGTCTGACTGACCTCCAGCTCGGTCGCGATCCGGCGCTCCACGATCCGCTCGCCCGGCTTCCAGCGGCCGCTGACGATCCCCTCCACGATGTGCTCGCGGATCTGTTCGCGCAGCGAGTGGACGACGGGGACGGTCATGAAGGCTCCTCGGGGAGTGTTGACCCTTAGACAATACGGCGGCGGCCCCCCCCCCGAAACCAGCAAGACCCGGGGGCCGCACGGGATGGACGGTGACTATTAAAAACGCGGACTGCCCCCCAC
>NZ_JBHWAQ010000002.1:234499-325025 GCF_042743475.1 Streptomyces sp. NPDC059534
CTCCTCGGGGTGTGTTGACCGTCTCACATCCGGGCGCCGCCCCCGACGGCAAACATGTGGGGCGGGGGGCGCCGCAGGTGAGGCTCGTTACGTTGCAGACCGGCGGACGGCCCCGCACACGGCCTCCGCGGGGCCCCAGGGGGCCCCACGTCGCCTTACAGGCCGAGGTCGACCTCGAACTCGCCGGCCTCCAGGATCGCCTTGACGGCCGTCAGGTAACGGGCGGCGTCCGCGCCGTCCACCAGGCGGTGGTCGTAGGACAGCGCGACGTACGTCATGTCGCGGATCGCGATCGTCTCACCCAGGTCCGGGTGGTTGATGACGACCGGACGGCGCACGGTGGCGCCGATGCCCAGGATGGCGACCTGGTTCGGGGGCACGATGATCGTGTCGAACAGCGCGCCGCGCGAACCGGTGTTGGAGATGGTGAAGGTCGCACCGGCCAGGTCGTCCGGCGTGATCTTGCTGGCGCGCACGGCGCCGGCCAGCTCCGCGGTCTTCTTCGAGATGCCGGCGATGTTGAGGTCGCCCGCACCCTTGATGACCGGGGTCATCAGACCCTTCTCGGAGTCCACCGCGATACCGATGTTCTCGGTGTCGAAGTAGGTGATCGTGCCCTCGTCCTCGTTGATCCGGGCGTTGATGACCGGGAACGCCTTCAGCGCCTGGGCCGCCGCCTTCACGAAGAACGGCATCGGGGAGAGCTTGACGCCCTCACGGGCGGCGAACGCGTCCTTGGCACGGGCGCGCAGCTTCATCAGCTTGGTGATGTCGACCTCGACGACCGAGGTCAGCTGAGCCTGGCCGTGCAGCGCCTTCATCATGTTGTCGCCGATGACCTTGCGCATGCGGGTCATCTTGACGGTCTGACCGCGCAGCGGGGAGACCGCGAGGGCCGGGGCCTTCGCCGCGGCGGCCGGAGCGGCGGCGACCGGGGCCGGAGCGGCCTTCTTGGCCTCGGCGGCCGCGAGGACGTCCTGCTTGCGGATACGGCCGCCGACGCCCGAGCCCTTGACGGCCGCCAGGTCGACACCGTTCTCGGTGGCGAGCTTGCGGACCAGCGGGGTCACGTACGCGCCGTCCTCGGCCGGAGCCGCGGCGGGCGTCGCCGGAACCGGGGTCACGACGGCCGGGGCGATCGACGGAGCGGCGGCCACCGGGGCCGGAGCGGCCACGGGAGCGGCGGGCGCGACCGGAGCCGGGGCGGCGACCGGGGCGGCCGGAGCCACCGGGGCCGGGGCCGGAGCCGCGGCGGGGGCGCCCGTGCCGTCGTCGATGATGGCCAGCTCGGCGCCGACCTCGACCGTCTCGTCCTCGGCGACCTTGATGGAGGCCAGGATGCCCGAGGCGGGGGCGGGGATCTCGGTGTCGACCTTGTCGGTCGAGACCTCGAGCAGCGGCTCGTCGGCCTCGACACGCTCACCCTCGGCCTTGAGCCAGCGGGTGACGGTGCCCTCGGTGACGCTCTCGCCGAGCGCCGGCAGGGTTACGGAAACCGACATGGTTTCAGTTGCTCCTAACGAATTGCGGAAAGTGGTCGTCGCGCCCTGTGATGACGTCAGCGTCAGTCGTGGGAGTGCAGCGGCTTGCCGGCCAGGGCCAGGTGGGCCTCGCCGAGCGCCTCGTTCTGCGTCGGGTGGGCGTGGATGAGCTGCGCGACCTCGGCCGGCAGCGCCTCCCAGTTGTAGATCAGCTGCGCTTCGCCGACCTGCTCGCCCATGCGGTCACCGACCATGTGGACGCCGACCACGGCACCGTCCTTGACCTGGACGAGCTTGATCTCGCCCGCGGTCTTGAGGATCTTGCTCTTGCCGTTGCCCGCGAGGTTGTACTTCAGGGCGACGACCTTGTCCGCGCCGTAGATCTCCTTGGCCTTGGCCTCGGTGATGCCGACGGAGGCGACCTCGGGGTGGCAGTACGTCACCCGCGGCACGCCGTCGTAGTCGATCGGGACGGCCTTCAGGCCGGCCAGGCGCTCCGCGACGAGGATGCCCTCGGCGAAGCCGACGTGCGCGAGCTGGAGCGTCGGGACGAGGTCGCCCACGGCCGAGATCGTCGGCACGTTGGTGCGCATGTACTCGTCGACCAGGACGTAGCCGCGGTCCATCGCGACGCCCTGCTCCTCGTAACCGAGACCGGCGGAGACCGGGCCGCGGCCGATGGCGACCAGCAGCACCTCGGCCTCGAAGGTCTTGCCGTCGGCCAGGGTGACCTTGACGCCGTTGTCGGTGTACTCGGCGGACTGGAAGAAGGTGCCGAGGTTGAACTTGATGCCGCGCTTGCGGAACGCGCGCTCAAGAAGCTTCGAGCTGTTCTCGTCCTCGACCGGGACGAGGTGCTTCATGCCCTCGATGACCGTGACGTCGGTGCCGAAGGACTTCCACGCGGAGGCGAACTCGACGCCGATGACACCGCCGCCGAGGATGATCGCGGACTCCGGGACCCGGTCCAGGGTCAGCGCGTGGTCCGAGGTGATGATCCGGTTGCCGTCGATCTCCAGGCCGGGGAGCGACTTCGGCACGGAACCGGTGGCCAGGAGGACGTGGCGGCCCTCGACGCGACGGCCGTCCACATCGACGGAGGTCGGGGACGACAGGCGGCCGGTGCCCTCGATGTAGGTCACCTTGCGGGAGGCGACGAGACCCTGCAGACCCTTGTACAGGCCCGAGATCACGTCGTCCTTGTACTTGTGCACGCCCTTGATGTCGATGCCCTCGAAAGAGGCCCTGACACCGAACTGCTCCGCCTCGCGCGCCTGGTCGGCGACCTCGCCGGCGTGGAGCAGGGCCTTCGTCGGGATGCAGCCGTTGTGCAGGCAGGTGCCGCCGAGCTTGTTCTTCTCGATCAGTGCGACGTCCAGGCCCAGCTGCGCTCCGCGCAGCGCCGCGGCGTAACCGCCGCTACCGCCGCCGAGGATCACTAGGTCGAAAACGGTGCTGGCGTCGTTCGCCACGTCACGTCCTCCATGCATGTGCGCTCGTCGCCGGTCTTCGATGACCGGGCGGCGGCTGGTGTTCGGCCGCTTTATTTCGGCCCTGTGGTGGGGGCCCTGTCCTGCCGAGAACCCATCTTCGCACTTGTTGACGGCTGACGGGACGCGGGGCCGGGCTCTGAGACGGCCGATCGTCCTTACGGGGGGATCGCCGCGGTGTACGAACCTACGGATTTCGTCGCGGGGGACCGCCGGCCGGGAAGGGCGACGGCCCCGGGCACGAAGCCCGGGGCCGTCGCCGTCACGGGGCGGTCAGAGCTCGCCGGCCGCCGTGCGCTCGGCCAGCTTCACCAGGGTGCGGACCGAGGATCCGGTGCCGCCCTTCGGGGTGTAGCCGTACGGGGCGCCCTCGTGGAAGGCCGGGCCCGCGATGTCCAGGTGGGCCCAGGTGATGCCCTCGCCCACGAACTCCTGGAGGAAGAGGCCGGCGACCAGGCCGCCGCCCATCCGCTCGCCCATGTTGGCGATGTCGGCGGTGGGGGAGTCCATGCCCTTGCGCAGGTCCGCCGGGAGCGGCATCGGCCAGGACGCCTCGCCGACCTCGTCGGCGATCTCGTGGATCGCGGAGCGGTAGTCGTCGTCGTTGGCCATGATGCCGAAGGTGCGGTTGCCCAGGGCCAGGACCATCGCGCCGGTCAGCGTCGCCACGTCGACGATCGCGTCCGGGTGCTCCTCGGAGGCCCTGGTCAGCGCGTCGGCGAGGACGAGCCGGCCCTCGGCGTCGGTGTTCAGGACCTCGACGGTCTTGCCGCTGTACATGCGCAGCACGTCACCCGGGCGGGTGGCGGAGCCGGACGGCATGTTCTCGGCGAGCGCCAGCCAGCCGGTGACGTTGACCTCGAGGCCGAGGCGGGCCGCGGCGACGACGGTGGAGAACACGGCGGCGGCGCCGCTCATGTCGCACTTCATCGTCTCGTTGTGGCCGGCCGGCTTCAGGGAGATGCCGCCCGAGTCGTAGGTGATGCCCTTGCCGACCAGGGCGAGGGTCTTCTCCGCCTTCGGGTGGGTGTAGCCGATCCGGACCAGGCGCGGCGGGTTCTCGGAGCCGACGCCGACGCCCAGGATGCCGCCGAAGCCGCCCTTGGCGAGGGCCTTCTCGTCGAGGACCTGGACCTTGAGGCCGTGCTCCTTGCCGGCGGCCTGGGCGGCGGCGGCGAAGGCGGCCGGGGTCAGGTCGTTCGGCGGCATGTTGATCAGGTCGCGGGCGCGGTTGATCTCCTCGGCGACGGCCTGCGCGCGCTCCGCGGCGGCCTTGTACGCCTTGTCGCGGGGCTTGGCGCCGAGCAGGGCGACCTCGGCGAGGGGCTTCTTCGCGTCCTTGCCGGTCTCCTGGTATGCGGTGAAGGCGTACGCGCCGAGCAGCGCGCCCTCGGCGATGGCGGAGGCGTCCTCGGGAGCGGCGATCGGCAGCGCGAAGGCGGCCTTCTTGGTGCCGTGCAGGGTGCGGGCGGCGGTGCCGGCGGCGCGGCGCAGGGTCTCCGCGCCGAACGACTCGCCGTCCTCGGGGGCGACGCCCAGGCCGACGGCCAGGACGAGCGGGGCCTTGAGGCCGGCGGGGGCGGGCAGCTTCGTCGCCTCACCCTCGGCACCCGAGGCGCCCAGGGTCTCCAGGACGGCGGCGAGCCGGCCTTCGAAGGCCGTGTCGACGGCCTCGGCGCCCGGGGCGACGACGAGCGCCTTGCCGGACTTCGCGACGCCGACGACGAGGGCGTCCGCGCGCAGCGTCGCCGCACCGGCAGTGCTGAGAGTGAGAGCAGTCACGGTGGTGAAATCTCGCTTCCATTGAGTTCTGTGGCGGTCGAGGGATGGGCCGACCGTGCCCGCCGCATCGTATTTCGGCCCGGAGAGCGCCGAGAACGAGCCTACGCTCGCTCGCCCGGTTCGCTCACGGCGGCGTTGATTCACTCATCCGTGGTGTCTCTTTCATGTTTACCGTTCCGGCCCGGAGAGCTCCTCCACACTCGCCTCATTCACGCAAGGACGATGCTCTCGCCTTTGCATCATCTGCATCATCTCCACAGGTCCCCCCGATCCGGCGACGGCGGGGCGGGACCTGCCGAGGGGGGACACACCCGATGGACTCCGGCCGAATCCGTACGCCCAGAATCGCGTCCCGCACCGCTCCGGGCGCCCGCACCGCACCCCGTACCGCCGCCGGCGCACCCCGCACGGCCCGGCTCGCGGTCCTCGCCGCCGCCGCGCTCCTCGCCACCGTCGTGCCGTCCGCGCAGGCCGTCGCCGCGCCGGTGCCCCGCGTCGACCTCACCGTCCTCGTCGTCGACGACGGAGGCAGCGCGGTCGAGGCGATCACCGCCGAACTGGCGGGCTCCGGCGTCCCGTACCGCAGGATCGACCTCGACGACCCGAACCGGCCGGTCCTCGACACAGCCTTCCTCAGCGACACGCTCGACGGTCGCCCCCGCGCCAAGTACCAGGGCGTCGTCCTGCCCCACGAGAGCGCCTTCGGCCCCGACTCCGCCGAGTACACCGCCCTGCAGACCTACGAGCGGACCTTCGGCATCCCGCAGGTCGACGCCTACACCTGGTCGCACCCCGGCGTCGGCCTCGACTACACCGACGCGGGCGGCTACTCCGGCGTCCTCGACGGCACCACGGCCGGCGTCACCGCCGCCGGACGGGCCGGCCCCTTCCGCTACCTGGCCGGAGCGCTCACCTTCGAGGACAACGACCCCGCCATCGCCGAGAGTTACGGCTACGCGGGCGGCCCACGGGCCGGCTACACCAGCTACCTCGACATCCCCGTCGACGGCGGCGGCCGGGCCAGCCTCATCGGCGAGTACGCCGCCGACGGGCGCCGCGAGCTCGTCGTCACCTTCGCCTACAACCAGTACCAGCGGCAGTTCCGCGCACTGGCCCGCGGCATCGTCGAATGGCTCACCCAGGGCGTCCACCTCGGCCAGAGCCGCAACTACCTCTCCGTCCACGTCGACGACGTGTTCGCCCCCGACGCCCGCTGGGACGCCGCCCTCGACTGCACCCCCGGCGACTTCGACTGCGTCGGCGACGACGGCGAGGGCGTCGACCCGATCCGGATGACGGTCGCCGACGCGCAGTACGCCGCCGCCTGGCAGAAGTCCTCCGGCTTCACCCTCGACATGGTCTACAACGGCGGCCAGGGCGAGCAGTGGAAGACCGAGCACGGCGGCACCGACCCGCTCACCGACCGGCTCGTCGCGGACCGCGCCCAGTATCGGTGGATCAACCACACCTACACCCACCCCTTCCTCGGCTGCGTCCAGGACAACACCGTCGTCCCCTGGCAGTGCGCCAAGGACACCGCCGGGAACACCCTCTGGGTGAGCCGCTCCGAGCTCTCCGCCCAGATCCGCGACAACCACAACTGGGCCGTCGGCAAGGGCATCTCCGTCGACCGCGCCGAACTCGTCACCGGCGAGCACTCCGGCCTCAGGACCCTGCCCCAGCAGCCCGTCGACAACCCCAACCTGGCCGGCGCCCTCGCCGACAACGGGGTGAAGTGGACCGGCAGCGACAACTCCCGCGAACCGCGCCAGCGGGCCGTCGGCACCGGTTCCGCCGCCGCGAGGACCGTGCCCCGCCACCCGATGAACGTGTACTACAACGTGGGCACCGCCGCCGAGATGGCCGACGAGTACAACTGGATCTACACCTCCCGCGCCGACGGCGGCAGCGGCCTCTGCGAGTCCAACCCGGCCTCCACCTGCCTGCCCGCCCCGCTCGACACCGCCACCGGCTACGCCGACCGGATCGTGCCGCAGGAGGCCCGCACCGCCCTCTCCCACGTGATGAACAACGACCCGCGCCCGCACTACGTGCACCAGTCCAACCTCGCCGAGGAACGGCTCCTCTACCCCGTCCTCGACCGCGTACTCGCCGACTACCGGGCCCTGTTCGCCCCCAGCGCGCCGTTGGTGAACCCCGCCCAGCGGGACGTCGGCACCGAGTTCACCCGCCGCGCCGACTGGGAGCAGGCCCTCGCCGCCGGAAAGGTCACCGCCTACCGCATCGGCACCACCGTCACGGTCAAGGCCCCCGCCGGCGTCACCGCGCCCGTCACCGCCCCCGAGGGCACCCGCAAGCGGCTCCTCCTCGGCACCACCGCCTTCGGCTCGCCCTACGCCGGCACCCGCTCCGCCTGGACCACGCCCGAACTGCTCCAGACCACCGTCACACTCACGCTCCCGACCGCCTGACCAGCACGTTCTGGGGGGAACCGCACATGCCGAGCCGTGGCCGCCATGTCACCATGCTCACCGAAGGCACCTACCCGCATGTCCACGGAGGCGTCAGCACCTGGTGCGACCAGCTCGTCCGCGGCATGCCCGAGGTCGACTTCGAGATCCTCGCCCTCACGGGCAGCGGCCGTGAACCCGTCACCTGGGAGCTGCCGTCCAACGTCACCCGGCACACCGCGTACCCCCTCTGGGGACTCCCGCAGGGGCCGGCGCCCGTCCGCGCGCGCCGGCCCCTGCGGGGGCGCGAACGCCGGCGCTTCCTCGACGCGTACGAAGGGCTCCTGCTCGCCCTCCTCGACCCCGAGGCGGGCCGCGACTTCGGCGCGAGCCTGTACGAACTGGCCGCCCTCGCCTGGCAGGGACGGCTGACCGCCGCCCTCCGCTCCGAGCCGGCCCTGCGCTCCCTCATGTGGATCTGGACCATGCCGCACCTGCCGACGGTCGCTGCCCGGCCCACCGTCCACGACGCCCTCACCGCCACCGACCTGCTGGAACACGCCCTGCGGCCGCTCGCCGCCCGGATAGCCGACGGCAGCGTGGCCCACGCCGTCTCCAGCGGTCTCGCCACCCTGCCCGCACTCGCCGCGCAGCACTTCGAAGGGGTGCCCTTCCTGCTCACCGAACACGGCATCTACCTCCGCGAGCGCTACCTCGGCTACCGCACCGAAGCGCAACGCTGGCCCGTCAAGGCCCTGATGCTCGGCTTCTACCGCGAGCTCAATACCCTCGGATACGTCAAGGCCGACCTCATCACCCCCTGCAACCAGTACAACCGGCGCTGGGAGGAGCGCGGCGGCGCCCCCGCCGAACGCATCCGCACCGTCTACAACGGCGTCGACCCGGCCCTCTTCCCCGAGGCCGGACCGGAACCCGAGACGCCCACCCTCAGCTGGTGCGGCCGCGTCGACCCCATCAAGGACCTCGTGACCCTGATCCGCGCGTACGCGATCTGCCGCGCCGAACTCCCCGAACTGCGGCTGCGGTTGTTCGGCCCCGTCCCCGCCGGCAACGAGGACTACCTGACCCGCCTGGAGAAGCTCGCCGCCGAACTCGGCGTCGCCGACGGGGTGTCCTTCGAGGGCCGGATCTCCGACGTCCCCGCCGCCTACGCGGCCGGCAGCGTCGTCATGCTCTCCTCCATCAGCGAGGGCTTCCCCTTCTCCCTCATCGAGGCGATGTCCTGCGGCCGCGCCACCGTCTCCACCGACGTCGGCGGCGTCCGGGAGGCCGTCGGCGACACCGGGATCGTCGTCCCTCCCCGCGAACCGGCCGTCATGGCGGCCGCCGTCACCGAACTCCTCCGGGACGGGGCCCGGCGCGCCGAACTCGGCCGCCTGGCACGGCAGCGGGTCGTCGACCGGTTCACCCTGAACCGGTCGGTGGACGGCTTCCGCCAGATCTACCTCGAACTGGCCGGCGCCCGACCGTCGCACCCGCTCCCCGCCGTCACCCCCGCCCCGCTCCGCCTCAGCATCCCCGCCCCCCGTCGCACCTCCCCGACCCTCGTCCCCGGAGGCACCCCGGTATGAGCGGCTCCCTCTGGCTGAAACCCCCGCCGGCGGCCCCGGCCACCCTCCCGGCGATCCCCCGCCCCCGCCGCGCACACCCGGCGGCACGCACCACGCCCCCGGCCGCCGCCCCGCCGCCGCCCGCACGCGGTCCCCGGCCCCCCGCCGACGACGGGCTCGCGGGCGACCCGCTCGACGAACTCGCCGAACGGCTCGACGGGTTCGTCGCCGCCGCCGTGCACCCCGACGAGATCGCCGCGATCCTCGAGTCCGACGGGATGACCGACGACCACATCCGGCTCACCTATGGCCGGGCCGACTCCTTCACGCTCGCCGAGGACCTCTACGCGCGCGTGGAGCGGCGCCACCCCGAACCGGAGGCACGGTCCTCCGGCGTCTGGCACAGCGAGCTCGCCGGCTGCCTGCTGCGCGGGCTCGTGTTCGCGCTGCCGGGCCTCGCGTACGTCCTCGCCGCCCCGCTCCTCGCCGGGGCACACGGCCGGGCCGGGCTCCCCGGGGGCACGATCCCGCTCCTCGCCGGGGCCGTCACCGGCTGGGTGTGGAACCAGGCGCTGTCGCACCGCGCGTACACCTGGCTCGGCCTCGGCGACCGGCCCGCCGCCGCCCGCGCCCTGCTCGTCGGGGCCCCGGCGGGCGCCCTCGCCGGAACGGCCGTCGCGTTCGCGGCCGCCGCGCCCGGCGAGACCCCGGCCGCCGTGTTCGCCGCCGGGCAGTCCCTCTACCTGGCCGCCGCGACCGTCCTCCTGGTCCTCGGCCGCGAACGGGCCCTGCTCTGCGCCCTGTCACCGCTCGCCGGGGCGCTCCCCGCGTTCCGCTGGGACCTGCCCGACGTGCTGCGGACCGGCCTGCTCCTCGCCTCGCTCGCCGCCTCCGTCGCCTGCGCCGCGCTCGTCCTGCGGCCGGGGGCCCGGCGCGGCACCGCGGGCCGGGGCGGGCCGCCGCGCGCGGCCTCCCTGCCGTACGGCCTGTTCGGCCTCGGCAGCGGCCTGCTCGTCCTCCAGGCGGGCGTGGGCGACACGTTGATCAGCGGGGCGGGGGCGGTGATGGCGCTCACCCTCTCCATGGGGCCCGCCGAATGGCTGCTGCACCGCTTCCGGGGCGAGAGCCTGACCCGGCTGCGGACCCTCACCACCGCCCGCGAGTTCCGCCGGGCGGTCACCGGCACCCTCGTCCTCTGCCTGGGCGGCTATCTGACCGTCCTCCTCGCCCTCACCCTCGCGGCCACCCTGGTCGGGCCGGACGCCCCCTGGCCGACGCTCCCTCGCCTGACCGCCCTGCTCCTGATCGGCACCGTCCTCTGGCTGGGGCTGCTGCTCCAGGCGTTCGGCGCGGTGCTCAGCGCGGCCGGCGTCTGCCTGCTCGCGGCGGCGGCCCAGGCGGCGGCGCCGGCGGCCGGACCGGTGGCCGCCGGGGGAGCGGCGGCGCTGCTCGCCGTCCTCAGCTGTGTTCTGCTGGTACGACCGACCGTCCACCGCGTCTAGGGGGGACCGTGACGACTCGCTCCCTGCTGGTGCCGTACTACGAGCACCCCGCCGAACGCCCCGAGGAGTGGGCCGCGCTCGTCGACGCGGCCCCCGCCCTCTACGGCGTGGTCCTCAACCCGGCGAGCGGCGCCGGCCAGGCGCCCGACCCGGCGTTCATCGACGCCGCCGGGCAACTGCGGGCCGCCGGGGTGCGGGTCCTCGGCTACGTCGACACCGCCTACGCCCGCCGCCCGCACATCGAGGTCGTCACCGAACTGCTCCGGCACCGCGACTGGTACGGCGCCGACGGGGCCTTCCTCGACCAGGTGGCGACCGCGCCCGAAGCCCTCGCCCACTACCGGCGGATCGCCGTGGCGGCGCGGGCCGCCGGGGCCGCCACCCTCGTCTTCAACCACGGCGCCCACCCGGACCCCGGATACGAGGCCCAGGCCGACCTCCTCGTCACCTTCGAGGGCCCCTGGGAGACGTACCGGACGCTCGACCTCCCCGTCGCCGCCCACTACTGCCACCTCGTCTACGCGGCCCCGCCCGGCGTCCGCCCCGCCACGCCGGTGCACTGCGCCGTCCCCGGCGCGGGCGCGCACCCCTGGGGCACCCTTCCGCACCCCCTGGAGCCCGCCCGATGAGACCCGCCCGCCCGAAGCGGCGCCTCCTTCCCCTGCTCGCGGGGCTGCTGCTCGCCACCGCCTGCACGTCGGCCCCCGGCCCGGACGCCAAGACCGCGGACGACCGCTGGCGGCCGAAGCCCGGCCTCGCCTGGCAGTGGCAGCTCAGCGGCCGCCTCGATCCGGCCGTCGACGTGCCCGTGTACGACATCGACGGCTTCGACCACCCCGCGGCCACCGTGAAGGACCTGCACGCGCGGGGCCGCAAGGTCATCTGCTACCTCTCCACCGGCGCCTGGGAGGACTTCCGCCCGGACGCGGCGAAGTTCCCCCGGTCCCTCCTCGGCAAGGGCAACGGCTGGAAGGGCGAGCGCTGGCTCGACATCCGCCGCACCGACCTCCTCGAACCCCTCATGGCCGCGCGCCTCGACATGTGCCGGGACAAGGGCTTCGACGCCGTCGAGCCCGACAACATGGACGGCTACCGCAACAGCACCGGCTTCCCCCTCACCGCCGCCGACCAGCTCCGCTACAACCGGCTCGTCGCCCGCCTCGCCCACGACCGCGGCCTCGCGGTCGGCCTCAAGAACGACCTGGACCAGATCCCCCGGCTCCTCCCCGACTTCGACTTCGCCGTCAACGAGCAGTGCGCCGAGTACGACGAGTGCGGCCGCCTCGCCCCCTTCGTGGCGGCCGGCAAGGCGGTCTTCCACGTCGAATACGAACTGACCACCTCCCAGTTCTGCCCCCAGGCCCGGAAACTGGGCCTCAGCTCCATGCGAAAGCGGTACGAACTGGGCGTGTGGCGCCAGGCGTGCTGACACCCGCCCCGCCGACCGGGCCGGACACTGCCTAGGCCGCCGAGCGCCGGGTGGAGACGGTGTAGCAGGTGGCGCGTCCCGCGCCCCGGTCGGTCCACTCGTCCTCGGTCGACCAGGTGTACCAGGGGGTGCCGGGGCCCTCGGCCCTGGCGCAGGCCCGCCCGGCGCGGTCCCTGGCGGCCTCGGACCCGGGATAGGCGCCGGGGAGCGGGTGCTGCCCGGTGACCTTCCCGTCGTGGGGGCCGGCGCAGGGCACGCGGGTCACCAGACGGCTGTGCCGCATGCCGGTGTTGAAGTCCATGCACGCGCCGGCCGCGACCTCGTAGCTGGGGCGGACGGCCCCGGCGGCGTCCAGGACCCGGCCGTCCGGAGTGGCGGAGACGGCCGGCTCCGGCGCGCCGAAGCGGCCCAGGGTCAGGTCGGCGCGGAGTGTGGTCACTCCGGCGAGCAGGCTGTCCGGCTCGTGGGAGAGCAGGGAGGAGAGGTCTGCCCGGGCGCGGACGATCCGGCCCTCGCGGTCGACGTCCACGGTCACCGGGACCGGCGGGCTCGGGTCCGTCACGTGCAGGGGGCCGGAGACGAACTCCGTGCGCAGGTCGTACGGGAAGAGGTCCAGGGCCGCGCCGAGCGGGAAGTCGGTCCGGTACGACCGGCCACCGTCGGCCGTCGTCGGCTGCGCGGTGGGCCGTGCGGCGCTCAGCACCTCCAGGAGCGTGCCGCCGATCGCGCCCTCGGTGCCCCGCAGATGGCTGATCGAGTCGATGCCCCAGAGCGGCTCGATGTCGCCCTCGTACCTCAGCCAGTACCCGGCGGAGTCCGCGCGGTAGTGGATGGCGCGGGTGTCCACGGTGTACCGGCCGGCCGCGTCGCCGGTGGCGTGGCCGGGCAGGGTGCCCAGGATCGTCTCCCGGGCGTCCTCGGGGAAGCCCGGGGTGAGGCTCCAGCGGCTCGCCGCCTCGCCGCGCGAGCCCGCGAAGTCCAGCCGTCCGGTGAGGTTCTGGACGGCCGTGTCCTTGCCCGCGCCGAAGGTGACGGTCTGCCGGAAGTCGGCGCCGCCGGTCTCCTGGGTGTGCCGGAGGGCGAGGTTGACCTGCCGGGCGAGCGGCTCGGAGAAGACCGGGTGGGCGGGGGTGCCGGTGCTCGTGGTGCCCCCGCCGCCGCAGGCGGCGAGCGACAGGACCGCGGCGGTGAGCACGGCGGAGGTGCGGGCGAGATGTCTGATCACGCCCTCAAGACCGGACAGCGGACCGGAAGGTTGCCCTCCGCCCGGTCACGGATAGGTCACCCGAAGGTCAGGGCCGCCAGGGCCACCGTCGCCGCCGTCTCCTCCACCGCGCCGAACACGTCGCCGGTCACCCCGCCGAACCGGCGTACGCAGCGGCGCAGCAGCAGCGCCGCCGCGCCGAGGGCGGCGCCGGCCGCGAGGACGTTGCGGACCGCGTCGAAGGGGGAGGAGAGGAGGCCGGCCGCGGCGGCCGCGACCAGGACGAGGGCGGTCGTGAGGGTCGCGGAGCGGACCGGGACCGTCTCGGCGACGATCGCGCCGAGGCCCTCGGGGCGGGCCGCGGGGACGCCCTGGCGGGAGGCGTGGGTGAGGGCGAGGCGGGCGACGGTCGCGGCGAGCGCGGCGGCGACCGTGCCGTGCGCCCAGCTCTCCTCGTACAGCCGGAACAGCGCGGCGACCTGGGCGAGCAGGACGAGGACGAGGGAGATGACGCCGAACGGCCCGATGTCCGACTGCTTCATGATGCGCAGCGCGTCCTCGGCCGGCTTGGCGCTGCCGAGGCCGTCGGCGGTGTCGGCGAGGCCGTCGAGGTGGAGGCCCCGGGTGAGCACGGCGGGGACGGCGGTGGCGGCGACGGCGGCGAGCAGCGGGCCCGAGCCGAGCAGCAGGAACGTGCCGCCGAGCGCGGCGGCGCAGACGCCGACGGTCAGTCCGGCCACGGGGGCGCAGAGCATGCCGGCGCGCGCCGCGTCCCGGTCCCAGCGGGTGATGCGGGCGGGGAACACCGTGAGGGTGCCGAAAGCGAAACGCAGGCCGTCCATCCGGGCAGGGTAATCGCCGCTTCCGGACGATAGATTGCGCATATCGCGCATATCGGAACGGGGTGGCATGGGTCACTGGTTCTCCCGCAACATCGTCGAGCCGGGCAAGCTCCCGATGCTGCTCGCTCTGACCTCCTTCGTCCTGACATTCCTGGTCACCCGCACCGTCACCCGGCTCATCCGGGCGGGGAAGGGACCTTTCCGGAACGTCTCCTCGGGAGGGCTCCACATCCATCACGTCGTGCCGGGCGTGGTCCTCACCGTCATCGGCGGGTTCGGCGCGGTGGGCAGCGACCGGCACGGTGTCGGCGCGGCCGTCTTCGCCGTCGTCTTCGGGGTCGGCGCCGGGCTCGTCCTGGACGAGTTCGCGCTCATCCTCCATCTCGACGACGTGTACTGGACGGACGAGGGCCGCAAGAGCGTCGAGGTGGTCGTCCTCACCGCGGCGCTGGTGGGGCTCACGCTCAGCGGCTTCTCGCCGCTCGGCGTCGACGACATGACCGCCGACGAACGCCAGGACCGGGCCACGTTCATCCTCAGCCTCGCGCTGAACTTCCTCCTCGTCCTGGTCACCCTGGTGAAGGGGAAGTTCCGGATGGCCGTGATCGGGACCCTGGTCCCGTTCGTGGCGATCGTCGGCGCCGTCCGGCTGGCCCGCCCCGGCTCCTGGTGGTCCCGGCGCCTCTACGCCCGGCGCCACCGGGCCAGGGCCCGCTCCACGATCCGTACGTACCGCCACGACAAGCGCTGGACCAGGATCCGGCGCCGCTCTCAGGACTTGATCGGCGGCTTCCAGGAGCGGGTGCCCGGACGGGGCACGCCCCCCTCCTGACGCCGCTCGCGCCAGGCCCGGACCGCGATCAGGACGAGGACGGAGGCGATCGCGGCGAGGTGCTCCTTGCCGGCCAGGTTCGGCTTGATCACCACCTCGACCACCATCGCCAGCACGACGAGCCCGGCCGTCCACCGGGCCCCGTACCGCCAGCAGACGTAGACGGCGAGGCCCACCACGGCCGCCGAGGGGCCGGTGTCGACGACCTGCGCGTCGGAGGCGGGCAGCCCGAACGGACCGTCCGGGCCGAGCGCGATGCCCACGCGCGCGTAGAGCGTGCCGCCCAGCGTCGCCAGGTAGGCGACGGCGAGCGTCCGCCACCGCCCGATGCAGATCTCGGCGATCCCGAACACCAGCAGCACCTGGGCGAGGGCGCCCCACACGGGCAGGTCGAGCGCGGGGACGAAGAGCGAGAGCGGGGTCCGCAGCAGCGCGAGCCACAGTGGGTCCTCGGCCCGTACGGAGCCGAGGTCCTGGACCGGCTGGTACCCCCAGTCCTGGTTCTGCACGAGCTGGCAGAGGGCGGTGAGGCAGACGGCCGTCAGCGTCATCGGGACGGCCCGCCACCCCCTCGTGGCCAGCGCGGTCCGCACGGTGGAGAACAGCGGCCCCCACTCGCGGCGGGCGAACTCCTTCAGGGTCCCGCTCAACGCCCGCTCTCCAGGTGTCTGCGGTGCATCCACTTCGGCAGTCCCGGAGCTTCCAGGAACCCCTCCGCGCGGCCCGCGGCGAGGCCGATGCGCAGCAGGTCCGCACTCTTCTCGAAGAGCATGAATCGGGGCTCCCAGATCGGTCGGTACTTGGCGTTGGCACGGTACAGCGACTCGATCTGCCACCAGCGGGAGAAGAAGCTGAGCAGCGAACGCCACATGCGCAGCACGGGTCCCGCCCCGAGCTTCGAGCCACGTTCGAAGACGGAGCGGAACATGGCGAAGTTCAGCGAGACCTGCGTGATCCCGATCTCCTTGGCGCGCTGGAGGAGTTCGATGACCATGAACTCCATCAGGCCGTTCTCCGACTCCCGGTCACGGCGCATCAGATCGAGCGAGAGACCCTTCGGGCCCCACGGGACGAAGGACAGCACGGCCCGCAGTTCGCCCTTCTCGTCGGTGCACTCCAGCATCACGCAGCGGCCGTCGCGCGGATCGCCGAGCCGGCCGAGCGCCATCGAGAAGCCCCGCTCGGTGGCCCCGTCCCGCCAGTCGTCGGCCTTGCGCAGCAGCTCGGCCATCTCGTCGGCCGGAATGTCCTCGTGGCGCCGGATCCGGACCTCGTACCCGGCCCGCTTGACCCGGTTGTACGCCTGCCGGACCGTGCGCATCGCCCGGCCGTCCAGGGTGAACTCGTCGGTCTCCACGATCGCCTCGTCGCCCAGCTCCAGGGCGTCCAGGCCGTGCCGGGCGTAGATGGTGCCGGCCTCCTCGCTCGCGCCCATCACGGCCGGGATCCAGCCGTGCTCGCGGGCCTCGGCCAGCCAGGGCTCGATCGCGCCGGGCCATGCCTCGGGGTCGCCGATCGGGTCGCCGGAGGCGAGGGACACCCCGCCGACCACCCGGTAGGTGACGGCCGCCTTCTCGCTCGGCGACCACACGACGCTCTTCTCGCGGCGCAGCGCGAAGTAGCCGAGCGAGTCGCGGTCCCCCTGCTTGTCCAGCAGGGCCCGCAGCCGCTCCTCGTCCTCCTCGGTCAGCGGGTCGACGGCCCGCCGGGAGCGGAAGGCCGCGAACAGCACGGCGAACAGGAGCAGCGTGGACAGGACGTTGATGGTGACGTCGACCCAGCCGGGGGTGGAGATGCCGGGCAGGCGGGAGTCGTCGGCGGCCAGGGTGATCAGCCGCATCACGCCGTACCGCCAGCGCTCCAGGAAGGTGGAGGGGACGGTGGAGGTGTTGGTGACGGTGACCAGGACGGCGGCGAGCAGCGAGGTGACGAGCAGTCCGCCCACCGCCACGACCGCGGCGAGCCACGGGTTGGAGCGGTCGCCCTTCGCGTAGAACTCCTTGCGGCTGAGCAGCAGCGCCACGACGAAGGCGGCGGTCAGGGCGAGCGAGATCCAGTTCTGGGCGTGCTGGCGGATCTCCGGGAAGATCATCACGAGCGCGAAGAGCAGCAGGAACAGTCCGCCGAGCACCATGTTGAGGATCCACGCGGCCCGTTTGTGGCGCCGCATGGTGACCGCCAGGAAGAGGGTGAAGACCCCCGAGGCGAAGCCCGCCGTGAGCATGTACGGAGTGAAGTAGTTGTCCTCGTTGTGCCGGCGCAGGTCCTGCCCGAAGGAGACCCAGACGGCGCTCAGGAAATTGATGAACGTGACGACGCGCAGATACCAGACGGCGAACGCGGCGCTGCGCCGCGAACGGACGGTGGTGCCCCGGGGCGCTGCTTCGGCGGACAAACGGACCTCTCCCATGAAAAGCGATCATATGGGGCACCGTTGGCCATGCCGACACCCCGGGGCGGCCGCGCGCGCGTGGCGTGCGACCGCCCCGGAGCCGGTCGGTCCGTCGTTCTCAGTGCTCCTCGTCCACCGCGCCCGACGCGGCCGTCTCCGGACGCTCGGGCAGCTCCGCCGCGAACGCGGCCGCGGCCTGGACGAGGGGAAGCGCGAGCAGGGCACCGGTTCCCTCACCCACATGGACGCCGTGGTCGAGAAGAGGGTTGAGGGCCATCCGGTCCAGCGCCTTCATCTGCGCCGGCTCCCCGCTCACCTGGCCCGCCAGCCACCAGTCCGGCGCCCGGAACGCCGCCCGCTGCGCCACCAGCGCACAGGCCGCGCCCACCACACCGTCCAGGATCACCGGCATCCGCCGCACCGACGCCTGGAGCAGGAAACCGGTCATCGCCGCCAGGTCCGCCCCGCCGACCGCCGCGAGCAGTTCCAGCTGGTCGCCCAGGACCGGCCGGGCCCGCCGCAGCGCGTCCCGGATCGCCGCGCACTTGCGCATCCACGCCAGATCGTCGATCCGGGCGCCGCCCCGGCCCGTCACCACCGAGGCATCCGTCCCGCACAGGGCCGCGATCAGCGTCGACGCCGGGGTCGTCCCGCCGACGCTCAGGTCGCCGAGCACCACCAGATCGGTGCCCGAGTCCGCCTCCTCGTCGGCGATCGCGATACCGAGCCGGACCGCCGCCTCGGTCTCCTCGGCCGTCAGCGCGTTCTCCACGTCGATCCGGCCGCTGCCGCGCCGCACCCGGTGCCGTACCACCTCGGCGGGCAGCAGCTCCGGCTCGCAGTCCAGACCGGCGTCCACGACCCGCACCGGCACCTTCATCGAGCGGGCGAGCACGGCCAGCGGGCTCGCCCCGTCCAGGACCGCCCGCACCAGCTCGTGCGCGGTGCCCGCCGCACGGCCGGAGACGTCGAGCGAGGCCACCCCGTGGTCGCCCGCGAAGAGCACCACCCGCGGCTGCTCGATCGCCCGCACCTTCACCGTCGCCTGCGCCGCCGCCAGCCACTCGCCCAGCTCGTCCAGGCGGCCCAGCGCCCCCGGCGGAACGCTCAGCCGCTCCCGGCGCTCCTCGGCGTCACGCCGGATCCCGCCGTCGGGGCGCTCGATCAGATCGGAGAAGTCGTCCAGGTTCACGGGTTCCGCCTTGGGGCAATCAGCTGGGGCCTGGCCGGTGGCCATCGGTGATCGCACCCTACCCGCGCAGCACCAGTGGCTGACCGGCGACCACGAGGACGACCTGCTCGCACTCGTCGGCGAAGGCCGCGTTCAGCCGCCCCAGTTCGTCCCGGAACCGGCGCCCCGACGCGGTGCCCGGCACCACCCCGGAGCCGACCTCGTTCGTCACCGCCACGACCGTGCGGCCCGTCGCCCGTACCGCCGCCACCAGCTCCGCCGTCCGTTCCCGCAGCGCCGCCTGCCCGCCCGCCGCCCACCGCTCGTCGTCCCAGGCGCCCACCCGGTCCATGGCGTCCGTCAGCCACAGCGACAGACAGTCGATCAGCAGCGCGGGTCCCTCCCCGGCCAGCAGCGGGACGAGGTCGCAGGTCTCGGCGGTACGCCAGGAACCGGGCCGCCGCTCCCGGTGCAGCCCCACCCGCTGGGCCCACTCCGCGTCGCCCTCCCGGGTCCCGCCCGTCGCCACGTACAGCACCTCGGGGAAGGTCTCCAGACGCCGCTCGGCCTCGACCGACTTGCCCGACCGGGCCCCGCCGGTCACCAGCGTCCGCCGCGGCACCTCCGGCACCTCGTGGTACTCGCCCACGTACAGCGTCGTCCCGTCCGGCACCGCCCGCGCGCCCGCCGCCGCGAGCCGCCGGTCCAGCTCGGCCCCGGCCGGAGCGTCGTGGTCCAGGTGCACCGCGATCACCTCGGTGGCCGGCCCGACCGCCCCGGTCGCCCGCAGCCGGGCCAGCGCGTCCGGCCTGCCCGTCACATCGCCGATCAGCATGTCGTACGGCACCTGCTGGTCCTCCGGCAGCCCGGCGGGGGCGCCGCCCGGCGGCAGGTACAGCAGCCGCTCGCCGTCCGCCGACGTCACCTCGTACCCCGTGCCGGGGGAGTCCATCGGCACCGCCCGCACCGTGTGCCCGCTGATCAGCGTCAGCTCCCGGCCGTCCGGCACCCGGCCCGCCGTCGGCAGCCCCGCGGGCACCTCCACCGCCGGCCCGTCGTGCGGATGCGTGAGCAGGACCTGCCGCACCCCCACGAGCGAATGCCCCGAGCGGGCCGCCGCCAGCGCGGCCCCCGGGGTCAGGTCGAGCAGCAGCGCCCCGTCCACGAGCAGCGCGGTCGCGGCCCGCGCCCGGGTCCCTCGGGAGAGCGCGCACACCGCGCAGGGGCAGTCGGGGCGGGGGAGGCCGAGCGGGGCTCCGGTGCCGAGCAGAGTCAGTTCCACCCTCAGATCCTCCCGCGCCACCGCGAGGCGTGCGCGCCCGGCTACGCTGCGGGCAGGATACCGATCATCCGGTGAGCGCCAGGAGGCGGACATGGCATGGACGTGGCGGTTCGAGAAGTCCGACGGCACACAGGTCGAGCCGGTGGTGACCCCCGAGGAGTTCACCACCCAGGGCGACGCCGAGAGCTGGATCGGCGAGCACTGGCGTGACCTCCTCGGCGGCGGCGCCGACCAGGTGACCCTCTCCGAGGACGGCACCAAGATCTACGGCCCCATGCCGCTGGACGCGGAGGGCTAGAGCCGGAGCCGGAACGGGGTGCGGGTCCAGGGCCCGCACCCCGCACGCGCGAAGGCGGGCGATCACGTCACCCGGTTCGAGCCCCGCCTTGCCGGCCGCCCCGTCCGCCGACGACTCGACCGCTCGGGACACCCCCTAGGGGCGGAGCATCTCCGTCATGGGCGACTGCGGCGGGATCAGGCCCGGCAGCAGCCAGGGCTGGAAGAGGCTCAGTACCGCGAGTACGAGGAAGGCGGCACCGGCGACCCGCGAGAAGACGGGGCCCAGCCGCCAGAGCTTCTCCACGAAGATCACCACGGCCACCACGGCCATCGCCAGGACGTTCATGACGCCCAGCGGGACGAGCACGACCATCAGTCCCCAGCAGCAGCCCACGCAGTACGCCCCGTGGTGCGCCCCGACGCGCAGGTCGCGGGCCCGAGGCCGGAAGCCCGCGTAGCGCACGAGCTGGCCCATCGGGCTCCGGCAGTGCCGCAGGCAGAGGTCCTTCCACCGGCCGAACTGGTACAGCCCGGCGACCAGGAAGGCCCCGGCGCCGATCCAGCGCCCGGCGCCCGGGTGCTCGTCCACCAGGGCCCCGGTCCCGGCGAGGAGCCCGTAGGCGATCAGGCCGAAGGCCGTCCAGGCCAGCAGGTACCCGCCGACGAACTGGGCGGTACGCGCCACCCGCACGACTCCCGTGGGCGACTGGCGTCCGATGGCCCGCGCCCAGGTGAGGGCCACCGGGGCCACCGACGGGAACATCATGGCGATCATCATGACCAGCCACAGCAGCAGGAACAGCGGGACGTCCATGCCCATGGTTCCCGGCTCGACCCCCATGTCGCGGGCCTGGTCGACCACCAGCACCCAGGCGAGGAGGGCGATCGACGCCATCACGGACCAGGCGAACGCAAGCTGCCGGGCCGTCAGCAGATTGGCCGGACGCAGAGGGGGTGACAGGGCCTTCCGGTCGAGGCGCACACCTCCAGCACATCACGGCGGACCCGCGCGTGCGCGCGGGAACGCGTGTACGCGGAAAGCACCTCCTCCGGGTGACCCCTGCGGTGGGACAATCGGGGTGGATACCCCGTACGACCCGGGCGTGGGCCGGCGATGGTTCCCGGGGGCTCTGCCGTCCTCCCGAGACCGACGTCCCGGCACGGTCACGAGGAGGCAGGGAGATGTCCGAGACGACGGCGACCGTTCCCCGGTGGCATGCGGCGGGCGACTGGTTCGACACCTGCAAGTGCAACATCCCCTGCCCCTGCTCGTTCGCGCAGCTGCCCACCCACGGCGATTGCGACGGCATCCTGGCCTGGCACATCCGCGAGGGCCGATACGGTGACGTACGGCTGGACGGCCTGAACGTGCTGATGCTGGGCTCGTTCGTCGGCAACGTCTGGGCCGAGCACACGGACACGTACGCCGCGGTCTTCGTCGACGAGCGCGCCGACGACTCCCAGCGCGAGGCGCTTCAGATGATCTTCGGTGGGCAGGCGGGCAGCTGGCCCGCCGAGATGGTGAGCATGATGGGCGCCGAGATGCGCGGCATGGAGTTCGCTCCCATCGAGATCGAGGTCGCCGACGACCTCGCGAGCTGGCGGGCCGTCGTACCGGGCCGGGTCGAGGCGAGCGCGGTCGCGCTCACGGGACCCACGACCCCGGAGGGCGCCCGCGTCCAGTCGACCAACCTGCCGGGTGCGGAGACCGGACCGGGCCAGGTCGCGACCTGGGGCCGCTCGACGGTGGACCGCGCCGATGCCCACGGCTTCCTCTGGAGCCGAGAAGGCCGCTCCAGCAAGCACATCACCTTCGACTGGACCGGGCCCGACTAGCCGGCTCGCCTCTTTCGGGTACGCCTCTTTCGGGTACGCCGCGAGGCGCGGTGCCCGGGGGCGCCTCCCGGCGGTGGCCGGGGGAGCGTCGCGGGTCAGGCAGGATCGGAGGAACCGGCCTGGCAGCCCCCTCGCTAGCCCCGGCGTACCCCGCACAGGTGCAGCAGCGCCGCGATCCGCCGGTACGGCTCGGTGCGCCCGGCCCGGTCCTCGGCGGCGAGCAGCCGCTCCAGTTCCTCGGCGGCCGGAAGTCCCGCCCCGGCGGGGAGGCCGTCCGTGAAGACCCGCACTCCGTACCAGGCGTGCAGCGGCGCGGCGATCCCCGCGAGCGTCGCCGTCAGCGCGTCCAGCCGGTCGGCCCGCACCTTCACGCCGTTGCCGTCGGTGACGACATCGCTGTCGAAGCCCGCGAGCGCGCCCGACCAGTCTCCGGCGAGGCCCGGCCGCATGGCGAGGGACTCGGCGTTGCGCACCACCAGGGAGAGCAGACCGCCGGGGGCCAGCATCCGGGCCAGCCCCGCGAGCAGCGCGTCAGGCTCGTCGGCGTACATGAGGACACCGTGGCAGAGCACCACGTCGAAACTGCCGGGCAGGAAGTGCACGCCGGTCTCGCGCCCGTCGCCCTCGATCATCCGGACCCGCTCACGGATGCCGGCGGGCTCCGTCGCCAGCGACTCGCGCGCCGCCTTGAGGAGCTCCGGGTCGGCCTCCAGGCCGGTCACGGTGTGCCCGGCCCGGGCGAGGCGCAGCGCCTGCGCGCCCTGCCCCATGCCCGCGTCGAGGATCCTCAGCCGCTGCCCCACGGGGTAGCGGCCGGATATCTGCTCGTCGAGCTGGCGGGCGACGATCTCCTGGCGGATGGTGTCGCGCAGACCGCCGGGTCCGGCGGGCTGGGCGACGGCGGGCAGCACCGGGCCGCCCGCCTCCGACGTGGCCGCGCCGAAAGCACCCTCGCCGAGAGTGGGTTCGCCGCGCTCCGAGCTGTCGGCGCTCAGGGCCGCTCTCCGCGCTTGACCTGCGGCTTCGGCAGCCGCAGACGGCGCATCTGGAGCGTACGCATCAGGCCGTAGGCGATCGCGCCGCGCTTGGGCTCGTCCGGGAACCGCTCGTTCAGCTGCTTGCGCAGGCGGATCCAGATACCGACCGAGTCGATGACGATCAGGATGATCACACCGAGCCAGAGCAGCAGCGAGATGTTCTGCAGACTGCGGTTGGCGTTGCCGAACAGCGACAGCACGAGGATCACCACGGCCATCGGCAGGAAGAACTCGGCGATCGCGAACCGGGAGTCGACGAAGTCGCGCACGAAACGGCGGACCGGACCCTTGTCGCGGGCCGGCAGATAGCGCTCGTCGCCACTGGCCAGCGCTTCGCGCTGACGGGCCAGGTCGGAGCGGCGTGCCTCGCGCTGGCGCTTGGCGGCCTCCTTGCGGTCGGTCGGCACCGTCGCGGCGCGTCGGCGCTGGGTCTGCGCGTCACTCCGCTTCGGGGTCGGGCGGCCCTTGGGGGCCTCGGGGTCGCGGGGCTGCTTGGTGGAGAGGTCCGCCGTCACCTTGTCGGTGGGGGCCTTCTCGTCCTTCGAACGGCTACGGAACACAAAACCCAAGGGTACGGGGTGGTGGGCATGGACCCCAGCTCGGGCGGGAACGATCCGCTAACGGACTGCGTCCTGGGGAGTACGTACGCAAGGACGAACAGGGTTTCCCCGAGATCCGTCTACACCCTGGGCCGGAGGGAACACCGGGCGTAGTCGTCCTTGGGGAGGAGCGCATCCCGCTCCGAACAGTGCGGTAATGGAGACAGGGCCCGTACTGTGGATCCTGTTGGAGAGCTGGAGCCGAAGTCCGTCAGAAGGGGGCGCGCGAAGCCCATGAGCGGTGTCATGAAGCGTATGGGGATGATCTTCCGCGCGAAGGCGAACAAGGCCCTTGACCGGGCCGAGGATCCGCGCGAGACGCTCGATTACTCCTACCAGAAGCAGCTGGAGCTGCTGCAGAAGGTGCGGCGCGGTGTCGCCGACGTCGCCACCTCCCGCAAGCGGCTCGAACTCCAGCTGAACCAGCTGCAGGGCCAGTCCGCCAAGCTGGAGGACCAGGGCCGCAAGGCCCTCGCCCTCGGCCGCGAGGACCTGGCGCGCGAGGCGCTGTCCCGGCGCGCCGCGCTCCAGCAGCAGGTCAGCGACCTGGAGGTGCAGCACCAGACGCTGCAGGGCGAGGAGGAGAAGCTCACCCTCGCCGCCCAGCGCCTCCAGGCCAAGGTCGACGCCTTCCGCACCAAGAAGGAGACCATCAAGGCCACGTACACGGCGGCCCAGGCCCAGACCCGGATCGCCGAGTCCTTCTCCGGCATCTCCGAGGAGATGAGCGACGTCGGTCTCGCGATCCAGCGGGCCGAGGACAAGACCGCCCAGCTCCAGGCGCGCGCGGGCGCGATCGACGAGCTGCTCGCCTCGGGCGCCCTGGACGACCAGTCCGGGCTCGCCAAGGACGACATCCAGGCGGAGCTCGACCGGCTCTCCGGCGGCACCGACGTCGAGCTGGAGCTCCAGCGGATGAAGGCCGAGCTGGCCGGAGGCCCGTCGGCGCAGCAGCAGGCGATCGAGGGCGGCGGCGCGGCCGCGCCGCAGGACCGCACCCAGCAGTCCCACCCGCGCTTCGAGAAGTAACGACCGGAAGCGGCGACAGACAGGACGCGTCATGATCGTACGGATCATGGGGGAGGGCCAGTGGAAGCTGGCCGACAGCCACCTCGCCGAGCTGAACAAGCTCGACGACGAGCTGCTCACCGAGATGGAGTCGGGGGACACGGAAGGGTTCCGGCGCACGCTCGGGGCCCTGCTCGACGCCGTCCGGCGGCTCGGCGAACCCCTCCCGGACGAGGCCCTCGAACCCTCCGAACTGATCCTCCCGGCTCCGGACGCGAGCCTTGAGGAAGTCCGGGCGCTGCTCTCCGACGACGGCCTCATCCCGGGCTGACCCTCCCGCACCACGGCCCCGCCCTTCCACACGAAGGTCCCGCCACCCCACGGGGTGACGGGACCTTCGCGCTTCCCGCGACCGCAGGCCCGCCCCTCGCGACGCCGAGCCGCCGGGGCGCGGGCCCCGTACCCCCGTGGCCGGGGGCCCCGTACCGTTGTGCCCCGTGACCCCCACCGGCGCCGCCACCGGGACCCCTTACGTCCGCCTCCGTGACGGGTTCCGCGCCCACCCCCTGGCCTTCGACGCGGTGCTCGCCTTCGGCGTGCTCGTGTCCATGATCGCCGGGTCGTTCACCGACCCCCACGGCAGTCCGGACGGGCCGACGTTCGGCGACCACTCGCCGGACGTGTGGAGCGTGCTGATCATGGTCGTCGGGGCGGCCTCGCTGGTGCTGCGCCGCCGCAACCCCTTCGCCGTGCTCTGCTTCACCGTGACGATCAGCCTCTTCGAGCTGGTCAGCGACAACAGGCCGGCGCCGATCGCGATGAGCGCCGTCGTCGCGCTCTACACGGTCGCCGCCCGCACCGACCGGCCCACCACCTGGCGCGTCGGCCTCGCCACGATGGCGGTGCTCACCGCCGCCGCCATGGCCTTCGGCCCCACGCACTGGTACGCCCAGGACAACCTGGGGGTCTTCGCCTGGACCGGCATGGCCGCCGCGGCCGGGGACGCCGTCCGCAGCCGCCGGGCCTTCGTCGACGCGATACGGGAACGGGCCGAGCGCGCCGAGCGCACCCGCGAGGAGGAGGCGGGCCGCCGGGTCGCCGAGGAGCGGCTGCGGATCGCCCGCGACCTCCACGACGTGGTCGCCCACCACATCGCCCTGGTGAACGTGCAGGCGGGCGTCGCCGCCCACGTCATGGACAAGCGCCCCGACCAGGCCAAGGAGGCCCTCGCGCACGTCCGCGAGGCGAGCCGCTCCGCGCTCGACGAGCTGCGCGCCACCGTCGGCCTGCTGCGCCAGTCCGGCGACCCCGAGGCGCCCACCGAGCCCGCCCCCGGCCTCGCCGTCCTCGACGGGCTGCTCGACAGCTTCCGCAAGGCGGGCCTCCCGGTCGCCCTGGCCCGCACCGACGGCGAGAAGCCGTTGCCCGCGACCGTCGACCTGGCCGCGTACCGGATCGTGCAGGAGGCCCTGACCAACGTCCGCAAGCACGCGGGACCCGACGCCGAGGCCGAGGTGAGCGTCGTCCGGGTGGGCCGGACGGTCGAGATCACCGTCCTCGACAACGGCGCCCCGCCGTCCGGCGTGCCCGACGCCTCCGGCGGCCACGGCCTGCTGGGCATGCGCGAGCGGGTCGGCGCGCTCGGCGGCACCCTGACCGCCGCACCCCGGTACGGCGGTGGCTTCCGCGTGCAGGCGATACTGCCGGTGACGTCCCGTACGGGGGAGGACACATGACGATCCGGGTACTGCTCGCCGACGACCAGGCCCTGCTGCGCAGCGCCTTCAAGGTCCTGGTGAACTCCGAGCCGGACATGGAGGTCGTCGGCGAGGCCGCCGACGGCGCCCAGGCCGTCGCCCTCGCCCGCTCCGAGCGGGCCGACGTGGTCCTGATGGACATCCGCATGCCGGGTACGGACGGACTCGCCGCCACCCGCATGATCACCGCCGATCCCGCGCTCGCCGACGTGCGGATCGTCATGCTGACCACCTTCGAGGTCGACGAGTACGTGGTGCAGTCGCTGCGCGCCGGCGCCTCCGGCTTCCTCGGCAAGGGCGCCGAGCCGGAGGAGCTGCTCGGCGCGATCCGGATCGCGCACGCCGGCGAGGCGCTGCTCTCCCCGGTCGCCACCAAGGGCCTGATCGCCACCTTCCTCGCGCAGGGCGCCGGCATGGGCGCGGACACCGGCGGCGAGGGCGGCCGGGCCCGCTCCGAGCGCCTCGGCGCGCTGACCGCCCGCGAGCGCGAGGTCCTCGTCCTCGTCGCGGGCGGCCTGTCGAACGACGAGATCGCCGAGCGGCTCGACGTCAGCCCGCTCACCGTGAAGACCCACGTCAACCGGACCATGGCGAAACTGGGCGCCCGCGACCGGGCCCAGCTGGTGGTCACGGCCTACGAATCGGGACTGGTACGTCCGAGGGTGGAGTGACGGAACACCCCGGCGTACTCCAGACGCGGTATGCGCGGCATAAGGAAGTGGACCCGGGGGCCGAGGACTTCCGGCCGCCGATGTCGGATCGTATAGACGGGGGGCACCTCCGGCGGATCCCGCGGATCCGTGCCGGGGTCTTGGCTGCTCCCGCCTGCCGACGAGTACGCCACAGAAGAGAGACCCCATGTCCTGGCTGTCCAGATTCAGCCTCGCGCAACGGGCCCTGATCGGGCTGATGTCCATCATCGCGATCGTGTTCGGGGCGATCGCGATCCCGCAGCTGAAGCAGCAGTTGTTCCCCTCGATCGAGCTGCCCATGGTCTCGGTCCTCGCCCCGTACCAGGGCGCCTCTCCCGATGTGGTCGAGAAGCAGGTCGTCGAACCGCTGGAGAGCAACCTCAAGGCCGTCGACGGCCTGAAGTCGGTCACCTCCACCGCCTCCGAGGGCATGGCCGTCATCATGGCCTCCTTCGACTACGGCGACGAGTCGACGAAGCAGCTCGTGGCCGACGTCCAGCAGGCCGTGAACCGCGCCCGCGCGCAGCTGCCCGACTCCGTCGACCCGCAGGTGATCGCCGGTTCGACGGACGACATGCCGACCGTCGTCCTCGCCGCCTCGTCCGGCAAGGACCCCCAGGCCCTGGCCGACCAGCTGGAGCGGACCGTCGTCCCCGCCCTCGAAGGCATCGAGGGCGTCGGCCAGGTCTCCGTCAGCGGGGTCCAGGAGCTCCAGGTCTCGGTCGTCCCGGACGAGCGGAAGCTCGCCGCGGCCGGCCTCAGCTCCATGAAGCTCGCCGAGGCCCTGCGCTCCGGCGGCGCCACCGTCCCGGCCGGCTCCTTCTCCGAGGCCGGCAAGAGCCGCACGATCCAGGTCGGCGGCGGCTACACCTCGCTGCGGCAGATCGAGGACCTGCGCATCCCGGCGGCCGTGCCCGGCAAGGGCAAGGCGGTCCGCCTCGGCGACGTGGCCACCGTGAAGCAGGAGGAGTCGCCGCGCGTCTCCCTCACCCGCACCAACGGCAAGTCCAGCCTCGCCGTCATGGCCACCATGGACAAGGACGGCAGCGCGGTCGCGATCTCCGACGCGGTCGGGGAGAAGCTGCCCGAGCTGCGCCGCGACCTCGGCGTCGGCGCCGAGCTGACCGTCGTCTCCGACCAGGGCCCGGCCGTCGCCAAGGCCGTCTCCGGCCTGACCACGGAGGGCGCGCTCGGTCTGGTCATGGCCGTTCTGGTGATCCTCGTCTTCCTGGCGTCGATCCGCTCGACCCTGGTGACCGCCGTCTCCATCCCGCTCTCGGTCGTCCTGGCCCTGATCGTGCTCTGGACCCGCGACCTCTCGCTGAACATGCTGACGCTCGGCGCGCTCACCATCGCCATCGGCCGGGTCGTCGACGACTCGATCGTGGTCCTGGAGAACATCAAGCGGCACCTGGGCTACGGCGAGGAGCGCCAGAGCGCGATCATCACCGCGGTCCGCGAGGTGGCGGGTGCCGTCACCTCCTCCACCCTCACCACCGTCGCCGTCTTCCTGCCGATCGGTCTGACCGGCGGCATGATCGGCGAGCTGTTCGGCTCGTTCTCGCTGACGGTCACGGCGGCCCTGCTCGCCTCCCTGCTCGTCTCCCTGACCGTGGTCCCCGTCCTGTCGTACTGGTTCCTGCGCGCCCCCAAGGGCACCCCCGCGGACCTGGCGGAGGCCCGCAGGCTGGCCG
The DNA here is from genome assembly GCF_042743475.1 of Streptomyces sp. NPDC059534. NCBI lineage: Bacteria > Bacillati > Actinomycetota > Actinomycetes > Kitasatosporales > Streptomycetaceae > Streptomyces > Streptomyces sp. NPDC059534. The sequence goes on from NZ_JBHWAQ010000002.1 coordinate 262,791, forward strand.
AGGAGAAGGAGGAGAAGAGCAGGCTCCAGCGGCTCTACGTGCCGGTCCTGCGGTTCGCGACCCGGCGCCGCTTCATGAGCCTGGCCATCGCGCTCGTCGTCCTGGTCGTCACCTTCGGCATGGCCCCGCTCCTGAAGACGAACTTCTTCGACCAGGGCGAGCAGGAGGTGCTGAGCATCCAGCAGGAGCTGGCGCCCGGCACGAGCCTGAGCGCCTCCGACGAGGCCGCGAAGAAGATCGAGAAGGTCCTCGCGGAGACCGAGGGCGTCAAGGACTACCAGGTCACCGTCGGCTCCTCCGGCTTCATGGCGGCCTTCGGCGGCGGCACCGGCTCCAACCAGGCGTCGTACAAGGTCAGCCTGGAGAACGCCGACGCGTACGAGAAGACCCGCGACGCCATCGAGAAGGCGCTCGCCGGCCTCGACGGCATCGGCGACACCACCATCGCGGCCGGCGACGGCTTCGGCAGCCAGGACCTGAGCGTGGTCGTCAAGGCCGCCGACCCGCAGGTCCTCAAGCAGGCGTCCGAGCAGGTCCGCACGGCGATCGCCGGGATGAAGGACGTCACCGACGTCCAGAGCGACCTGTCCCAGTCCGTCCCGCGCATCTCCGTCCGGGCCAACGAGCGGGCGGCCGACGCCGGCTTCGACTCCGGATCGCTCGGCATGATCGTCGCCCAGGCCGTCCGGGGCACCCCGGCCGCCAAGGCGATCCTCGAGGACACCGAGCGGGACGTCCTCATCACCTCGGCGAAGCCGGCCACCACCCTGGCCGAGCTGAAGGCCCTGCCGCTCGGCCCGGTGCGGCTGGGTGACATCGCCACTGTCGAGCTGGTCCCCGGCCCGGTCTCGATGACCCGGATCGACGGCGCGCGCGCCGCCACGATCACGGCCAAGCCGGTCGGCGACAACACCGGCGCGGTGAGCGCCTCGCTCCAGTCGAAGATCGGCGCGCTCGACCTGCCCGAGGGCGCCACCGCCACCATCGGCGGTGTCTCCGAGGACCAGAGCGAGGCGTTCCTCAACCTGTTCCTCGCGATGCTGGCGGCCGTCGCGATCGTCTTCATGCTGCTCGTGGCGACCTTCCGGTCGCTGATCCAGCCGCTGATCCTGCTGGTCTCGATCCCGTTCGCGGCGACCGGCGCCCTCGGCCTGCTGGTGCTCACGGGCACGGCCATGGGCGTTCCGGCGATGATCGGCATGCTGATGCTCATCGGCATCGTCGTCACCAACGCGATCGTCCTGATCGACCTGATCAACCAGTACCGCGCCCAGGGCCTGGGCGTCGTCGAAGCGGTGATCGAGGGTGGCCGGCACCGGCTGCGCCCGATCCTGATGACCGCCCTGGCGACGATCTTCGCGCTGCTGCCGATGGCGCTCGGCATCACCGGCGAGGGCGGCTTCATCGCCCAGCCGCTGGCCGTGGTGGTGATCGGCGGTCTGATCACCTCGACGCTGCTGACCCTGCTGCTCGTGCCGACGCTCTACGCGATGGTGGAGCTCCGCAAGGAGCGCCGCGCGAAGAGGAAGGCGGCGAAGCGGGCGGCGAAGGACGGGGACGCCACCGTCCCGCCGCAGGCGAAGGAGCCGGCCGCGGTCTGATCCGTACGGCACGGAAGGGGCGCCCCGCGACCCGCGGGGCGCCCCTTCCGTCGTATGCCGTGCCCGGTGACGGGAGAACCGTTACGGCAGCGCCAGCATCCGCTCCAGCGCGAGCTTGGCGAAGGTATCCGTCTCCGGGTCGACCGAGATCTGGTTGACCAGGTTGCCCTCGGCCAGCGACTCCAGCGTCCAGACCAGGTGCGGCAGGTCGATGCGGTTCATCGTCGAGCAGAAGCAGACCGTCTTGTCGAGGAAGACGATCTCCTTGTCCTGGTCGGCGAACCGGTTCGCCAGCCGCCGGACGAGGTTCAGCTCCGTGCCGATCGCCCACTTGGAACCGGCCGGGGCCGCCTCCAGGGTGTTGATGATGTACTCGGTCGAACCCACGTAGTCCGCCGCGGCGACGACCTCGTGGCGGCACTCGGGGTGGACGAGCACGTTCACGCCCGGGACGCGCTCGCGGACGTCGTTCACCGAGTCCAGCGAGAACCGGCCGTGCACCGAGCAGTGGCCGCGCCACAGGATCATCTTGGCGGCGCGCAGCTCCTCGACGGTCAGGCCGCCGTTCGGCTTGTGCGGGTTGTAGAGCACGCAGTCGTCCAGGGACATGCCCATGTCGCGGACGGCCGTGTTGCGGCCCAGGTGCTGGTCCGGCAGGAACAGCACCTTCGTCGTGCCGGGCTCTCCCTGCTCGAAGGCCCAGTTCAGGGCCCGCTCGGCGTTGGACGAGGTGCAGATCGTGCCCCCGTGCTTGCCGGTGAACGCCTTGATGTCGGCCGAGGAGTTCATGTACGAGACGGGCACGACCTGCTCGGCGACACCGGCCTCGGTCAGCACGTCCCAGCACTCGGCGACCTGCTCGGCGGTGGCCATGTCGGCCATCGAGCAGCCGGCCGCCAGGTCGGGCAGGACGACCTTCTGGGCGTCGCCGGTGAGGATGTCGGCCGACTCGGCCATGAAGTGCACGCCGCAGAAGACGATGTACTCGGCCTCGGGCTTGGCCGCCGCGTCGCGGGCGAGCTTGAAGGAGTCGCCGGTGACGTCGGCGAACTGGATGACCTCGTCGCGCTGGTAGTGGTGGCCGAGCACGAAGACCTTGTCCCCGAGCTTCTCCTTGGCCGCGCGGGCGCGCTCCACCAGGTCCGGGTCGGAGGGCGACGGGAGGTCGCCGGGACACTCCACGCCGCGCTCGCTCTTCGGGTCGGCCTCGCGGCCGAGCAGAAGCAGGGCGAGCGGCGTCGGCTGTACGTCGAGCTCATGACGGGCTTGGGCCGTGGTCACGTCACGCACCCTTTCTTCGGGGAACCTTTTCGTCTAAATGACGCTATCTATCATAACCGCTTCACGTCACGTTGACGATGTCCATAGTGTCGATGTGACGAATTCGCCGTCCGCACTCGTGGACATGGTGTGCGAGCATGAAAGGAGAAAGACCACGCTCGCCCCGGAATGAATCCGGGACACCGCCGGTTGCAACCGTCGGCAAGCAGTCTCCGTACACACCGGGAGAGAAGCAGATGTCCGTATCGGACGAGAAGACCACTGTCAGCGACGGCATCCTCCTGTCCGACGCCGCCGCGGCCAAGGTCAAGGCCCTCCTCGACCAGGAAGGCCGCGAGGACCTGGCCCTGCGCGTCGCCGTTCAGCCCGGCGGCTGCTCCGGCCTGCGTTACCAGCTGTTCTTCGACGAGCGTTCGCTCGACGGCGATGTCGTGAAGGACTTCGACGGCGTCAAGGTCGTCACCGACCGCATGAGCGCCCCGTACCTCGGAGGTGCCTCGATCGACTTCGTCGACACCATCGAGAAGCAGGGCTTCACGATCGACAACCCGAACGCCACGGGCTCCTGCGCCTGCGGCGACTCGTTCAGCTAAACCTGTACGTACGTGAGGGCGGCGGCCCGGGAGGAATCCCGGGCCGCCGCCCTCACGCATGCACGGGCGACGTCAGCGCCGCGGCACCGGCTCCCCGCTCGCCGCGTCGACCACCGCCCGCTCGCCGAGCGGACTGTCCAGGGCCACCGTCTTCGTGACCTCCACCGCCATCGCGACGCACACCCTGTCCGGATCGGCCGGCGCCTCCGTGATCCTGACCACGACCCGCTCCGGGGTCTCCTTCGCCGTCACCGTGTACGTGCTGCACACCCCGCCCCAGAAGGTGACCGACAGCTTCCGGCCGCCGTCCTCGGTCCGGTACGACTCCACCTGCCGGGCCGGCGCCGTGCCCTCCTCCGGCGGCGACGGCTTGACCGGCGGCGCCAGGTACTCCGGGCTCACCGCCGTCTCCGCCACCGTGTACGGCGCCCCGTCCACCGGGTCCGCGGTGAACAGCCACGCCGGTACGAGCTCCCGCTCGCCCGCCACGTCCCGGGCGGCCAGACCGAACACCGCCCCCGTCACCGGCACCTCCGTCGGCGCCACCCTGTCCACGATCACCTGACAGGGCACGGCCGGGGCAGGCTTCCCGCCGCCGTCCGCCGCCGGTTCGTCCTTCCCGTTCCCGTCGACCCCGGCCGGCGGGTCCGTCGCGCAGCCGCCGATGCCGGTCGGACCGGTGCCCTTCGACTCCTCGTTCAATCGGGTGAGCGCCTTCTGCGCCCCCACCACCGGGTACGTGGCACCTTCGGCGGGCTCCTTGAGCATCCCGCTCCCGGCGACCGTCACCCCGTCCGGCCCGATGTGCAGCCCCGTCGACCAGCCGTAGGTCGGCAGCCCGCCGATCACCGGGTCGGCGTTGACCACCCGCACCGAACCGTCCATGACCTGCGTCGCCGTCAGCTTCGCGTCGTCCTGGCCGAGCGCCTTCAGGACCGGCGCGGCCGCGGCCTTCGCCGCCGCCTCGCTCAGCGGCGTACCACCGCGCGACGGCTTCGCCTCACCCGGCGGCGGGCACGCCCTGCCCTTCAGGCAGGTGTCACCGACCGGACCGCCGTCGTACCAGGAGTACGTCCAGTTCCCCGGCGCCTTCCGCGCCACGTCGAGACGCGGCCCCGAAGCGTCCTTCTCCGGCCGGATCGTCCACACCTGGCCCTCCAGGGCGGGACGGCCGGAGACGCCCAGCGCTTCGGCCAGCCTGGTCACCTCCGCCGAGGTGACCAGGCCCTCGGGCCGGTGGACCGCGGCCGAGGAGGGCCCATGGGGGAGTGGGCCCTTGGCTGTGTAGACGGTCCCGTTCGGGCCGCCGCTCGGGTCGGGCTCACCGGGCGCGATCCCCGGACCGCCACCGGTCGCGCCACCGGTACCGCCGCTCCCGCCCTCCAGCCGCAGCGGCGGCGGCGCGCCCGCTTCGGCGGACCGGCTGCCCGCGCCGTCCGACGCGGAACCGCCGGACCCCGTCGCGGCCACCGCGAGGTAGACCCCACCGCCGCCGGCGACCAGCACTCCCGCCGCCACCGAGGCGGCGATGACGTTCCGTCGCCTCCGTACGCTCTCCGTACCGCTCACCGCAACGCTCCCTCGTCTCGATCGGACAGGGGTGGGACGGAGCGGGAGCGCGGACGGTTCCGTCCGTCAGCCGCCGTACTCGGCGGTGGCGGCGATCAGCCGCGCCGAAGCGGGCGGCACGACCACCCCGTGGATCAGCGCGGGGGACACCGGCGCGGGTGCGGGAGAGACCGGGGTGACCCAGTGCGGGGCCATCCGAGCGCTGTCGCCGCACAGCTGCGCGAGGCTCAGCTCGGACTCGTGTCGCTCGCGAGGAGCGGGGTACGTGGTCATGGGCGCACCGTATGCACCTCACCACTCCGGAGAAAAGCCCTACTCTGAGGTAGTTTCCACTGTTCGGCAGCCGCCGCCCCAGCGGGTAGCGTGAACTGTCGCCCGCCCCTATCGATTTCCGCAGGAGCACCCCGCCGTGCGTATCGCAGTCACCGGCTCCATCGCCACCGACCACCTCATGACCTTCCCCGGCCGGTTCGCCGACCAGCTCGTGGCCGACCAGCTCCACACGGTGTCCCTCTCCTTCCTCGTGGACAACCTGGACGTGCGCCGGGGAGGCGTCGCCGCCAACATCTGCTTCGGCATGGGCCAGCTCGGCAGCCGCCCCTTCCTCGTGGGCGCCGCCGGCTTCGACTTCGACGAGTACCGCGCCTGGCTCGACCGGCACGGCGTCGACACCGGCTCCGTCCGCATCTCCGAGGTCCTGCACACCGCGCGCTTCGTCTGCACCACCGACAAGGACCACAACCAGATCGGCTCCTTCTACACGGGCGCGATGAGCGAGGCCCGGCTGATCGAGCTCAAGGCCGTCGCCGACCGTGTCGGCGGCCTCGACCTGGTCCTCATCGGCGCCGACGACCCCGAGGCGATGCTCCGCCACACCGAGGAGTGCCGCAGCCGGTCCATCCCGTTCGCCGCCGACTTCTCGCAGCAGATCGCGCGCATGGACGGCGAGGAGATCCGCACCCTCCTCGACGGCGCCACCTACCTCTTCTCCAACGAGTACGAGAAGGGCCTCATCGAGTCCAAGACCGGCTGGACCGACGCCGAGATCCTCTCCCGCGTCGGCCACCGGATCACCACCCTCGGCTCGCGCGGCGTCCGCATCGAGCGCGTCGGCGACACCCCCATCGAGGTCGGCTGCCCCGAGGAGAACGCCAAGGTCGACCCCACCGGCGTCGGCGACGCGTTCCGCGCCGGCTTCCTCACCGGGCTCTCCTGGGGCGTCGACCTCGAACGTGCCGCGCAGGTCGGCTGCATGCTCGCCACCCTCGTCATCGAGACGCTCGGCACCCAGGAATACACCCTCGCCCGAGCCAACTTCATGGACCGCTTCACCAAGGCATACGGCCACCCCGCCGCCACCGAAGTCCAGTCCCACCTCCGCTAACCCCCCCGCCGCCCGCCGGAGGACCTCCCCTCCGGCCGGCGAGCCCCTTCCACCCGGCGAGCCCCCGCCCGGTGGGCACCCCCCGGGCCGGTGGGCACCCTCCGTCCCACCGGCTCGCACCGGCTCCCACCGGCTCCCACCGGGCCCCCGACAGCCCCGAGCGGCCTCCGGCCAGTCGGCTCCGCAGGGGCACGGGCCTCCGCCCTCACCGGCGCCTGCCACCCACCGGGCCCTCTGACGGCCCCAGCGGCCTCCGCCCCGCCGGCTTCGCAGGGGCCGGGCCTCCGTCCTCACCGGCTCCCGCCGCCCACCTGGACCCCCGACGACCCTCAGCGGCCTCGGACCCCGGGCACCCGCCGAGGGACCTCCGCCCCGGCGACTCCGCCGACTCTGCCGGGGCCTCCGGCGGCCCCCCAGTGGCCTCCGCCCCCAGGTACCCGCCAGGGTCTCCGTCCCGCTGGCTCCTGCCGGGGTTACGCCCCCGCCGGCTCCCGCCAGGGGCTGCGCCCCCGCCGACTCCCGCCGTATGGCTGGGGGCCCCGGGCCGGGTCGGCCGGGCATAGCGGCTGCCAGCCGCCCCTCGTGGACCGGGCTCCGCCGGTGTCGGGCGGGCCGGGCCCACCCCTCGCCGGCCGCCCCGGGGCGGCGGCGCCGGGCCGTGCCGGGGCCGCCCTCGTTGTGGTCCCCGCTGGGTCGGCGCGGGCCGCTCCCCCTCGTTGTGGGCAACTGTTCCGCTGGGGCGGAACGGGTGGGCACAACGGAACGGTGCCCGTTGCCGGGCCTAGGCTTTCGCGCCCGAACCCGCGCCGACAGCTCGGCGCACGACTTGGTGCGGGTCCGGGCGCAGGGGGCGGAGGCGCCGCTGAGGGCGCCGTCCCGTGTGCCCACCCGTCCCGCCCAGCGGGACGATTGCCCACACGGGGCGGGGGCCCGGTCAGTAGGCGCGAGCCCCGGTCGTGGCGCGGGGCGCCGTCCCGGGCCCACGCGGAGGGTGGCCGGCCGGCGCGCGAGCGCCCGCGGCGGAGCGGTGGGACAAGCCGTCCCGTGCCCACACGGCGGGGGCCGGCCAGCCGGCACGCGGGCACCTGCGGAGGTGGCACGGGCGCCGTCCCGTGCCCGCACGAGGGCGCGGCCGACACGCGGGCTCACACGGCGACGGGGCAAGGCGGTGCGCAGCCCCGTGTCCACACGGAAGTGGTACGGGGCGCGGGCGCCACCCCGTCTCCCCACACGGCGGTAACGCCGCCGGGCGAGCGAGCCTCCCCGAGCGCCGGCCGAGCAGACGGAGCCGCGCCCCAGCGGATCAGCCCGCACGGGCAAGTGCGAGGTCCGCACTCGGATCCTCCGGGCCGCAGGCCCAAACCCACCCCAGGTCCCATACGAGCGCGGGCTCACAGGCCCGGTCTAGCGCACGGGCTCGCCCAAGCCCGGTCACGTCCGCCCGCGGGCCCGACGCGACCGCGGGTCATCGAACGTGCGCGGGCGGCCCGTCCGGGCGGGGGCGCGGACGGGGTCGGCGCGGTTCAGGAGAGGCGGCGGACGACGTAGGCGGTGCCTCCGTGGGGGGACGGGTGTTCGCCGACGTATTCCTGGCCGCGCATCTCGCACCACGCGGGGATGTCGAGGCGTGCGGCCTCGTCGTCGGAGAGGACGGTGATGGTGGCGCCGAGGGGGACGGTGGGGAAGATCTTGGCGAGTTCGATGACGGGGATGGGGCAGCGGCGGCCGAGGGCGTCGACGACGAGGGGGCCGGGGGAGGGGGTGGGGGCGGGGGTGGGTGAGGCGGGGGCGCCGAGGTGTTCGCGGACGGCGGTGACGACGCGGGGCAGGACGTCGAGGAAGCGGTCGACGTCGTCGGCGGGGGTGCCGGCGGGGAGGGAGACGCGGACGTTGCCTTCGCTCAGGACGCCCATGGCGCGCAGTACATGGCTGGGCGTCAGGGTGGAGCTCGTGCAGGACGAACCGGATGAAACGGAGAAACCCTCCCGGTCGAGTTCGTGCAGCAGGGTCTCTCCGTCGACATAGAGACAGGAGAAGGTGACGAGGTGGGGGAGCCGTCGCACCGGGTCGCCCACGACTTCGACGTCCGGGACCAGCTGGGGCACCCGTGCGCGGATGCGGTCCACGAGGTCGCGGAGGCGGGCGCTCTCGGCCGCGGCTTCGGCCCGGACGGCCCGCAGGGAGGCCGCGGCCGCGACGATGGCGGGGAGGTTCTCGAAGCCGGGCGCCCGTCCCGACTCCCTTTCGTCCGAAGGCCCTTGAGGGGCGAACCGGACTCCCTTGCGTACGGCGAGCAGTCCGACGCCCGCGGGGCCGCCCCACTTGTGCGCGCTTGCCGTGAGCAGCGACCAGTCGCCGTCGACGGGTCCCCAGCCGAGGGACTGGGCCGCGTCCACGAGCAGGGGGACGCCCGCGGCCCGGCATGCCTCCGCCACCTCGGCCACCGGCTGTTCGGTGCCGACCTCGTGGTTGGCGGACTGGAGGCACGCCAGGGCGGTGGCGGGGTCGAGGGCGGCGGCGAAGACGGCCGGGTCCACCGCGCCGGACCGGCCCACGGGGACCTCGGTGACCGTGCCGCCGGCGGCCGCGTGGGTCTCGCCCGCGTGCAGTACGGAGGAGTGTTCGACGGCCGACACCACGAGCCGGTCGCCGACACGCCGACGGCCGGCGAGCGCGCCGGAGATTCCCGCGTGAACCGCGCGCGTCCCCGAAGGAGTGAAAACGAGTTCGTCCGGGCGGCAGCCCACGGCCTCCGCCGCGGCCTCCCGCGCCGCGTCGAGCAGCAGCCGGGCCCGACGCCCCTCCCGGTAGAGCCGGGCCGGGTCGGCCCAGCCCTCGTCGAGGGAGGCGAGCAGCGCCTGGCGGGCGACGGGGTGCAGCGGGGCGGCGGACGCGGCGTCGAAGTACGGCATCCGTCCACGGTAGGTCCTGGCCCCGCCCGGATTCCGCCCACCCACGACGAGCCCCGCCCACCACCGGACCCGACCCCCGCCCATCACCCGCCCCGATCCCTGACGGTCACCGGGCCCGACCACGTACGACCACCCCTCCTGTCCCCGTACGGCCACCCCTCCTGTCCCCGTACGGCCACCCCTCCTGCCCCGTACGGCCACCGGGCCCGCCCCCGTACGGCCACCGGGCCCGCCCCTGTACGGCCACCGGTCCGGCCCCGTACGGCCTCCAGGTCCGACCCCTCATACAGCCACCGGCCCGACCCCCGTACGGCCACCGGTTCCGGCCCCTGACCACGGCCGGGTCCAGTTCCTAGCCCCCCCGGGGTCCAGTTCCCCGCCCCCGCCCGGGTCCTGCTCCTGGCCCCCACCAGGTCCAGCTCCCCGCCCCCGCCCGGATCCAGCTCCTGACCCCCACCAGATCCAGCTCCTCGCCCCACACCCAGCCCTGCTCCTGACCCCCACCAGGTCCAGCCCCTCGCCCCCCACCCGGGTCCGGCTCCCGGCACCGCCCGGTCCGTCCCTGCCCACCACCCGCACACCGCCCCCCCCTCCCGGCCCCAGCCCCCGCCCGTCCCGTCCCGGCCCCCCTCATCCCGCCCCTGCCCCCGCCCAAGCGGGCCCCTCCAGCTCCCCCTCCGTCTCCCCCTCCAGCTCCCCTCCGCGGCCCCCAGGCCGAGCCCCCGCCGCCGGGTGGCCGCTTGGGGTGAGGGTTCGTCAGGAGGGGGGTGCGGCGCAGTGGCAGGCCGCCGAACGGGCGTGTGGGACCCCCCTCCGGAACGCCGGAGTCCACCCCTTCGGGGACTCGGACGGCGCGTTGGGCACCCTCCCCGCGCGACCCCAAATAGCGTCCAGTAGGGTTTGGTCCGCATAAACATCCAAACCCCTGCCCGCGGCACGGGGCGGCGACCGACCAGCGAGACGGACGGCCGTGGCCGACCAACGCGGGCCGAGACTCTCGGGAAGGCGCTACGTGAGTCCCAACGGCTCCGACCGCTCGTCGCGGCGCCCGATGCGGCGGAAGCTGCCGCAGGTGCTGACTGCGGGCCTGATCCTGGCGACAGCCACGGGCTGCTCGTACAACTGGGAAGACTTCCCTCGCCTTGGCATGCCCACCCCCGTCACGGAAGAGGCTCCCACGATCCTCTCCCTGTGGCAGGGCTCCTGGGCCGCCGCGCTCATCACCGGAATCCTGGTGTGGGGCCTGATCCTCTGGGCCGTCATCTTCCACCGGCGCAGCCGGACCAAGGTCGAGGTACCTCCGCAGACCCGTTACAACATGCCCATCGAGGCGCTGTACACGGTCACCCCGCTCATCATCGTCTCGGTGCTCTTCTACTTCACCGCACGCGACGAGTCGAAGCTCCTCGAGCTCACCCCGAAGCCGGCTCACACGGTCAACGTGGTCGGCTACCAGTGGAGCTGGGGCTTCAACTACGTCGAGAACGTGCCTGGTGTGACGGGTGACGCCAAGACGGACAAGAACCTCGCGTCGATTCCGGACAAGTTCCTCGCGGACTTCCCGGAGAACGCGGGTGGCGTCTACGACGCCGGCATCCCCGGCGACCGTAACCCGCAGACCGGCAACCCGGGTCCGACCCTGTGGCTGCCGAAGGGTGAGAAGGTCCGGTTCGTCCTGACCTCCCGTGACGTCATCCACTCCTTCTGGGTGGTCCCCTTCCTCATGAAGCAGGACGTCATCCCGGGTCACACCAACTCCTTCGAGGTGATCCCGACGCAGGAAGGCACCTTCCTCGGCAAGTGCGCCGAGCTGTGCGGTGTCGACCACTCCCGGATGCTCTTCAACGTCAAGGTGGTCTCCCCGGAGCGCTACCAGCAGCACCTGAAGGAGCTGGCCGAGAAGGGGCAGACCGGCTACATCCCGTCTGGCATCGAGCAGACGGACCCGGCCAGGAATGCGGAGAAGAACCAACTGTGAGCATCCCCAACGAAACCCAGGGTGCCGCCGCAGCTGAGGACTCGTACGAGAACGAGCTGCCCGTACGGCGCAAGCAGCCCGGTAACGTCGTGATCAAGTGGCTGACCACCACGGACCACAAGACGATCGGGACGATGTACCTGGTCACGTCGTTCGTCTTCTTCTGCATCGGCGGACTCATGGCGCTCTTCATGCGCGCCGAGCTGGCCCGTCCGGGTACGCAGATCATGTCGAACGAGCAGTTCAACCAGGCGTTCACGATGCACGGCACGATCATGCTGCTGATGTTCGCGACGCCGCTGTTCGCCGGTTTCGCGAACTGGATCATGCCGCTGCAGATCGGTGCGCCCGACGTGGCGTTCCCGCGGCTGAACATGTTCGCCTACTGGCTGTACCTGTTCGGCTCGATCATCGCGGTGGCCGGCTTCCTCACCCCGCAGGGTGCGGCCGACTTCGGCTGGTTCGCCTACTCCCCGCTGTCGGACGCCGTCCGCTCGCCGGGTGTCGGCGCCGACATGTGGATCATGGGTCTGGCCTTCTCCGGCTTCGGCACGATCCTCGGTTCGGTCAACTTCATCACCACGATCATCTGCATGCGCGCTCCGGGCATGACGATGTTCCGTATGCCGATCTTCACCTGGAACGTGCTGCTGACCGGTGTCCTGGTCCTGCTCGCCTTCCCGGTCCTGGCGGCCGCGCTGTTCGCCCTGGAGGCGGACCGCAAGTTCGGTGCCCATGTCTTCGACGCCGCCAACGGCGGCGCCTTGCTGTGGCAACACCTCTTCTGGTTCTTCGGACACCCAGAGGTGTACATCATCGCCCTGCCGTTCTTCGGCATCGTCTCCGAGGTCATCCCGGTCTTCAGCCGCAAGCCGATGTTCGGCTACATCGGTCTGGTGGCCGCGACCATCGCGATCGCCGGTCTGTCCGTGACGGTGTGGGCGCACCACATGTACGTCACAGGCGGCGTGCTTCTGCCGTTCTTCTCCTTCATGACGTTCCTCATCGCCGTACCGACCGGCGTGAAGTTCTTCAACTGGATCGGAACGATGTGGAAGGGCTCGTTGTCCTTCGAGACACCGATGCTCTGGACGATCGGCTTCCTGATCACCTTCACCTTCGGTGGTCTGACCGGTGTCATCCTGGCCTCGCCGCCGATGGACTTCCACGTCTCCGACTCGTACTTCGTCGTCGCGCACTTCCACTACGTCGTCTTCGGCACCGTGGTCTTCGCGATGTTCGCCGGGTTCCACTTCTGGTGGCCGAAGTTCACGGGCAAGATGCTGGACGAGCGGCTCGGCAAGATGACGTTCTGGACGCTGTTCATCGGCTTCCACGGCACCTTCCTGGTGCAGCACTGGCTCGGTGCCGAGGGCATGCCGCGTCGTTACGCGGACTACCTCGACGCCGACGGCTTCACCGCGCTGAACACGATCTCGACGATCTCGTCCTTCCTGCTCGGTCTGTCGATCCTGCCGTTCCTCTACAACGTGTGGAAGACCGCCAAGTACGGCAAGAAGATCGAGGTCGACGACCCGTGGGGCTACGGCCGTTCGCTCGAGTGGGCGACGTCCTGCCCGCCGCCGCGGCACAACTTCCTCACCCTGCCGCGGATCCGTTCCGAATCCCCGGCGTTCGACCTGCACCACCCTGAGATCGCCGCTCTCGACCAGCTCGAGAACAAGGGCCACGTGGCCGAGGCCCTCACGGGCGGCAAGGAGGCCGGCAAGTGAAGATCCAGGGCAAGATGTTCATCTGGCTGAGCGTCTTCATCCTTGCCATGGCGATCCTCTACGGCGTCTGGTCCAAGGAGCCGGTCGGTACGACGGCGCTCTTCCTGGCCTTCGGCCTCTCCATCATGATCGGCTATTACCTGGCCTTCACGGCCAAGCGGGTCGACGCGATGGCGCAGGACGACAAGGAGGCCGACGTCGCGGACGAGGCCGGCGAGGTGGGCTTCTTCGCCCCCCACAGCTGGCAGCCGCTCTCGCTGGCCGTCGGCGGTGCGCTCGCCTTCCTCGCCATCGCGATGGGCTGGTGGATCCTGTACTTCTCCGCCCCGCTGATCCTCGTCGGCCTGTTCGGCTGGGTCTTCGAGTTCTACCGCGGCGAGAACCAGAACCAGTAGCGGTACCCCGCTCCGCACCGGAGCACACCGAGGGGCCCGGACACTTCATCACCGAAGTGTCCGGGCCCCTCTTTTGGCGCACTCGACGCGCTGGTGGCGAGTTGTGTCCTTAGCGTGAAGTCATGAACGACACGCCGCGCATTCGGACTGTTCTGAGCTGCACTCTTCTGGCCGTCACCGTCTCCGCAGCCGCCACGGCGTGTGCGGGCTCCGACGGCCATCCGCTGTCCGCGAAGGCATACGACGCGGCGGACCAGCTCGCGGTCAGCACCCCAGCCGACGGTGGCCGGGCGGACCCGGAGAAGCCCCTGGAGATCACGGCCAAGGGCGACGACGGACGGATCACCGACGTCACCGCCACGGACGCCGCCGGACACCACCTGGCCGGTGAACTCACCGCGGACGGCCGTCGCTGGCGCTCCACGGCCGCCCTGGCGGCCGGCGCCCGTTACACCGTCCGGGTGGCCACCGAGGACGAGGACGGCGCCCCAGGCGCCCGTGAGTTCACTTTCGAGACGGCACCGGCCAAACGGGCCCTCACCGCGACCTTCGGGCCGCAGGCGGGCACCTACGGCGTCGGACAGCCCATCACGGCAGACCTCAGCCTCCCCGTCAAGGACCGACAGGCCCGCGCGGTCGTCGAACGGGCCCTCAAGGTCCGCTCCACGCCCGCCGTCGAAGGCACCTGGTACTGGGTGGACGACAAGAAGCTGCACTTCCGGCCGAAGGAGTACTGGCCCGCCGGGGCGCTCGTCACGGTCACCGGCAACCTGGACGGCCTCAAGGTCGGCGACAAGCTCTACGGCGGCGCGTCGAAGCCCCTGAAGCTCACCATCGGCGACCGGATAGAGGCCGTCGCCGACGCCGAGTCGCACTACATGACCGTGAAGCGCAACGGAGAAGTGATCAATACCATTCCGGTGACCACCGGCAAACCGGGCTTCTCCACCCGAAACGGTGTCAAAGTCATCCTCGGCAAGGAGTACTACGTCCGGATGCGGGGCACCAGCGTCGGCATCGCGGAGGGCAGCTCCGAGTCGTACGACCTGCCCGTCTACTACGCCACCCGGGTCACCTGGAGCGGCGAGTACGTCCACGCCGCGCCCTGGTCGGTCGGCTCACAGGGCGTGGCGAACGTCAGCCACGGCTGTGTCGGCATGTCGACCGGGAACGCGGCCTGGTTCTTCGAGACCGTCCGCGCCGGCGACGTCGTCCGCGTCGTCAACAGCATCGGCGAGACGATGGACACCTTCGGCAACGGCTTCGGCGACTGGAACATGCCGTGGGAGAAGTGGCTTCAGGGCAGCGCCCTGGTGGAGGCCGCCGGAACTCCGGTCGCCTCCACCGAGAAGGCCCGCCTCAGGCCGCTCCCTCTCTGAGGGCTCGGTTCGCCCGGCGGCGGCTACGCGTCGATCGAGAGACGCGCCCGCAGCAGGGCGGCCAGGGACGCCGCGAACTCCACCGGGTCCACCGGAAGGGTGACCGCGGCGTCCGCACGGCTCCAGGTGGCCAGCCAGGCGTCCTGCGGGCGCCCGATGAGCAGCAGCACCGGCGGGCAGCGGAAGACCTCGTCCTTGATCTGGCGGCAGACGCCCATGCCGCCGGCGGGCACCGCCTCGCCGTCGAGGACGCACGCGTCGATGCCGCCCTCCTCCAGGCGCTTGAGCACGGCGGGCAGCGTCGCGCACTCCACGAACTCGACCGGGGGAACGTCGGCCGCCGGCCTGCGCCCGGCCGCGAGGCGTACCTGCTCGCGGGTGTTCGCGTCGTCGCTGTAGAGCAGGACCGTGGCACTCGACTGCATCGTTCCTCCGCGTGGAAGTCCGTGGGATGGTCGTCGATCGATGCGCCGGATGCTACTCCGGTCCACACCCCGTCAACACCCGTTCAACACCTGTTCGAAGGGTGCTCGGGGGCCCTTCGGCTGGGCCGTTCGGGCTGGACACGGCCCTCGGACACTCCGAACGGCACCCCCCGGAGTGAGGGCGGGATAAGCGACCGACATAATGTCGGTCGTGGCGACAGTAACGACAGTAGAAACAGGGCACGCGCACCCGTCGGTCAATCGACCGAACCTCACCAGCGTCGGAACCATCATCTGGTTGAGTTCCGAGCTGATGTTCTTCGCGGCCCTCTTCGCGATGTACTTCACCCTGCGATCGGTGACCGGACCCGAGTTCTGGGCGGAACAGGCTTCGGCCTTGAACTTCCCCTTCTCGGCGACCAACACCACGATCCTGGTGCTCTCCTCCCTCACCTGTCAGCTCGGCGTCTTCGCCGCCGAGCGGGGCGACGTGAAGAAGCTCCGGACGTGGTTCATCATCACGTTCGTGATGGGTTCGATCTTCATCGGCGGCCAGGTCTTCGAGTACACCGAGCTGGTGAAGCACGAGGGCCTCTCGCTCTCGTCGGACCCGTACGGCTCGGTGTTCTACCTGACCACCGGCTTCCACGGCCTGCACGTGACGGGCGGTCTCATCGCCTTCCTGCTGGTCCTGGGCCGGACGTACGCCGCCAAGAGGTTCACTCACGAGCAGGCAACCGCCGCCATCGTCGTGTCCTACTACTGGCACTTCGTCGATGTCGTCTGGATCGGCCTCTTCGCCACGATCTACATGATCAAGTAATCGGCGCCGCCGTCACGGCGGACCGAGACATCCAGCAAGCATCGACGCAGAAGATCCTGACACCGGGGTAATCCGTGAAAAAGCTCTCCGCACGACGACGCCATCCGCTGGCGGCGGTCGTCGTCCTACTTCTCGCGCTGGCGGCCACTGGGGGGCTGTACGCCGCGTTCGCGCCCGCGGGCACGGCGAAGGCCGATGAAACCGCCCAGTCCCTCGCCATCGAGGAGGGGAAGAAGCTCTACTCCGTCGGCTGCGCCAGCTGCCACGGAACCGGCGGTCAGGGAACCTCTGACGGCCCGTCCCTCGTCGGCGTCGGTTCGGCCGCGGTCGACTTCCAGGTCGGTACGGGTCGCATGCCGGCCCAGCAGCCGGGCGCCCAGGTCCCGAAGAAGAAGGTCATCTACTCGCAGGCTGAGATCGATCAGCTCGCGGCGTACGTCGCCTCTCTCGGTGCCGGTCCGATCACGCCGGCCGAGGGCCAGTACAGCCCTGACGGTGCCGACATCGCCAAGGGTGGCGAGCTGTTCCGCACCAACTGTGCCCAGTGCCACAACTTCACCGGCGAGGGTGGCGCGCTGACCTACGGCAAGTACGCCCCGAGCCTCGAAGGCGTGAGCCCGAAGCACCTCTACGAGGCCATGCAGACCGGCCCGCAGAACATGCCCTCCTTCCCGGACACGACCATGCCGGAGAAGGAGAAGAAGGACATCATCGCGTACGTCCAGGCCGTCAACAGTGACAAGGCCGACAACCCGGGCGGTCTCAAGCTCGGTGGCCTCGGCCCCGTCAGTGAGGGCCTGTTCGCCTGGGTCTTCGGTCTGGGTGCGCTGATCGCAGTTGCCATCTGGGTCGCGGCCCACACCGCTAAGGCCAAGAAGTCATGAGTAGCCAAGAGATTCCAGAAGAGAACCTGCCGGCAGGGCAGGACACCGCGCACGGCGCGGTGAAGGTCGCCGACGACCCGTTCGCCGACCCGGGCCTCCCGCCCCACAAGCCGCGCGTCCAGGACATCGACGAGCGGGCCGCCCGCCGGTCCGAGCGCACGGTCGCCTTCATGTTCACGCTGTCGATGCTGGCCACCGTCGGCTTCATCGCGTCGTACGTGATCTTCCCGGTCGACGAGATCGTGTACATCTGGCCGCTCGGCCGGGTGTCCGCGCTCAACTTCGCCCTGGGCTGGACCCTCGGTCTGGCGCTCTTCTTCATCGGCGCGGGCGCGGTCCACTGGGCCCGCACCCTGATGTCCGACGTCGAGGTCGCGGACGAGCGGCACCCGATCCAGGCCGACGCCGAGACCAAGGCGAAGGTCATGGCGGACTTCGCGGCCGGTGCCGCCGAGTCGGGCATGGGCCGCCGCAAGCTCATCCGCAACACGATGTTCGGCGCGCTGTCGCTCGTCCCGCTCTCCGGCATCGTGCTGCTGCGCGACATGGGCCCGCTGCCCGAGGAGAAGCTCCGGACCACCATGTGGGCCAAGGGGCTGCAGCTCATCAACATGAACACGAACGAGCCGCTGCGTCCCGAGGACGTCGCCGTCGGTTCGCTCACGTTCGCGATGCCCGAGGGCCTCTCGGAGCACGACCACCACTTCCAGGTCGAGATCGCCAAGGCCGCCCTGATGATCGTCCGGATCCAGCCGGAGGACATCAAGGACAAGCGCGAACTCGAGTGGTCGCACGAGGGCATCGTCGCCTTCTCGAAGATCTGCACCCACGTGGGCTGCCCGATCTCCCTGTACGAGCAGCAGACGCACCACGTGCTCTGCCCGTGCCACCAGTCCACCTTCGACCTCTCCGACGGCGCCCGCGTCATCTTCGGCCCGGCCGGTCACGCCCTCCCGCAGCTGCGGATCGGCGTGAACGACAAGGGCTTCCTGGAGGCGCTCGGCGACTTCGACGAGCCCGTCGGTCCTGCCTTCTGGGAGCGCGGATGAGCACCGTGACCGATACGAAGAAAGCACCCGCCGGTGAGCGGGTGGCCGACTGGGCCGACGGACGCCTGGGGATCTACACGCTGGCCAAGGCCAACATGCGGAAGATCTTCCCGGACCACTGGTCCTTCATGCTGGGCGAGATCTGCCTCTACAGCTTCCTCATCATCATCCTGACGGGCGTCTATCTGACGATGTTCTTCCACCCGTCGATGAACGAGGTGGAGTACGTCGGACCGTACGTCCCGCTCCAGGGACAGCTGATGTCCGAGGCGTTCAACTCGACGATGCACATCTCGTTCGAGGTCCGCGGTGGTCTGCTCATCCGGCAGATCCACCACTGGGCGGCGCTGATCTTCCTCGCCGGCATGTTCGTGCACATGATGCGCGTCTTCTTCACGGGCGCGTTCCGCAAGCCGCGTGAGATCAACTGGCTGTTCGGCTTCCTGCTGTTCTTCCTGGGCATGTTCACCGGCTTCACCGGTTACTCGCTCCCGGACGACCTGCTCTCCGGCACCGGTGTCCGCTTCATGCAGGGCGCGATCCTGTCCGTGCCGGTCCTCGGCACGTACCTGTCGATGTTCCTGTTCGGCGGGGAGTTCCCCGGCGGCGACTTCGTGGCCCGGTTCTACTCGGCCCACGTGCTCCTGCTGCCCGGCATCATGCTCGGCCTCGTGGTGGCGCACCTCATCCTGGTGTTCTTCCACAAGCACACGCAGTTCGCCGGCCCCGGCCGTACGAACAAGAACGTCGTGGGCATGCCGCTGCTGCCGGTCTACATGGCCAAGGCCGGAGGCTTCTTCTTCCTGGTCTTCGGTGTCATCGCGGTCATCGCGGCGATCGCCTCGATCAACCCGATCTGGGCCATCGGCCCGTACCGGCCGGACCAGGTGTCCACCGGCGCCCAGCCCGACTGGTACATGGGCTTCGCCGAGGGTCTGATCCGTGTCATGCCGGGCTGGGAGATCAACCTCTGGGGCCACACGCTCGTCCTGGGCGTGATGATCCCGCTGGCGATCTTCCCGGCGGTCCTGGCCGCGATCGCGGTCTACCCGTTCATCGAGTCCTGGATCACCGGCGACAAGCGCGAGCACCACATCGCGCAGCGCCCGCGCAACGCTCCGACGCGCACCGCCTTCGGCGTCGCCTGGATCACCGCGTACATGATCATGCTCGTGGGTGGTGGAAACGACCTCTGGGCGACCCACTTCCACCTGTCGCTGAACTCGATCACCTGGTTCGTGCGGATCTTCTTCTTCGTCGGTCCGGTCCTCGCGTTCATCGCCACCAAGCGGATCTGCCTCGGCCTCCAGCGCCGCGACAAGGACAAGGTGCTGCACGGCCGCGAGTCGGGCATCATCAAGCGCCTGCCGCACGGTGAGTTCGTCGAGGTCCACCAGCCGCTCAGCCAGGGCGAGCTGCACCGCCTCACCGCTCACGAGCAGTACGACGCCGCGGAGCTTCCGCCGGCCGTCGACGAGAACGGTGTGGAGCGCAAGGTCGGCCCCCTGGAGAAGCTCCGGGTCAAGCTGAACAAGGGCTACTACGGCGGCGACAGCCAGATCGCCAAGCCGACGGCCGAGGAGTACCAGGAGATCCAGAGCGGCCACGGCCACCACTGATCACCTTGATCTCCTGACCCCCTGAAGGTCGCCACGGCGAGAGCCCCGTCCATTCGATGGACGGGGCTCTTTGCCGTCCCTCCGGGTCGATAGGGTGGGTCCGTACCCGTCACGATCACCAGGAGCTGCCATGAGCGCTGCGACCCCCGCTGGAGGACCTACGTCGGCGGGCCGCTCCTGGCCCGTCCTGCTGAACGGACTGCTCGACGGCAGGGACCTCTCGGCCGACGACACGGCCTGGGCGATGGACCTGATCATGAGCGGCGAGGCGACCGACGCCCAGATCGCCGGGTTCATGGTGGCGCTGCGGGCCAAGGGCGAGACCGTGCAGGAGATCGTCGGTCTCGTACGGACCATGTACGCGCACGCCAACGTGATCGAGGTGCCGGGCCCCGCCGTCGACATCGTCGGCACCGGCGGCGACGGCGCCAAGACGGTCAACATCTCCACGATGGCGTCGATCGTGGTCGCCGGCACGGGAACGAAGGTCGTCAAGCACGGCAACCGCGCCGCGTCCTCCGCCTCCGGCTCCTCCGACGTCCTGGAGAAGCTCGGCATCAATCTGAACCTGACCCCGCGGCGGGTCGCCGAGGTCGCCGAGGAAGCCGGCATCACCATCTGCTTCGCGGTGAAGTTCCACCCCTCGCTGCGGCACGTCGCCGCCGCCCGCGGCCAGCTCGGCATCCGGACGACCTTCAACGTCCTCGGTCCGCTGACCAACCCGGCCAAGGTGACGGCCCAGGCCGTCGGCGTGGCCGACCCGCGGATGGCGCCGATCGTCGCCGGAGTCCTCGCCGAGCGCGGCAACTCCGCGCTGGTCTTCCGCGGCGACGACGGCCTGGACGAGCTGACGACCACGTCCACCTCCCGGGTGTGGGTGGTCAGGGACGGCGGCGTCACCGAGGAGCGCTTCGACCCCCGCGACGTCGGCATCGACCTCGTCCCCCTGGAGGCGCTGCGCGGAGCGGACGCCTCGTACAACGCCGACGTCGCCCGCCGGCTCCTCGCCGGGGAGACCGGTCCGGTACGGGACGCGGTGCTGCTCAACGCGGCGGCGGCGCTCACCGCCCTGGAGCCCGGCACGGGCACCCTGGCGGAGCAGCTGAGCGCGGGCATCGCGAGGGCGGCCGAGTCCCTCGACTCCGGCGCGGCCCGCCGTTCCCTGGAAGGCTGGATCGCCGCCACCAACGCCTGATCGGCGCGTATGCCGCGCGTGACCCCGGTCCAGCATCCGGACCGGGGTCTTGCGCCTCGGCGATCATGTGGCAGGATGCTCTACAGGTCACGAGTGACAGCGTTTTGGCCCCGGCTTGCTGTCCGGCAACCCTCCGTCCGTGGCGGGGTGCCCCGGGTGATGACCAGGCCGTAGGCAGCGAGGTCTACGGCAAGCGCGGACCCCTCGAACACCAGGGGTCCTGGTCTCTCGAGGAGCTTTTTCCGTGAGCAAGCGAATGCGATAGGGCGAGTCCGCCCCTACTTCACCCTCGGAACAGGGTCACTTCCGCGTACCCGCGTGCGACCCCGTCGTCTCCGAGGCATCACCCGTACCCCGCCGTGTCCGGCCGCGTACGGGATCACCGAAGCCATTCCGCACCGCCCGCCGGGAGATACCGCCATGTCCGCACGCCCGAACACCGCCACCGTCGAGACCGCCGCCGCCGAGTCCGCCGACCCCTGCTGCGCCGCCCCGCTGGCCGTCCTCGGCCGGGACGTCACCGTCCCGCTCGTCACCGGCGGCGAGGTGACCTACGCGGCGCTCGACTACGCGGCCAGCGCGCCGGCCCTCCAGCGGGTCTGGGACGACGTCGCCGCGTACGCCCCCTACTACGGCAGCGTCCACCGCGGCGCCGGCTACCTCTCCCAGCTCTCCACCGACCTCTTCGAGAACAGCCGCGTCACCGTCGCCGAGTTCCTCGACTGCCGGCCCGGCGACCAGGTCGTCTTCACCCGCTCCACCACCGACTCGCTCAACCTGCTCGCCGCCACGCTCCCCGCCGACTGCCAGGTCTTCGTCTTCGAGACCGAGCACCACGCCTCGCTGCTGCCCTGGCGGGACGCCCGCGTCACCTACCTCAACGCGCCGCGCACCCCGGAGCAGGCCGTCGCCACCCTGGAGCGGGCCCTCGCCGACCGCGACCCCTACGGCCCCGCGCTGGTCTGCGTCACCGGTGCCTCCAACGTCACCGGCGAGCTGTGGCCGGTGCGGGAGCTCGCCGCCGCCGCGCACGCCCACGGCGCCCGGATCGTGCTCGACGCCGCGCAGCTCGCGCCCCACCACCCGGTCTCCGTGCGGGAGTTGGACGTGGACTGGGTCGCCTTCTCCGGCCACAAGCTGTACGCGCCCTTCGGCTCCGGAGTCCTCGCGGGCCGCGCCGACTGGTTCCAGGACGCCGAGCCCTACCTCGCGGGCGGCGGCGCCTCCCGCAAGGTGGCGCGCCGCGCCGACGGCGGTGTGGACGTGGAGTGGCACACCACCGCGGCCCGGCACGAGGCCGGCTCCCCGAACGTCATCGGCGTCTACTCCATCGCCTCCGCCTGCAAGGCGCTCACCGAGGCCGGCTTCGACGGGCTGGTGGCCCGCGAGCAGCATCTGATCGACACGGTGCGCGCGGGTCTCGCGGAGGTCCCCGAGGTCAAGGTGCTGTCGCTCTTCGGCGACGACGCGCCCCGGGTCGGCGTCATCTCCTTCGTCGTGGAGGGCTGGAACAGCTCCCACTTCGCCGCCGCGCTCTCCGCCGAGTACGGCATCGGCGTCCGCGACGGCCTGTTCTGCGCCCACCCGCTGGTCCGCACCCTGCTCGGCAGCGACCCGCAGGACCCGGGCGAGTGCGGCGCCCCGGAGGCCGCTCCCGGCGAGCGTTCGCTCAACGCCATCCGGGTGAGCTTCGGCGCCGGTACGCCGGACGAGCACGTGGAGCGGTTCGTCGGCGCCGTGAAGGAGCTCGTCCGGGACGGCGCGCAGTGGAAGTACCGCACCGAGGACGGCCGCTGCGTCCCCGACCGCGGCTGATCGCTCACTCTTACGGGTGAAGGGGGCCTCCCGTCCGGGAGGCCCCCTTCGTGCGTCTCGCGGTCCGGGTGTCAGGACTCCAGACCGATGGCGAAGGCCGCCTCCAGGTCGTGCTGGGAGTACGTGCGGAACGCCACGTGGGTGTCCGTGGCCTCGACGCCCGGGATCTTGCTGATGCGGCCGGGGATCACGTCCGCCAGGTCGTCGTGGCGGGGCACCCGGACCATGGCGATGAGGTCGTACGTGCCGGTCACCGAGAAGACCTCGCTGACGCTGTCGAGCGCGGCGATCGACTCGGCGATCTCGGGGATGCGGTCCACGCTGGTCTTGATGAGCACGATCGCGGTGATCACGGCTGGCTTTCTCCCTCGGTGGCCGCGGCTGGAGCCTTCACTCTATCCCCACCCCGGTAGCACCCCCAGGCGTAGAGGAAGCCGACGGAGAAGCCCACGACGTGGGCGAGGTAGGCGACGCCCGGACCCGGTCCCGCCGCGCGGGCGGCCATCCACTGGAGCGCGAACCAGAAGATCAGCACGATCCAGGCGGGGAAGCGCAGCGGCAGGAAGAGGAGGAAGGGGAAGAGGCTGGTCACCCGGGCGCGGGGGAAGAGGAAGAGGAAGCCGCCGAGCACCCCGGAGATCGCCCCGGAGGCCCCCACGAGGGTCTGCTCGCTGTCCGCGTGCGCCACCGCGTACCCGAGCAGCGCCAGATAGCCGGTGCCCAGGTAGAAGAGGGCGAACCCGGCCGGGCCCATGCGCTCTTCGACCATGGCGCCGAAGACGTACAGGAAGAGCATGTTCCCCAGCAGGTGGAGCCAGCTGCCGTGGACGAAGAGCGCGGTGAGCGGGGTGATCAGGGCGTGCGGCTCGCCGCTCATCAGCTCGGCGGGGACGACGCCCCAGCGGCGGAAGTACGCCCCCTGCGCCGCCAGGAGCGCGTCCCCCGTGCCGTACGCCGGATTGAGCCCGGCGACGGGACTGGTCGCGAAGAGGAGGCAGCAGGCGGCGATCAGTCCGTACGTCACCGTGGGCCCCTTGCGTGCGCCCTGCCAGGCGCCGCGAGCCGCTCCTCGCCAGTCGATCATGGACAGATCATCGCGTACCGGGGCCGAAGTGGACAGAGTGCCTCGCCGTGCCCCGGGGTACCGGCGAGGCCGTAGGGTTACGGGCACGACGACCGCAGTTCGACGGCGCACCGCGGCTCCCGCACCTGGTCCCACGCAACAGGAAGAAGGACGGCACGATGACGACGGTTCCCCTGCCGACCGCCGAGACCCGCTGGCGCTGCACCCTCTGCGGCAACCTGACCCGCTTCGACGTGACGCGCTCCTCGAAGGTCGTCGAGTACGTCCATCTGGACCTCGCGGGCGATCCGACGGTCGAGGAGCGGCAGGTGGTCAGTGAGACCATCGAGTCGGTCCGCTGCCGCTGGTGCAACGCGGTGGACCAGATCGAACTGGTGGACAGGCCGGGCGCCGCCTCCTGAGGGACGGCGCGGATGACATAGGGGTGTGACGGATCGTGGAGCAGCCCGCGCACGGTGGAGAGCCGGCCGGCGCGGCAGGTGACGCTGCCGAGACGCTCGACCACCCACTGCCGGAAGGCGTCCGGCGGCGGGTCGTCGCGCTGGTCGCCGACGCCTTCGGCGGACTGACCGTCGCCGAGCTCCCCGCACCCCTGCGCCAGTACGCCCGCTTCACCGCCAGCCGGCGGGCCAAGTTCGCCGGCAACGCGATGGCGGCCGCGCTGGAGAGCGACCCGCTGTTCCGGCAGCGGATCGGCGAACGGTTCAAGCAGGGCGAGCCCGAGCTGGCCGGGGCCGTGGAGACCGGCACCCCGCCGGCCGCCGCCGACCCCGTCGACGTGGCGGCCGCCGCCTATGTACTGCGCCCGCCCGGCTGGGTCAAGCTCGTGGCCGCCGCGGGCGAGGAGGCCCAGCGGGTCGACGCCGAGCGGGCCGACGAGGCCGGCCGGCGCGAGCTGGAGCGCCTCCGCGAGGAGCTGGCCGGGGCCCGGGACCGCTCCCGGGGCGAGACCGAGCAGCTGAGGCACGACCTGGAGGCGGCCCGCAAGGAAGCGGAATCGCTTCACCGCAAGCTGCGCAGCGCCCAGAGCGACGTGAAGCGCGGCGAGGCCGCGCTGCGCCGCGTCCAGGGCGAGATCGACGCCGTACGCGCCGAGGGGGCCGCCCAGTTGTCGGTCGCCGAGAGCGAGACCCGGCGGCTCAAGGCCCGGCTCGGCGAGGTCGAGACGGCCCTGGAGGCAAGTCGCCGGACCGCCCGCGAGGGGCGTTCGGTGGAGGACATGCGGCTGCGGCTGCTCCTGGACACGGTGCTCGACGCGGCCCAGGGCCTGCGCCGCGAACTGGCCCTGCCGCCCGTGTCGGTGCACCCCGCGGACACCGTCGACGCGGTGGAGCCGGGGCGCATGTCGCCGAAGGACATCGCGGCGCGCGCGCTCTCGGAGACCGATCCGGCGCTGCTCGACCAGCTCCTCGCGCTGCCGCAGGCCCATCTCGTCGTCGACGGCTACAACGTCACCAAGACCGGCTATCCGACGATGCCGCTGGAGAAGCAGCGGCTGCGGCTGCTCGGCGGTCTCTCGGCCCTCGCGGCCCGTTCGGGCGCCGAGGTCACCTGTGTCTTCGACGGGGCGGAGCTGGCGGCCCCGGTGCTGCTCGCGCCGCCGCGCGGGGTACGGGTGCTGTTCTCCAAGCCCGGTGTCACTGCCGACGAGTTGATCCGGCAGCTGGTGCGGGCGGAGCCGCCGGGACGGCCGGTCGTGGTGGTCTCCACCGACCGCGAGGTGGCCGACGGCGTGGCGAAGGCGGGTGCGCGCCCGGTGGCGTCCGTCTTGTTGCTGAAGCGGCTTTCGCGCCTCTCGTAGCATCATCGCAACTCATGGGCCTTATGCCCGAATTCTGGATGGCGGACCGTCAAGTCGCCATCACTGCCCGTGTGCTGCGTGTGAACAAAGTGCCGTGGGAGCGATATTTTTGCCGGTGGGATTTGAACTGATCACAACTTGGTCACTAGGGTCAGGCATCGAACCTTCGCGCGGTTGATCACCCATCCGGGGTGGCGGCGGAGGAACCGCCTGCCCCTTACCGGTTGGGCGGCTCTGAGGAAGAAGGAGATCGCCTTCGTGGCGTCCCACCGTCGACCCAAGCAGCCGAGCCGCGCCCGTGTGACCGTGCTCACCGTGACCGCGGCCGCCGCCGTGGCCTTCACCGCACAGTCCGGTGCCCAGGCGGCCCCCGCCCAGCCCAAGATCGACGAGGTCAAGTCGAAGGTCGACAAGCTGCACCACGAGGCCGAAGAGGCCACGGAGCAGTACAACCTCGCCGAGGAGCGCCGCGGCAAGCTGCAGACGGAGATCGGCAACCTGCAGGACAAGGTGGCCCGCGGTCAGCAGGAGCTCAACACCCTGCGCGACCAGATCGGTTCGGTCGCCAGCGCCCAGTACCGCTCCGGCGGCATCGACCCGGCGCTCCAGCTCTTCCTCTCCGCCGACCCGGACACCTACCTCGACAAGGCGTCCGCGATCGACCAGCTGAGCGCCCAGCAGGCCGACGTGCTCACCTCGATCCAGGCCAAGCAGCGCACCCTCGCGCAGCAGCGGGCCGAGGCCACCACGAAGCTGGCCGACCTCGAGGACGTCCGCAAGACGCTCGCCGCCAAGAAGAAGAAGTTCCAGGGCAAGCTGGCCGAGGCCCGCAAGCTGCTCAACACGCTCACCGCGGCCGAGAAGGCCAAGATCCAGGAGCAGGAGCAGCGGGCCAGCCGCGACGCCGGCGAGCGCGTCGACCTGGGCAACGAGGTTCCCGCGAACGGCTTCGGCGCCGCGGCGCTCGCCGCCGCCGACACCCGCGTCGGCATGCCGTACGCCTCCGGCCACGAGGGCCCCGGCTCGTTCGACTGCTCCGGTCTGACCCAGTGGTCCTATGGCAAGGCGGGCATCGACCTCACCCGCACCACCTACACCCAGCAGAACGACGGCACGAAGATCGGCCGCAGCCAGCTCAAGCCGGGCGACCTGGTCTTCTTCAACGGCCTGCAGCACGTCGGCCTGTACGCGGGCAACAACACCGTCCTGCACGCCCCCTACTCGGGTGCCTACGTCCGCTACGAGTCGATGAACACCCTGGGCAGCTTCCAGTTCGGGGTCCGCGTCGGCGGCTGACGCCCCCGCGACCCGCTGCGGTATGCCGCCCGAACGGGTGGTTCGCCACGACGCGCGCTGACCTGACGCCCCGCCGGTGACCTGTGTTCTCCGGCGGGGCGTCACTTTGTGTGCCCGGCGCCTTCGTTGGACGCGGAGTGATCAGCGGCTACTGTCTGCCGCGCCAGTCTGCGTCGAGCCGAACGGAGCGCGAATTCGTGGCGTCCCACCGCCGACCCGTCAGGGTCACCGTCCTCACCGCCGCCGCCGCGGCCACCGCGGCGGCGTCCCTCGGGGCCGTCCCCGCGAGCGCCGACCCCGGTGCCGGCCCCGCGGCCACCCGCGCCACGGTCGACCGCCTCTTCGAGGAGGCCGAGAAGGCCACCGAGGGCTACAACAGCGCGGACGAGAAGACGGACGCGCTGCGCCGGACGGTCGCCGAGGCCCGGGACGGCCTCGCCCGCGGCCAGGAGCGGATCAACCGCATGCGGGGCGCGCTCGGCTCGGTCGCCGGAGCCCAGTACCGCTCCGGCGGCATGGACCCCGCCCTCGCCCTGCTGCTCTCCTCCGACCCCGACAGCTACCTCGACCGCGCCTCCGCGCTCGACCGGGCCACCGCCCGGCAGGGCGCCGCGCTCGGCGAACTCCGGCGGGAGCAGCGCCGGCTGGACCAGAAGCGGTCGGAGGCCCGGACGGCCCTGACCGAGCTGGAGCGCAGCCGGGCCGAGGTCGCCCGCCACAAGCGGACGGTCGAACGCAAGCTGGCCGAGGCCCGCCGGGTGCTCGCCTCCCTCACCGCCGAGGAGCGCGCCGACTTCGACCGCGCCACCCGCGACGGCGGGCGCGACGGCGGACCCGCCGAGGAGCTGCCGCCGCTCGGCGACCTCGACCCGGCCTCCTCGCGGGCCTCCGCCGCGGTGATCGCCGCCCGCAGCGCGATCGGCAGGCCGTACGTGTGGGGGGCGACCGGGCCGTCCGCGTTCGACTGCTCGGGCCTGATGGTCTGGTCGTACCGCCAGGCCGGCATCAGCCTGCCGCGCACCTCCTCGGCGCAGCGGTACGCGGGCCGCCAGGTGCCGCTGTCGCAGGCGCAGCCCGGGGACCTGGTCACCTACCGCGGCGACGCCAGCCACGTCGCGATCTACGCGGGCAACGGACAGGTCATCCACGCGCCCTACCCCGGCGCCCGGGTGCGCTACGACCCGGTGAACATGATGTCGCATGTGACGGTGACCCGGGTCTGACCCGGGTCTGACCCGGGACCGGGGGCGACCGCGCCCGGACCGGGAGCGGGTCCGGGCGCTCCACCCGTACGATCGAGGGCGTGGCAGGTCAGGGCAGTGGAGGGGCGCGCGGCGCGGCCGTGTGCCTGCTGGCGGCCCTGCTGGCCCTCGCCGGGTGCACGGCCCCGGCACCGGCCGGCCCGTCCGTCCGGGAGGTCCAGAGCCTGCTCGACCGGCACGCGCGGGCGCTGCTGGACCGGGACGAGGCCGGCTATCTCGCGGACCTGGACCCCTCGCTCGCACCGGCCGCGCGCAGCGAGTTCGACCGGCTCGCGAAGGTCCCGCTGGGTGGCCTGGACTACCGGGTCACCGACGTCGACCCGGCCGGCGAGGGCAAAGCCACCGCCGAGGCCGAGCTGGGGTACCGGATCAAGGGCTACGACTCCGGGCCCGCCACCACCGGCCGCGTCCTGGACCTCGCCGAGCGGGACGGCCGCTGGTACGTCACCGGCGACCGGGCCGCCGAGGGCGCCCCGCAGCAGCTGTGGCAGCAGGGCGAGGTGGAGACGGTGACCGGCCGGCGCAGCCTCGTCCTCGGCGTGGGGCAGAGCACCGAGCGGCTCCGGGAGATCGCGGCGGCCGCGGACCGGGCGGTGCCGGCCGTCGGCGACGCGTGGCGCGGGAACTGGGCGGGCCGGATCGTGGTCCTCGTCCCCGCCTCGCTCGACGCGATGGGCCGGCTCCTCGGCGGTCCCGCCGCCTCCTACCGGGGCATCGCGGCCGTCACCACGGGGCAGCTGGGCGGCGGCCCGAAGGCCCCCGCCGACCGTGTGATCGTGAACCCGGACGCGTACACGGTGCTCGGCGCGTTCGGCCGGCAGCTGGTCCTCACCCACGAGACCACGCATGTCGCGACGCGCACCCAGACGACGAGGGCCACCCCGGTCTGGCTCTCCGAGGGCCTCGCCGACTGGGTCGCCTACCGGGGGACGGGCCGCACCGCGGCCCAGGCCGCGCCCGAGCTGCGCCGCGCGGTCCTCGCGGGCGACGTGCCGGCCGCGCTCCCGGACGACGCCGACTTCCGGTTCGGCGGCGACGCGGAGGCTTTGGCGCGGGCCTACGAGGGCGGCTGGCTCGCCTGCGAGCTGATCGCGGACCGCTGGGGCGCGACGGCGCTGACGGACTTCTACCGGGCGGTGGGCGCGCACCCGGCCCGGGAGGGCGCGGTGGAGAAGGCGCTCCACGACGTCCTGGACACCACCCCGGAGGAGTTCACCGCCGCCTGGCGCGCCTCGCTGCGGGAACGGCTCGGGTAGAAGGCGGCGCCGGCCGGGAGGCGGCGCCGGCCGGGAGGCGGCGCCGGCCGGGAGGCGGCGCCGGCCGGGAGGCGGCGCGGGCCGGGAGCGGTCTGGCCGGGGGTGTCCCGGCCTGGAGCCGTCCGGGCCGCGAGCCGTCCGGGCCTGGAGTCGTCCCGACCAGGAGCCGTCCCGGCTAAGGCGTGTCCTCGCGGCCCGGCTTCGCTTCGAGTTCCCGCAGGGCCTCCACGAGCCATGCCTTCTCGGCCGTGCCCGTCGCGCGGGCGATGCGCAGCATGCCCTGGCGGAAGAGGTCGGGCTCGCGCTCGGCGGTGACGGGGGTGCCGGCCGCGTAGAAGAAGCTGGCGGGGGCGGAGAGGAACTCCTGGCGGCGACGGAGCACCGCCGCCTGGTCGGCCGGGTCGGGGAGGTGGCCGAGGAAGGCGAGCAGGGTGAAGAAGCGCTGGCCGTCGGTGATCTCGGCGTCCTTGGGGGCGCGCAGCCGGGCGAGCAGCTCCCGGCGTCCCTCGGCGGTGAGCGAGAGCGTCCGGCGCGGGGCGGCGCTCGCGCCCGGCTCCGTACGGCTGTCGACCAGGCCGTTCTTCACCAGCCGGGTGATGGCCGGGTAGAGGGCTCCGTCGCTGACCGGGCGGACGTGGCCGCTGAGGCCGTGGATGCGTTCCTTCAGCTCGTACCCGTGCAGCGGCTTCTCGTAGAGGAAGCCCAGGATCGACAGTTCCAGCACCGGGCGGGTCTCCTTCGTGCTTGTCGTGGGGCCGCTCGCCATGCTACCTCTTTTCGAGATGCCTCGAATCGAGGTAGCTCGAAAAGAGGGGGAACCGTCGCATGTCCTCACACCGCCGGACGCTCGTCCGGCTCGCCCGCCCGGTCTATCTGGAACTCCTCGCCGGAGTCGCCGCCGGCATCATCAACATGGTCTGGGTCGCCCGGCTCGGCGGGGACGCCGTCGCCGCGGTCGCCGTCGCCACCAACGTCGAGAACCTGCTGCTCGGCGTCGTCCTCATGGCCGGCTCCGGCACCACCGTCCTCGTCGCCCGGGCCCGCGGAGCCGACGACCCCGGCGCCGTCCGCGCCGCCGTCCGCGGCGGCGCCGCCCTCTGCGCCCTCCTCGTGCCACCGGTCGCCGTCGGCGGATACCTGCTGCGCGACCCGCTCGCCGCCCTCCTGCTCGGCGGCCCGGACCACCCCGCCCACGCCCTGGCCACCGCCTACTTCGCGATCGCGCTCCCCGGCACGGCCGTCTTCTTCGCCACCCACGTCCTCGACGGTGTCCTCAAGGGCGCCGGCGACACCCGCACCCCCATGCGGCTCGCCTTCCTCGCCAACGGACTGATCCTCGTCCTCGACCCGCTGCTCATCCACGCCCACGGGGTGCCGGGCGCGGCCCTCGCCACCGTCACCGGCCGCTCCGTCGCCCTCGCCGCCGGCCTGCTCGCCCTGCGCCGCGACCCCCTGCTGAAGGCCGCCCGGGCGGCCCGGGCCGCCCTGCCCACCGCCGCGGCCCTGCGCCGTACCGCGGCCACCGGACTGCCGATGGCCGTCGACTTCACGGTCCGGATGGCCGGGGCCCTCGCGCTCGTCTCCGTCATCGCCCGGATCGGCGTCACCGAGATCGCCGCCTACGGCATCGCGACCAAGGCCATGTACGTCGCCACCATGGCCTTCTACGCCGTCCGGCAGGCCGCCGCCATCCACAGCGCCCACCTCCTCGGCGCCGGACGGGACGAACGGCGGGCCGTCGGACGGCAGGCGCTCCTCCTCGGCTCCGGCCTCGGCCTCGGGGCCGCCGGACTGCTGCTCGCCGGCGCGGACCCCGTCATGCGCGCCTTCGGCACCGAGCCCGACGTGGCGGCGGCGGGCACGCTCTTCCTGCGCTGCCTCGGCCCCTACCTGCTGCTCATGGCCGGATACATCGCGGTCGCCGGGGTCTTCGAAGGCACCGGCGCCGGCCCGCGGCTCGCCCGGATCACCGTCGCGGGCGTCCTCGTCCAGCTCCCGCTGGCGTACGGGCTCTCAGGGTGGGGCCTCGGCGGGATCTGCCTGGCCATGGCCCTCGCCATGGCCGCCCAGTGCGCGGCGCTCGGCCTGCTGTACCGCCGGACCGCCACCGATCCTCAGAAGGAACCCGAGAGGGCCTTCTCGCGCTCCGGCTGAGCGACCGTCGCCAGGGCGGCGGCCTCCGCGAGCCGCGGCTCCGTCACCGTCTGGCGCCACAGGATCCGGCAGGCGATCAGCGTGGCGGCTATCAGCAGGCCGTTGCGGGTGAACAGCACCGCCACGCCCAGCGGGTCGCTCCGCGTCACGTGCGAGAACCACACCGGGAACTCGAACTGCGTCACCGCCGTCGCCCAGATCACCAGGTGAGCCGGCCGCCGCATCCGGCTCGACCGGTACGCCATGCAGACCGCGGCCAGGCCGACGAGCCACAGCATGTACTGGGGGGAGAGCACCCGGCTCGTCGCCGTGAACAGCAGCACCGCCACGAAGGCCGCGTCCGCCACCGTCGACGAGGTGAAGGCCCGCGCCCGGAGCCGCCACACGAGCAGCCAGCCGAAGGCGGCGATGGTGAGCATCATCGCGGCCGTCGAGACGGCCGACACGTACGGGCCGAGGAACTCGATCGAGCCGTAGTTCATCCGCGCCTCGCCCTCCCAGCCGAAGTGCCGGATGACGTGGAAGACCATCGAGCCCAGCGACTCGACCTCCGTGCCCCGGTCGCGCTGGAAGCCGAGGAAGGCCAGCGCCCCCGGCATCCACAGCACGCACAGCAGCAGCACGGCGGCCGCCGCACCCGCCGCGGTCGTCCAGGACCGGAAGGTCGCCCGGCCCTTCGGGGTGCCCGCGAGCAGCAGCACCGGCCACACCTTCAGGACCGCGCCGAACCCGGCGAGGGCGCCCAGGACGCGCGGGCTCCGGCCGGCCGCCAGCAGCGCCGCCACCGCGACGGCGGTCACCATCACGTCGTACCGGGCGTACGCGGTCGGGCCGAGCAGCGGGACACCCGCGATCCAGAGCCAGGCTCCGTGCGACGACCGGCCCGCACGGCGGCCCGTGTGCAGGAGCAGCCCGAAGACCAGCGCGTCACAGAGGAAGGCGAGGACGAAGAAGGCGGACGCGTAGCCGAGGAACGGCAGCAGTCCGGGCGCGAGGATCGCGAGCGCCGCCGCCGGCGGGTACTGCCAGGTGACGTCGTCCAGCGGATACGTGCCCGTCCGCAGGACCTCGTACCAGCCCTGGTAGATGTTCGAGACGTCGAAGGTGATGTCCGGCCCGGGGATCACCACGACCTTGAAGACGCACAGCAGCAGGATGATCCGGGTCAGACCCCAGAGGCCCAGCGGAAGCCGCAGGCTCGTGCGTGACCCGTTCCCCACCACACCCGTCGTCACTGTCTCGTCCTTGTCCTGTCTGGCCCGCCGGAGCGGGGGAGTGGTGTTGCCGGGCGGTGGAGGCGATCGCGTACTGTCGGCCACGATGCACAAGACCCTGATCGTAACCAACGACTTCCCGCCGCGTCCCGGCGGAATCCAGGCCTTCCTGCACAACATGGCGCTCCGCCTGGATCCCGACCGGATCGTGGTCTACGCCTCCACGTGGAAGCGCAGCCGCGAGGGGATCGAGGCGACGGCCGCGTTCGACGCCGAACAGCCTTTCACGGTCGTCCGGGATCGCACCACCATGCTGCTGCCGACTCCTCGGGTCACCGCCCGTGCCACCGCGCTGCTCCGCGAGCACGGCTGCGAGTCCGTGTGGTTCGGCGCGGCCGCGCCGCTCGGTCTGATGGCCCCGGCGCTGCGCAGGGCCGGGGCCGGGCGGCTCGTCGCCACCACGCACGGGCACGAGGCGGGCTGGGCCCAACTCCCCGCCTCCCGGCAGCTGTTGCGCCGCATCGGCGAGGGTACGGACACGATCACCTACCTCGGCGAGTACACCCGCTCCCGGATCGCGGCGGCCCTCACGCCCGCCGCCGCCGGCCGGATGGTCCAGCTCCCGCCCGGTGTGGACGAGAAGACCTTCCACCCCGATTCGGGCGGCGCCGCCGTCCGCGCCCGCCTCGGGCTCAGCGACCGACCCGTCGTCGTCTGCGTCTCCCGGCTCGTCCCGCGCAAGGGCCAGGACACCCTGATCCGGGCGATGCCGGGCATCCTCCGCCGGGTGCCGGACGCGGTCCTGCTGATCGTCGGCGGCGGCCCGTACGAGAAGGATCTGCGCCGCCTCGCCGCCGAGACCGGTGTGGCCGGATCCGTACGCTTCACCGGCGCCGTCCCCTGGTCGGAGCTCCCCGCCCACTACGGGGCCGGCGACGTCTTCGCCATGCCCTGCCGCACCCGGCGCGGCGGCCTCGACGTCGAGGGCCTCGGCATCGTCTATCTGGAGGCGTCCGCCACCGGCCTCCCGGTCGTCGCCGGCGACTCCGGCGGCGCCCCCGACGCCGTCCTCGACGGCGAGACCGGCTGGGTCGTGCGCGGCGAGTCCGCCGACGACACCGCCGACCGCGTCGCCACCCTCCTGCTCGACCCCGAGCTCCGCGCCCGCATGGGCGAGCGCGGCCGCGCCTGGGTCGAGGACAAGTGGCGCTGGGACCTCCTGGCCGAGCGGCTGCGCGCACTGCTGTAGGGGACGCCCGCCGGGCGGACGGAGACGGCCGGAGGCCCGGAGCGGGGTGTCGCTCCGGGCCTCCGGCCGTGCCTGCGGGTGCGCGGTCAGGCGCTGTAGATCGCCTCGATCTCGTCCGCGAAGTCCTTCGCCACCACGTTCCGCTTCAGCTTGAGGGACGGGGTGATGTGGCCCGCCTCCTCGGTGAACTGGGCGGGGAGGATGCGGAACTTGCGGACCGACTCGGCCTTGGAGACCGCGGCGTTGCCGTCGTCGATCGCGCGCTGGACCTCGGCCATGAGCTCCGCGTCCTCGCGGAGGGAGGCGGCCGTCGAACCGGCGGGCTTGCCGTGCTCCGCGGCCCAGCGGCCCAGGAACTCCTCGTCGATGGTGACCAGCGCGCCCACGAAGGGACGCCCGTCGCCGACCACCATGCACTCCGCGACCAGCGCGTGCGCGCGGATCCGGTCCTCGATGACCGCCGGGGCGACGTTCTTGCCGCCCGCCGTCACCAGGATCTCCTTCTTGCGGCCGGTGATCGCGAGGTAGCCGTCCTCGTCGAGGGTGCCGATGTCGCCC
This sequence comes from Streptomyces sp. NPDC059534, assembly GCF_042743475.1. Classification (NCBI taxonomy): domain Bacteria; kingdom Bacillati; phylum Actinomycetota; class Actinomycetes; order Kitasatosporales; family Streptomycetaceae; genus Streptomyces; species Streptomyces sp. NPDC059534. The sequence goes on from NZ_JBHWAQ010000002.1 coordinate 297,300, forward strand.
GTGTGGAACCAGCCGTCCGCCAGCGCCTCGGCCGTCGCCGCCTCGTTGTTCCAGTACCGCTGGAAGATGTGCTCGCCGTGCAGCAGCACCTCGCCGTCGTCGGCGATCCGCACCACCGAGCCCGGCAGCGGCTGGCCGACCGTGCCGATCTTCTGGCGGTCCCACGGGTTGAACGCGGTCGCGGCGCACGACTCGGTCAGGCCGTAGCCCTCCAGGACCGTGAAGCCGATGCCGCGGAAGAAGTGGCCGAGACGCTCGCCCAGCGGCGCACCGCCCGAGATCGCGGCCTCGCCGCGCCCGCCGAGCACCGCACGCAGCTTGCTGAAGACCAGCTTGTCGAAGAGCTTGTGCTTGAGCCTGAGGCCGAGGGACGGGCCCTGGGGGGTGCCGATCGCCCGGCTGTACGCGATGGCCGTGTGCGCGGCCTTGTCGAAGATCTTGCCCTTGCCGTCGGCCTGCGCCTTCGCCCGCGCGGAGTTGTAGACCTTCTCGAAGACGCGCGGCACGCCCAGGATCAGCGTCGGCTTGAACGAGGCCAGCTCGTCGGTGAGGTTCTTGATGTCCGGTACGCAGCCCAGCTTGATCGGCGCCATGATGGCCCCGATCTCGACGAGCCGCCCGAAGACGTGCGCGGCCGGCAGGAAGAGCAGCACCGAACACTCGCCGGTGCGGAAGAGCGGCTTCAGGCGCTCCACCACGTTGCCGCACTCGGCGAAGAACGCCCGGTGGGTCAGGACGCAGCCCTTGGGGCGGCCGGTCGTGCCGGACGTGTAGACGATCGTCGCCGGGTCGTCCGCGTTCGCCGCCGACATGCGCTCGTCGAGCAGCTCGTCGGAGACCTCCGCGCCGGTGGCGGTGAGGCGCGCGACCGCGTCGTCCTCGATCTGCCAGATGCCCTTGAGCTCCGGCAGGTTCGCGCGCACGGACTCGACCGACGCCCGGTGGCCCTCGCTCTCGACGAGGACCAGCGTCGCGCCCGAGTCGCCGAGGATCCACTGGATCTGCTCCGGCGAGCTGGTCTCGTACACCGGCACGGTCACGCCGCCGGCGCTCCAGATCGCGAAGTCGAGGAGCACCCACTCGTACCGCGTGCGGGACAGCAGCGCGACCCGGTCGCCCGGCTCGACGCCCGCGGCGATCAGGCCCTTGGCGGCCCCGCGGACCTCCGCGAGGAACTGGGTGGCGGTGACATCGGTCCAGACACCGTCGACCTTGCGCCCCATGACGGCGACGTCTGGGTGCTGGGAGGCGTTGCGGCGGATGAGATCCGTCAGGTTGCCGTCCGCGGGGACCTCGTACAGGGCCGGAAGGCTGAACTCGCGCAAGACTGCTGCTCCTCATCGGGCGCCGGCGCCACGGCTCTGTGTGATGCACCGGTGAAGTCCATGATCGGGCAGGTGCTCAGTGGGGATGAGCACGACTGGACTGCCCGGACGTTACCCACCAGTACATGGTTCCCGAAAGGGGGTCCCGGCCAGATGTTCCGTGCGTCACACATATATGACGGTGCTCTGCGCACAGTAATCCACCGGTTTCCCGACTCCCAAGTAACCGCAGGTGACACCCCCTAAGGTGGGCTCATGCGAGTCCATGTGGTCAGTGACGTGCACGGCAACGCCGGCGATCTCGCCCGGGCCGGAGAGGGCGCCGACGCCCTGATATGCCTGGGGGACCTCGTCCTCTTCCTCGACTACGCCGACCACGGCCGCGGGATCTTCCCCGACCTCTTCGGCGCCGAGAACGCCACCCGGCTCGTCGAGCTGCGCACCGCCCGCCGCTTCGACGAGGCCCGTGACCTGGGGCGCCGCCTCTGGGCCGGGCTCGACGTCGACCGGGACACCGCCATCGAGGCCGCCGTGCGCCGGCAGTACGCCGAACTCTTCGCCGCCTTCCCCACCCCCACCTACGCCACCTACGGCAACGTCGACATCCCCCGGCTCTGGACCGACTTCGCCGGACCGGGCACGACCGTCCTCGACGGGCAGCGGATCGAGCTCGGCGGCCTCACCGTCGGCTTCGTCGGCGGCGGCCTGCGCACCCCCATGCGCACCCCGTACGAGATCTCCGACGAGGAGTACGCGGCGAAGGTCGAGGCCCTCGGCGAGGTCGACATCCTCTGCTCCCACATCCCCCCGGACGTGCCCGAACTGACCTACGACACCGTCGCCCGCCGCTTCGAGCGCGGCAGCCGGGCCCTCCTGGACGCCATCCGCCGCACCAGGCCCCGGCACGCCCTCTTCGGCCACGTCCACCAGCCGCTGGCCCGGCGCATGCGGATCGGCTCGACCGAGTGCGTGAACGTCGGCCACTTCGCCTCGACGGGGAAGCCCTTCGCGCTGGAGTGGTGACGGGCGCGCAGTCGCGGCGCGATAGCCTTCCGTCGGCACGTCTGTGCCCCTTACTTCCGCCGGAACGCACCGTGGAGGAGCCACCGCGATGGCCGAACACACCAGCTCGAGCATCACCATCGAGGCGGCACCGGCCGACGTCATGGGCGTGATCGCCGACTTCGACCGCTACCCGGAGTGGACGGGCGAGGTGAAGGAGGCCGAGGTCCTGGAGACCGACGACGCCGGCCGCGCGGAGAAGGTCCGGCTCCTCCTCGACGCGGGCGCGATCAAGGACGACCACACCCTCGCCTACACCTGGACCGGTGCCAACGAGGTCAGCTGGACCCTGGTCAAGTCCCAGATGCTCCGCTCCCTCGACGGCTCCTACCGGCTCGCCCCGCTCGACGGCGACCGCACCCAGGTCACCTACCAGCTGACCGTCGACGTCAAGATCCCCATGCTCGGCATGATCAAGCGCAAGGCCGAGAAGGTCATCATCGACCGCGCCCTGGCCGGTCTGAAGAAGCGCGTCGAATCCGGCGCGTGACCCCCCGCGGGGCGGAGGTAACGTCCTCGGCATGCGGATCATCCTTGTCACCGGCCTTGGCGGCGCCGGACGCACCACCGTCGCCGCCGCGACCGCCCTCGCCGAGGCGCGGGCGGGCCGCCGGGTCCTGCTCGTCACCGAGGACACCGGACCGCTCCCGGACGGCGACGGGCTGCGGGTGCTCCGCCCCGAACCCGCCGCCGACTTCCGCCGCGAGTTCCTCGCCCTCCAGGCCCGCTCCGGCGCCGCGCTCGACCTGCTCGGTGCCGCGCCCTTCGAGGACGCCGAGCTGACCGAGCTGCCCGGCAGCCGTTCCTTCGCCCTGCTGCGCGCGCTGCGCGACGCCGCCGGGGGCGACCACGACCTCGCCGTCGTCGACCTGCCGCCGCTCCCCGAGGCGCTCGCCGTCCTCGCCCTGCCGGAGCAGCTCCGCCGCTACCTGCGCCGCCTGCTGCCGCCCGAGCGGCAGGCCGCCCGCGCCCTGCGCCCGATGCTGGCCCAGCTCGCCGGAGTCCCGATGCCCGCGCAGTGGCTGTACGAGACGACCGCCCGCTGGGAGGCCGAGCTCGCCGCCGTCCAGGACGTCGTCGACGGCCCCGGCACCACCGTCCGCCTCGTCCTCGAACCCGGCCCCGCCGCCACCCGGGCCCTGCGCACCGCGCGGCTCGGCCTCGCCCTCCAGGGCCTCGCCGTGGACGCCGTCGTCGCCAACCGGCTGCTGCCCGCCGCGTCGGAGGACCCCTGGCTCGCCGGACTGACCGCCGAGCAGCACCGGCACCTGGCCGAGCTCCGGACCGCCACCGACGTCCTGTACGAGCTCCCGCACCTCGGCCGGGACCCGCGCGGGACCGAGGACCTCGCGCTCCTCGCGCCCGTCCGGCCCGACACCCTCCCCGTCCCCGTACCGGAGTGGCCCGTCGAGGACCGGCGGGCCGAGGACGGCGTCCTCGTCTGGCACATCTCCCTGCCGGGGGCCGTCAAGGAGGACCTCTCCCTCGTCCGCCGCGGCGACGAACTGCTCCTGACCGTCGGCCCGTTCCGCCGCAACATCCCCCTGCCGGGCGCCCTGCGCCGCTGCACGGTGACCGGCGCCGGGCTCGTCGACGGCGACCTCCGCGTGCGCTTCACGCCCGACCCGGGACTCTGGCCCCGCACCCCCTGAGGCCGTGTACCGTCGAAGTACCAGCATCGAGGAGTACGCCATGAGCGATTCGGACGCCTGGGCCAAGGCATGCGCCGAGGACCTGGAGGCGGAGAAGGCCCGCCGCCGGGCGGAGCGCGGGGCCGAGCCCGGCTCTCCCGCCGAGGAGTTCCGCAAGCTCTTCGAGGCCGTCGCCGACAAGGTCTCCGGCGGTCTCGGGAACCCCCTCCTCGCGGGCCAGGCCGCGCAGACCGTGCAGCAGCTCGTCAACCAGGCGAAGGCCGTCGTCGAGCCCGTCATCGAGCGCAACCCGCAGGTCTTCGACCACCTCGCCGCCGCCGGAAGCGAACTGCTCGCCGCCTACCGCTCCGCCGTCGAGGGCCACGAGAGCCGCTGGACCCGGGGCGGACCCGTGGCCGAGGACGACCCGCGCCGGGACGCCGACGAGCCCCGCAAGGACGACGAAGGGCCGGGATCCGGCCAGCACATCGACCTGGACTGATCAGTACGCACCTTCCCCTCGGGTACGGTGGGCCTTAGCGGGGCTCGACCGAAAACTGAGGGACACATGGGACTCACCATCGGCGTCGACATCGGCGGCACGAAGATCGCGGCCGGCGTGGTCGACGAGGACGGCAAGATCCTCGACACGCACAAGGTGCCCACCCCGCCGACCCCCGAGGGGATCGTCGACGCCATCAGCGCGGCCGTCTCCGAGGCCGGCAAGGGCCACTCGATCGAGGCCGTCGGCATCGGTGCCGCCGGCTACGTCGACGACAAGCGTGCCACCGTCCTCTTCGCGCCGAACATCGACTGGCGGCACGAGCCGCTCAAGGACAAGGTCGAGCAGCGGGTCGGCCTCCCCGTCGTCGTCGAGAACGACGCCAACGCCGCGGCCTGGGGCGAGTACCGCTTCGGCGCCGGCCAGGGCCACGAGGACGTCATCTGCATCACCCTCGGCACCGGCCTCGGCGGCGGCATCATCATCGGCAACAAGCTGCGCCGCGGACGCTTCGGCGTGGCCGCCGAGTTCGGCCACATCCGGGTCGTCCCGGACGGCCTGCTGTGCGGCTGCGGCAGCCAGGGCTGCTGGGAGCAGTACGCCTCCGGACGCGCGCTCGTCCGGTACGCGAAGCAGCGCGCCAACGCCACCCCGGAGCGGGCGGAGATCCTGCTCGGCCTCGGTGACGGCACCCCGGAGGGCATCGAGGGCAAGCACGTCAGCCAGGCCGCCCGCGCCGGCGACCCGGTCGCCGTCGACTCCTTCCGCGAGCTGGCCCGCTGGGCGGGCGCAGGTCTCGCCGACCTCGCCTCGCTCTTCGACCCCTCGGCCTTCATCGTCGGCGGCGGCGTCTCGGACGAGGGCGACCTCGTCCTCGACCCGATCCGCAAGTCCTTCCGGCGCTGGCTGATCGGCGGCCAGTGGCGTCCGCACGCCCAGGTCCTCGCCGCCCAGCTCGGCAACAAGGCCGGCCTCGTCGGCGCGGCGGACCTGGCCCGCCAGGGCTGACCACCGTACGAAGGCATCCGCCGACCGCCCGCCGCGTCCTCCCGGACCCGGCGGGCGGTCGGCGTATGTTGCCGGTCATGGCGATCAGCGAGCTGCCCAACTCCCGGACCGAGGAAGACGGTTCGGCCGTCCTCCGGGTCATGAGCTACAACGTCCGCTCGATGCGCGACGACGTGGACGCCCTCGCCCGGGTCGTCCGGGCCTGCGCCCCGGACGTCGTCTTCGTGCAGGAGGCCCCGCGCTTCTTCCGCTGGCGCAAACACGCCGCCCGGCTCGCGGCCCGGAGCGAGCTCGTCTTCCTGAGCGGCGGCGCCCCCGCGGCCGGGCCGCTGCTGCTCTGCTCCCTGCGGGCCACCGTCGAACGCACCGAGGACGTGCTGCTGCCGCTCACCCCCGGCCTCCACCGCCGCGGCCTGGCGACCGCCGTGGTCCGCTTCGCGGGCGCCCGCGTCGGGCTGATCAGCTGCCACCTGAGCCTGCGGAAGGACGAGCGGTACGCCCAGGCCGGGATGGTCCTCGACCGGGTCGCCGCCCTGGGCACCCCGTACACCCTGGTCGCCGGCGACCTCAACGAACGCCCCGGCGGCCCCGCCTTCACCCGGCTGACCGGGACGCTCCGGGACGGCTGGGAGGCGGCGCCCTGGGGCGGCGAGTACACCTCGACCCCCGTCGATCCACACCAGCGGATCGACGCGGTCCTCGCGACCCCGGGCGTCGAGTTCCTCGGCTGCGGCGTCCCCCCGCACCTCGACCCGGCGGACCTGCGGGCCGCCACCGATCACCTGCCGGTGCTGGCGGCGGTCCGCGTCCCCGCGACCCGCTGAGCACCGCCGGCGCCGGGGCGGGTCCCAAGGCGCCGGGAGGACGGCGAGGGTCCTACACGACCGCCCCGCGGCCCGGGTCGTCGAAGCCGTCGTCATCGTCGTCGTCGTGCTTCATGCGCCCCACCAGGGTGGCGAAGCCGCCCAGGAAGCCGCCGATGCACAGCGTCGTCAGCCACCAGGTCATGTCCCACTGGAGCAGGACGGCCACCAGCATGAGGACCGGGCCGCCGACCACCGCGAGCCAGGCGAACCGGGTCGTCACGTCCGCCTCGGGCAGCGGCGGCGGCTCCGGCGGCACGAAGTGCCCCTCGTCGGAACCGCCCGGGCCGTCGTCCGGCTCGGCGGGCGCGTAGTCCCGGGGCCCGGCGGGCCGCACCCCGGGCGCGAAGACGATCGAGCTGCCCAGCGCGGGCCGCTCGGGACCCGCCTCCGGCTCCTCGTCCTCGTCCGTGCCGGACTCCCCGGAGGCGTCCGGCCGCGGCTCGGGGGCCACCGGCCTCGGCTTCCAGGGCGTGCCCTCGCCGACCGTCGGCGCCGGCTTCCGGGTCTCCCCGGCGGCCGCGTCCCCCTCGTCGTCCCCCTCGTCGTCCCCCTCGCCGTCCCCGTCGGCGGCCTCGTCCTCGGGCTCCGGCAGCTCCAGGTTCTCTATCGGCCGGAACGGCCTCGCCCCCGGCGGGTCCGCGGGCTCCTTGCCGTAGCCGGCGACGATCGCGGCCCAGGCCGCCTCCTCGTCGATGGGCTGCGGCTCCCGCTCGCCGCCGTCCTGCTGCTCAGCCACCGCTCCTGCTCCCCTTTCCGTCGACCAGCCCCGGGGCGAGACGCTCGACGAAGGCCAGGCTCTCGTCGAAGATCCGCTCCGCGTCATGGTCCAACGTCGCTACGTGGTAGCTCTGTTCCAGCAGGATCTCCCGGACGTCCGTCGAGGAGATACGGGAGAGGATCCGGGCCGAGTCGACGGGCGGCACGACATGGTCCTGGGGACTGTGCAGCAGCACCACCGGCTGCGTGACCTGCGGGAGCTCCCCGTCCACGGTCCTGAAGAACTCACGCAGGGAGTGCGCCGCGTGGAGCGGCACCCGGTCGTAGCCGACCTCGGCCACGCCCTCCTTGGCGATGTCGCTCGCGATGCCCTTGGTCGAGGGGACCAGGTGGCGGACCACCGGCAGCGCGTGCGCCGCCAGACCGTGCACCTTGTTGCCCGGGTTGACCAGGACGATGCCCCGCACCGCGTCCCCGTACTTGGCGGCGAGCCGCAGGGTCAGCGCCCCGCCCATGGAGAGGCCGAAGACGAAGACGGTCGTGCACCGCTCCAGGAGCTCGCGCAGCGCCCGGTCGACCTCCGCGTACCAGTCGTGCCAGGTGGTGAGCTGCATGTCCTCCCAGCGGGTTCCGTGGCCGGGCAGCAGCGGCACCGACACGGTCAGGCCGCGCTCGGCCAGATACTCGGCCCACGGGCGCATCGACTGCGGGGAACCGGTGAATCCGTGACAGAGAAGGACGCCGACCTCTCCGCCGTCATGGCGGTACGGCTCGGCTCCGGGAAGGACCGGCACCGGGGTCTCCTGTTCGGTTGCGACTCCGGCGTCCTCGGGTGGGCCGGAGCGACGGAAAATGGGGAAGGACCTTCACGGTACGCGACCGCACCGACACCGACCAGGGCCGTAGCGAGGGGCGTGCTCGGGTACGGGATAAAGTCGGGGCGACGGCACACGGAAGGCATGGCGAGTTGATCTACGGCGCAATGAAGTTCTCCCTCGGAGGGTCCCTGAAGCTTGCCTTCCGGCCCTGGGTGGAGGGGCTGGAGAACATTCCCGCCGAAGGTCCGGCGATCCTGGCGAGCAACCACCTGTCGTTCTCCGACTCCTTCTTCCTGCCCGCGGTCCTGGACCGCAAGGTCACCTTCATCGCGAAGGCCGAGTACTTCACGACGCCCGGTGTGAAGGGCAAGCTCACCGCGGCCTTCTTCAAGGGCGTCGGCCAGCTCCCGGTGGACCGTTCGGGTGCCCGCGGCGCGGGCGAGGCGGCCATCAAGGCCGGTATCGAGGTCATCGAGGGCGGCGGGCTCTTCGGCATCTACCCGGAGGGCACCCGTTCGCCCGACGGGCGCCTCTACCGGGGCAAGCCCGGCGGCCTGGCCCGGGTCGCCCTGGCCACCGGCGCGCCGGTGATCCCGGTCGCCATGATCGACACCGAGAAGATCCAGCCGCCCGGCAAGGTCGTCCCCAAGCTGATGCGTCCGGGCATCCGGATCGGCAAGCCGCTGGACTTCACCCGCTACCAGGGCATGGAGGGGGACCGCTTCATCCTCCGCTCGGTGACCGACGAGGTCATGTACGAGATCATGAAGCTGTCCGGCCAGGAGTACGTCGACATCTACGCGACCGCCGCCAAGCGGCAGATCGCGGACGCGGAGAAGGCGGCCAAGGAGGCCGTCAAGGCCGAGATCGCGGCCCGCCAGGAGTCCGGCGCGTAAGCGCTCGCAAGGGTCGTAGGCGGTCCCGCGGGGGACCCGCCCGGGGGTGGGGGAGATGGCCAAGCGCGAGCGTGTCGTGCGCATGTCGGTCGAGCAGCCGTTGTGGCGGGCGCTGACCGGATACCGCGTCCTGACGATGGTGTACGCGGTCCTGCTGTTCGCCTTCGGCCGGGAACGGTACGAGCGGCCCTGGATCGCCGTCTGCTATCTCGCGGTGATGTGCGTCTGGACCCTCGCCACCCTGCCCAGGGTGGCGAACGCGGCCAGCTGTACCAAGCGCTTCCTCGGCGCCGACCTCACCGTCGCCGTCGTCGGCATCCTGCTCACCCCGCTCGCCGACGCCCAGGCCCAGTCGGTCGACGGCCCCACCCTGCCGTCGATATGGACCGCCGGCTCCGTCCTCGCCTACGCGATCAAGGGCGGCTGGCGCTGGGCCGGATTCGCCTCCTCCCTCGTCGCCGTCGCCAACATCGTCGAACGCGGCCACCCCAGCCGGGACACCCTCCACAACGTGCTCCTCGTCTGGGTGGCCTCCATCGCCATCGGCTACGTCGTCGAGGTCGCCCGCGCCTCCGAGCGGACCCTCGCCCGCGCCCTGGAGATCGAGGCCGCGACCCGGGAGCGGGAGCGGCTCGCCCGGGACATCCACGACAGCGTCCTCCAGGTCCTCGCCATGGTGCAGCGGCGCGGCACGGCCCTGGGCGGCGAGGCCGCCGAACTCGGCCGGATGGCCGGGGAGCAGGAGGTCGCGCTCCGCACCCTCGTCGCGGGCGGTCTCGCCCGGCCCAGCCTGGTCTCCGAGGACGAGTCCGAGGGAGCGGTGGTCCGGGTCGTCGAGGTGGACGAGGAGACCGGCGACGACAGCCCCGCCGATCTGCGTCTGCTGCTCGCCCCGCGCGCCGGGGCCCGCGTCACCCTCTCCGAGCCGGGCGCACCGGTCCTGCTGCCGGCGCCCGCGGCCCGGGAGCTGGCCGCCGCCGTCGGCGCCGCCCTGGACAATGTGCGGGTGCACGCGGGCGAGGACGCCCGCGCCTGGATCCTGGTCGAGGACTGGCCGGACGAGGTGATCGTCACCGTCCGGGACGACGGACCGGGCATCCCGGAAGGCCGTCTCACGCAGGCGGAGGGCGAGGGCCGGATGGGGGTCGCCCTCTCCATCCGGGGCAGACTGCGGGATCTGGGCGGCACGGCCGAGCTGATCTCGGTCCCGGGCCAGGGCACGGAAGTCGAGTTGAAGGTTCCACGGGGGAAGGCAGGGGAGAAGTGAGCGAGCAGCAGGCCGAGCGCCGGATCAAGGTGATGGTCGTCGACGACCATCCGATGTGGCGGGACGCGGTCGCGCGCGACCTCGCCGAGGCGGGGTTCGACGTGGTCGCCACGGCGGGCGACGGTGAGCAGGCCGTGCGCCGGGCCACGGCGACGGGGCCGGACGTCCTGGTCCTGGACCTGAACCTGCCGGTCAAGCCGGGCGTCCAGGTCTGCAAGGAGCTGGTCGGCGCCCAGCCGGCGCTGCGGGTCCTCGTCCTCTCGGCGAGCGGCGAGCACGCCGACGTCCTGGAGGCGGTGAAGTCCGGAGCCACCGGCTACCTCCTCAAGTCGGCGAGTACGGAGGAGCTGACCGACGCCGTGCGGCGGACGGCCGTCGGCGACCCCGTCTTCACCCCCGGTCTGGCCGGTCTGGTCCTGGGCGAGTACCGCCGCCTCGCCTCCGAGCCCGCCCCGGCGGCCGGCGCGGACGAGCCGAAGGCGCCGCAGCTGACCGAGCGCGAGACGGAGGTCCTGCGTCTCGTCGCCAAGGGGCTGAGCTACAAGCAGATCGCCGAGCGCCTGGTGATCTCGCACCGCACGGTGCAGAACCACGTCCAGAACACCCTGGGCAAGCTCCAGCTGCACAACCGGGTGGAGCTCGTGCGGTACGCCATCGAGCGCGGTCTCGACGACGTGTGAGACGGCCGGGCCGGGCGACGGGCCGTATATTCGCGATATCGGCGCATATGCGGCCCATTGCGATGGTGAGGGGAATCCCGTGGAAATCCTGGCATTCGGTGTGCAGGCGGACGAGAAACCCCTCATGGAGAAGGCGTTCGAGGGGCACCACGACATCCGCTGCCTGGACGTCTTCCTCACCGAGGACACCGCCCCCATCGCCGCCGGCTACGAGATCATCTCCACCAGCGTCAACGCCAGCCTCGACCACCGGGTCCTGCAGACCCTCGCCGCCGGCGGCACCCAGATGATCGCCCAGCGCTCCACGGGCTTCAACAACATCGACCTGGAGGTCGCCGAACGCCTCGGCCTCACCGTCGCCCGGGTCTCGTACTACTCGCCGTACTCCGTCGCCGAGTTCGCCTGGACCCTCGCGATGGCCGTCAACCGCCGGATCGTCCGCGCCTCCAACCGCACCCGCGACTTCGACTTCCGCCTCGACGGACTGATGGGCCGCGACCTGCGCGGCCGTACCGTCGGCGTCGTCGGCACCGGCAAGATCGGCGAGGCGTTCACCCGGATCGCCCACGGCTTCGGCATGGATCTGCTCGGCTGGGACGTCGCCGAGAACCCCGCCTGCACCGCGCTCGGCATGAAGTACGTCGAGAAGGAGCGTCTCTTCGCCGAGGCCGACCTCATCAGCCTCCACGTGCCGCTGCTCCCGGCGACCCATCACCTCATCGACGCCACCGCCCTCAAGGCGATGAAGGGCGACGCGATCCTGGTGAACTCCAGCCGCGGCGGACTCGTCGACACCGAGGCCCTGGTCGCCGAGCTCCGGGCCGGCCGCTTCACCGGCGTCGGCCTGGACGTCTACGAGGCGGAGGCCGGGCTCTTCTTCCTCGACCGGTCCCTGGAGGTCGTCGAGGACGACACCCTGGCCCGCCTGGTCACCTTCCCGAACGTCGTCGTCACCTCGCACCAGGCGTACTACACCGTCGACGCGGTCGGCCAGATCATCGCCACCACGGTCCAGAACGTCCTCGACTACACCGCCGGACGGCGCAGCGAGAACGTCCTGGTCCCCAGGACCGCCTAGAGAGCGACGCCGGTCAGACCAGCACCCCGGCGAGCAGCGAGGCGGTCAGCGCGGCGCCGTCCAGGGTCAGGACCGACTCCGGGTGGAACTGGACGCCCGCGAAGCCCGGCCCTCGCAGGGCGTGCACCTCACCCGTCCCCGCGTCCCGGCTCACCTCGATCCGGTGCAGGGCCAGTTCCGTCGCCGCCCGGTCGTCGCAGCGGGCGGTGAAGCTGTTGTAGAAGCCGACGGTCCGCTCCTGCCCGAAGAGGTCGATCCGCAGCTGGGCCCCCTGGAAGGGGGTCTGCTTCCGGACGATCTCCAGGCCCAGTTCGGCGGCGATCAGCTCGTGCCCGAGGCAGACCCCGAGCAGCCCGTGCCGGTGGTCCCGCACCAGCTCGGCCGTCAGACCCCGCAGGAAGCGCATCTTCGGGTCGGCGGCGTCCGAGGGGTTCCCGGGCCCGGGTCCGAGGACGACGGGCCCCTCGTGGGCCAGGGCCAGCTCCCGCAGCCCCGGCTCGTCGTAGCGGAGCACCGACACCCCGAGGCCCGAGGAGCGCAGCACGTGCGCCAGCATCGCCGTGAAGGTGTCCTCGGCGTCGATCACCAGGGCGTGCCCGGACAGCTCCGCCGACCGCACCTGCATCTTCAGCCAGAACGGCGCGAGGTCCGCCCGGCGCGCGTCAAGCGCGGCCCGCACGCGGGGGTCGTCGGCGAGCCGGGGCGGCACCGGCGCGGCGGCGTCGACCGGGCGCCCCTCCCGGACGCCGAGCGCGGTGAGGACCCCCGCCGCCTTGGCGTGGGTCTCGGCGACCTCGCCCGCCGGGTCCGAGTGGCGCACCAGGGTCGCGCCGACGGGGACCCGCAGGCGTCCGTCGGACGCGATGTCGGCGGTACGGATCAGGATGGGGGAGTCCAGTGTCTGGGCGCCGCTCTCGTCCGTGCCGAGCAGGGCGAGCGCGCCCGCGTAGTAGCCGCGCCCGCCGGTCTCGTGACGCTCGATCACCCGGCAGGCGTTCTGCACCGGCGAGCCGGTCACGGTCGCCGCGAACATCGTCTCGCGCAGCACCTCCCGCACGTCCAGGGAGGAACGGCCCCGCAGCTCGTACTCGGTGTGCGCGAGGTGGGCCATCTCCTTCAGGCGCGGGCCGATCACCACCCCGCCCCGGTCGCCGACCGTGCACATCATCTTCAGCTCCTCGTCCACCACCATGGAGAGCTCCTCGGTCTCCTTCCGGTCGGCGAGGAAGGCGAGGAGGCCGTCGGCGGTCGGGGCGGCGCCGGCCGGGTAGCGGTAGGTGCCGCTGATCGGGTTCATCACGACGGTCCCGCCCGACATCCGCACGTGCACCTCGGGGCTCGCCCCCACGAGCGTCCGGTCGCCGGTGTGGACGACGAACGTCCAGTACGCCCCCCGCTCGCCCGCGAGCAGCCGGCGGAACAGGGCCAGCGCGTCGGCCCGCCCGAAGCCCGGGATCTCCCCGGTGTAGGTGCGCCGGATGACGAAGTTCGCGCCTTCGCCCGAGCCGATCTCCTCGTCGATGACCCGGCGCACGGTCCCGGCGTACTCCTCGTCGGAGACGTCGAACCGGCCGTCCTCGACCCTCACGTCGTGCGCGGGCAGCCGTTCGAGGGCCTCGGCGAGCGGCAGTTCGTACGACTCCTCGGCGACGAGCACCGAGAGCGGGGTGCCGTCGTCCCGCACGTCGAAGCCGCGCTCCCGGATCTGCCGGAAGGGCACGAGGGCGAGCGTCGGCAGCGGGCCCACCGGCAGCTCCGCGAGGCGCTCGGCCTCGTGGACCGGGCCGATCAGCACCTCGACGGTGTCCTGATCACGGCCCGGGGTGCGCCGGCGCAGCAGGGCGAAGGGAGGGCAGGAGTCGTCGAGGAGACGGGAGAGGTCCATGGGGTGCGTCGTTCCTTCCGGTGGAGCGCGGAGAGGAACGGCCCGGGTACGAGAAAGGCCGCCCCTCGGGGCGGCCTGTGTGCGTGAGGTGTACGCGCGATCAGTGGGCCGCCGGATGAGCGGTCCACCACCAGTTCTGGATCTGAGGCGCGAACATGCGAGCACTGTAACCCAGCCGGGAACGGAAAGGGGCCCGGTCCGCACCGTGGACGGTGCGAGCCGGGCCCCCGAGAGCCTGACTAGAAGATCATGTTGTAGATCTGCCAGCCGCCGCCGACCTTCACCCGGGGGGTGAAGAGCGTGCTCGTGCCCGTGCCCGGGAACGTCCACAGCACACCCGAGGAGTCGCGGGTGGTCAGGTCGACCCGGCCGTCGCGGGTCAGGTCGCTCGGACCGACGATCGCGTTGTGGACCTGCCAGCCGTTGCTGATCTTCGCCCGGGGGGAGAAGAGCGTGCCGGTGCCGGTGCCCTTGAAGATCCACATGGCGCCGGAGGTCTCCCGCGCCATCACGTCGGGCTTGCCGTCACCGGTCAGGTCGCCGGTGCCGATCACCTCGTTGTAGATGTTCCAGCCCGCGCTGACCTTCACCCGCGGGGCGAACGGCGTCGCCGGCGTGCCGGTGCCCTTGAACAGCCACAGCACGCCCGACTTCTCCCGCGCCAGCAGGTCGGCCTTGCCGTCGCCGGTGATGTCGCGCACGCCCGAGATACGGTCGTAGATCTGCCAGCCGCCGCTCACCTTGATGCGCGGCTTCCACGGCATCGACGGGTTCCCGCTGCCCGGGAAGTACCAGGTGACACCGGTGGTGTCCCGCGCCAGCAGGTCACCCGTGCCGTCCGCCTTCAGCGCCGTCATCGGCGTCACCACGTTGTACGTGTTCCACCCGGCGCTGATCCGGTACCGCGTCAGGAACGGCGCCGAGACACTGCCCGTGCCCTGGTACTGCCACAGGACACCGGAGGTGTCACGGGCGAGCAGGTTGTAGCGGTTGCTCGTGGCGACCGGGGCGGCGCCGGGCGCCTCCACGATGTCGCTCTGCTTCACCCAGGTGATCTTGTGGTGGAAGCGGATCGGCACGAACAGCGTGCTGCCGACCACGTTCTTCTGAGCGCTGCCGAACCAGTCGTCGCCCTTCACCGCCGGGCCAGCCTTCACGTACGCCTGGTCGGAGGAGAAGGTGAACTTCGACAGCGGGTTGTTCTCGTCGCCCGGCGCGGACAGCCCGGCGGCGGTGTACGCGGCGGTCTCAGGGAAGGAGCGGCCGAAGACCTTCGTCGAGGCGAGCCCCGACTTGAGCTGCACCTTCGTGGCGCCGTTCACGGGCGCGGTGTACTGGCCGCCCGGGTTGTAGAACCAAGCCTTCTCTCCCGCGTACCAGATGGCCGTCCAGTCGTTGCGGGCCTCGGCGACCACGTACAGGCCGCCGGCGCGGACCTTGTTGCCGTAGTTCGAGCCCTCGGTCGCGCCCGAGGTGAAGTACGGGTCCTTCAGCGTCGTCGCGCTCGTCGAGGGCGACGTGTACAGGTAGCCGAAGTTGGATGGACGCGCCGCGACAGCGGTGCCGCCGGTGGTCAGCTTCGGCTGGTTCGCCGTGGTGAAGGGGGGCACCACACGGACGACCTGGCCGGCCTGGAGCAGGCCGCCCGCGCCCTTGTCGCCCTGGGGGGCGCCCAGGAGCGACATGTAGTAGTTCCAGTCCCAGTACGGGCCGGCGTCCCAGTGGAGGTTCGCGACGTTGCCGTCCGTCTGGAGCGCCACCTCGTCGTGGCCGATGATGTGCTCACGGTCGATCGGCACGCCGTACTTGGTCGCCAGGAACTTCACCAGCTCCGCGGAGGAGCGATACTGGGACTCGGTGTACCAGCTGCCCTCCTTGATGGCGTAACCCTCGTGCTCCACGCCGATGGCGTGCATGTTGTGGGTCCAGTTGCCCGCGTGCCACGCCAGGTTCTTGTTCTCGAGCATCTGGGTGACCAGGCCGTCCTGCGCCCGGATCAGGTAGTGGGCGCTGCCCGCACCGTTCGGGTCGGTGAGCACCTTGAGCGAGCCGTCGTAGCCGCCCTCGGTGTCGTGGATGACGATCTGGCGGATGTCCAGGCCCTGGTTGGGGCGGTCACCGGCGGTGTAGTTCTTCTTCCCCGTGGCGTTGGGGACGCTCAGCTTGAGGTCGCAGTTCAGACCGGCGGGGCAGTCGGGGAGCGTGGTGTCCGTCGTGCTCGCGAAAGTCGCGGCCAGCGGCACGTTCGCCGGCTTGACCGGCTCGACCGACGGATCGGCCGACAGTGCGACCTGCTCGCCGTCGAGGGTGAGCTCCCGCTCGCCCGTCTTGATCGACTCGAAGACGCGCTTCGCGAAGAGGTCGGCGCCCTTCTTCTCGGGGGACTGGCTGTAGCGCGCCACGGCCGGGTACCACTCGCCCGGGTCCTCCGACAGCTCGGCGCCCGCCTGCTTCTGGTAGTCGGCGAGCAGCGCCGCGCCGGCCCGGATGGAGGCGGAGGTGTCGTTCTGGACGGCCTCGGTGGAACTGTCGATCAGCTCGGCGGCCTTGTCCAGGGTGTGGAGCCGGGGGTCGTCGGTGTCGACGATCGCCTTCTCCAGGATGCTCCGGACCTTCGCGCGGTCGAAGGTCTTCTCGACCTCCGGCCGGCCGGAGCCGTTGAAGTGCTCGATCTGCTCGTCGGTGACCTGCTGCTCCACGTCCTCCGGGTCGACCTTCGTCAGACCCATGACGTTGTACGCGCCGGTCGTGCTCGGGTCGCCGTCGTGCGACTCCCACCGGGTCTGCTGGTACGAGACCGCCATCAGCACGCTCTGGGGCACGTCGAACTCGCGCGCCGCGTTTGCGAACTGCGACTGGAGGGAAGGATCACCCCCGGTCGCGTCGTCGCCCACGCCGAGGAGGCCCGGCGAGGCGACCGCGAGCGTGCCGATCGTGGCGGTGGCGACGACGGCTGCCGCCGCTCCGTACAAGAGTCGTTTCTTCTTGCGGTCCCTGCGGTGCCTCTGGGTCACGCCCACCCCTGTGGTTCGACTGTGTTCTTGTGAAACGGGCCAGAGGGTAACACCACTCGAAGGCGTGAACGTCACCGGGTGACATTTCGGGCACGCGTCTCAGCCATTGGGCAGACGGACAGGAGTGGACGAAGAACCCCGTAATGTGGTGCGCGTGACCGTGAACGCTGAATCCCACGCCGTCGCCAAGGCGACCTGGCGAGACCTGCCCGCGGCGCAGCAGCCCGAGTACCCCGATGCCGAGGCTCTGCGCGATGTGATCGCGGACCTCGAGTCGTATCCTCCGCTCGTCTTCGCCGGCGAGTGCGACCAGCTGCGCGCCCGGATGGGAGCCGTCGCCCGTGGCGAGGCGTTCCTGCTCCAGGGCGGCGACTGCGCCGAGGCATTCGACGCCGTGTCCGCCGACCACATCAGGGCCAAGCTCAAGACGCTGCTCCAGATGAGCGCCGTCCTCACCTACGCGGCCTCCGTGCCCGTGGTGAAGGTCGGCCGTATCGCCGGGCAGTACTCGAAGCCCCGCTCCAAGGGCACCGAGACCCGTGACGGCGTGACCCTGCCGACGTACCGCGGCGACTCGGTCAACGGCTTCGACTTCGACGAGAAGTCCCGTATCCCGGACCCCGAGCGCCTGAAGCGGATGTACAACGCCTCCGCCTCCACGCTCAACCTGGTGCGCGCCTTCACCACCGGTGGCTACGCCGACCTGCGCCAGGTGCACGCCTGGAACCAGGACTTCGTGAAGTCGTCCCCCTCGGGTCAGCGCTACGAGGCGCTCGCCCGCGAGATCGACAACGCGCTGAACTTCATGAAGGCGTGCGGCACCGACCCGGCCGAGTTCAAGGCCGTCGAGTTCTACGCCTCCCACGAGGCGCTGCTGCTCGACTACGAGGGCGCCCTGACCCGTACGGACTCGCGCACCGGCAAGCTGTACGACACCTCCGGCCACATGGTCTGGATCGGTGAGCGCACCCGGCAGCTCGACCACGCGCACATCGAGTTCGCCTCCCGGATCGCGAACCCGATCGGCATCAAGCTGGGCCCGACCACCTCGGTGGACGAGGCGCTGACGTACATCGACCGCCTCGACCCGGACCGCGAGCCGGGCCGGCTGACCTTCATCGTCCGCATGGGCGCCGACAAGGTCCGCGACAAGCTCCCCGAGCTGGTCGAGAAGGTCACCGCGTCCGGTGCGGTCGTGGCCTGGGTCACCGACCCGATGCACGGCAACACCTTCGAGGCCGCCTCCGGCCACAAGACGCGCCGCTTCGACGACGTGCTCGACGAGGTCAAGGGCTTCTTCGAGGTCCACAAGGAGCTCGGCACCCACCCGGGCGGCATCCACGTCGAGCTCACCGGTGACGACGTCACCGAGTGCGTCGGCGGCGGCGACGAGATCTTCGTCGACGACCTGCACCAGCGTTACGAGACGGCCTGCGACCCGCGCCTCAACCGCAGCCAGTCGCTCGACCTGGCGTTCCTGGTGGCGGAGATGTACCGCGATCAGTAAGTAGGTACCTACGACGACGGGGCGCGGATCCATGTGATCCGCGCCCCATCGTCGTATCCAGGGCTTTTGAGGCTCCGGCCCGCCGGGTAAGGTTAGGTAAGCCTTATCGATCTCGGCGGGAGGTGAACCGCGTGTACGTCTGCTCATGCTTCGGTGTCACGGAGAAGCAGGTCAAGGACCACGCCGACGCGGGCGCCTGCACGCCCCGCCAGATCGCCTCCGCCTGCAAGGCCGGCACGGACTGCGGTTCCTGCGTCCGTCGCATTCAGGCCATTCTCGGGCGCGGCAACTGCCCGCGACGGGAGCTCCTGGACCAGGGCATGCCCGCCCTGGGCGCCGAGAGTGAGACCGTCGCGGAGCTCGGGGAAGCCGCGTAGCGAGCCCTCGCGGCTAGCTCGGCTGCTCGATCAGCGTCGAGATGTACAGCGCCTCGCCCAGGGACTCGATCAGCTCCAGCTGGGTGTCCAGGTAGTCGATGTGGTGCTCCTCGTCGGCGAGGATCTCCTCGAAGAGGTTGGCGGACGTGACGTCCCCCTTGGCGCGCATGACCTCGATCCCGCGCCGGAGCCGGTCGATCGCCTCCACCTCGACCTGGCGGTCCGCCTGGAACATCTCGGTGAGCGTCTGGCCGACGCGCACATGGAAGAGCCGCTGGTAGTTGGGCAGGCCGTCGAGCATCAGGATGCGCTCGGTCAGCTTGTCCGCGTGCTTCATCTCGTCGATGGACTCTTCGCGCGTGTACTTGGCGAGCTTCGTCCAGCCCTTGTTGTCCTGGATGCGGTAGTGCAGCCAGTACTGGTTGATGGCCGTCAGCTCGCCGGTCAGCTGCTCGTTGAGGAACTCGAGGACCTCGGGGTCGCCCTGCATCGCAGAGGCTCCTTCCACCACGCTGTGTGTATATGCCGTCACTGGGCAGGATGGGCCGCATCCTCGCACCCCGAATGGGGGGCGTCCAGTAAGTGCAGGCTTAGTCTGAGTTGCCCCAATCGCATCGCGGGCGCGGTCGGCTGGTCATGACCACCCCTCGCCGTCTGTCACCATGGATGACATGGTTCAGCCGGAGAGCGGAGTACACCGGGAAGCGGGGCAGCCGGATCGTTCGCCGGACCTTCCGCCGGGCCAGCGGCTCCAGCGCGGCTGGCCGGTGACCCATTACGGGCCCGTACCCAAGTTCAAGCCGGACCGCTGGGAGTTCCGCGTCTTCGGGGCGACGGCCGACGGCGACAAGCGCTGCTGGAACCACGAGGCGTTCTCGGCGCTCCCGTTCTCCACGGTCGTGGCCGATCTGCACTGCGTCACGAAGTTCAGCATGATCGGATCCGAATGGGGCGGCATCGCCGCCCGCACGGTCCTGGAACTCGCCCCGCCCGCGCCCTCGGTCACCCATGTGATGGTCTGGGCCGAGTACGGCTACAGCGCCAACATGCGGCTCGCCGACTTCGCCGCCGACGGCACCATCTTCGCCACCCACAAGGACGGGGAGCTGCTCACCGCCGAGCACGGCTTCCCGCTGCGCCTCGTCGTCCCGCACCTGTACGCCTGGAAGGGCCCCAAGTGGGTCCGGGGCGTGGAGTACATGGCGGCCGACCGCCGGGGCTTCTGGGAGGAGCGCGGCTACCACAACCTCGGCGACCCCTGGACGGAGCAGCGCTACTCGTACCAGGAGGAACCGGGAGACGGCCCGGAGCTGTAGGCGCTCCGGACCGTCTCGGGTCGTGTCGTTCAGTGGTGGTACCGGTGGACCACCGCGTGGCCCTTGCCGCGGCCGATCATCCACTTGTTCACCGGAGTGGTGATCACGAAGGCGGCGGCGAGCGCGATGGCGAGCACGATCCAGAAGAGCGGTTCGGTGAGGTGCGCGTCCATGGCGCCCGGCCAGAGGGCGATCACGCCGTTGTCGATGATCTCCATGACCGCGATGGAGAGGGTGTCGGCGGCGAGCGCGACCTTGAAGGCCGTCCTGAAGTCGACGCCGGCGGCCAGGATCCCGCGCAGGGTGAGCGCGTAGCCGAAGAAGAAGGCCAGGATGATCGCCAGGATCATCGTCTGCATGTTGCCCCAGCCGAGCGCGGTGCCGATGATCATGCCCAGGATCTCGCCGATGGCGCAGCCGGTGAGGCAGTGCAGCGTGGCCTTCGCGGCCATGGCCCAGGAGACCGTGCCGTCGCCGTGAGCGGTGTGGTGGCCCTCGTGGTGGCCCTCGTGGTGCGCTGCGCCGTGGCCGGTGTGGTCCTGGACGCCGTGGCTCTCGTGGCCGGTGTGCCCCTCGTGACCCGCGTGGTCGGCGTGACCCGCGTGTTCCGTGTGCGCGGTGTGGTCGTGCGCTTCGTGCTGCATCGGGTGCCCCCCAGGGTCGGGTAGCGGTTCCTGCCGTTACAGGAACCGTATACCCCCCTGGGGTATTCCTCAACGCGAAATCGTGTCAGCCCCTGAGCTTCTTGAGCAGCTCCACGTCCGCCAGGTGCCCCGCCTTGCCGCCGGGGGTCTCGATGATCAGCGGCACGCCGTCGGTCGCCGGGTGGCCCAGGAGGTTCCGGAACCCGTCCTCGCCGATGTGGCCCATGCCGATGTTCGCGTGACGGTCCTTGCGCGCGCCGACCACGTCCTGGGAGTCGTTGGCGTGGATCAGCTTCAGCCGCCCCTCACCCACGGTCCCCACCAGCTGGTCGAGCGTCTGCGTCGCCCCGTGCGGCCCGGTCAGGTCGTGGCCCGCCGCGAAGATGTGGCAGGTGTCGAGGCAGATCCCGAGCTTGGGATGGTGATCGAGGGCGTCGAAGTACGGCCCGAAGTCCTCCGCGCGCGAGCAGAGCGAGAAGCCCTGGCCGGCCGTCGACTCCAGAAGCAGATACGGATCGTCCTCGTGCGTCAGCTCGTCGAGCAGCGGCAGCATCCGCTCCCGCACCTGGGCCAGCGCCACCGCGCGCGGGCGGCCGCCGGTCGCCGAGCCGGTGTGGACCACCACGCCCCGGGCGCCGATCTCCCGGCCCCGCCGCAGCGAGTGCCGCATCGACTCCACCGACTTCTCGACGGTGGCCTCGGTGTGGGAGCCGAAGTTGATCAGATACGGGGCGTGGACCCAGGCCGAGACCGACTCGGCCTCGCACTCGGCCCGGAACCTCTCGTCCTGGGCCGGGTTGCCGACCGGGGTGGCCCAGCCGCGCGGGTTGGCGACGAAGACCTGGACGGTCTCGGCGCCGAGCTCACGGGCGTAGCCGAGGCCGATCGTGGCGAGGCCACCGGCCACGGGGACATGGCCGCCGACGGGATTGCGCATCAGTTCCTACAGTCCCTTGATCGTGATCGTGACGGTGGAGCCCTCGGGGGCGGTCTCGCCGCCCTGCACGGACTGGCCCGACACCGTGTCGCCGAGATAGGGGAAGGACTTCTCGACCTTCACCTCGAAGCCCGCGTCCTCCAGGGCCGCCTTCGCCTCCGCGGTCGTCTCGCCCGTGACGTCCGGGACCTCGACCTGCTTCGGGCCCTTGGAGACGGTGAGGGTGATGCTGTCGCCCTCGGCCGCGCGGCTGCCCTCGGCGAGGGACTGCGCCGCGACGGCGCCCGCCTCCTCGGGGGAGTGCACCCGCTCCGGGGCGACCCGCACGGTGAGCCCGGCCTCCTCCAGCGCCGCCGTCGCGTCGGCGACGGTCTCGCCGGTGACGTCCGGCACGTCGACCGGGGAGCCCTTGCTGACCACCAGGGCGACGGCCGAGTCCGGGGCGCGCTCGGTGCCGGGCTCCGGGTCGGAGCCGATCACGGCACCCTGCGCCACGGAGTCGCTGAACTCCGTCGTGATCACGCCGGGCACCAGGCCCTCCCGCTCCAGGAGGCGTTTGGCCTCCGCGAGCGGCTTGTTCCTGAGGTTGGGCACCTTCACGATCCGGGGGCCGCGCGACAGCGTGAGGGTGACCGGGCCGCTGCCCCGGACGCGTTCGCCGGGCGCCGGGTCCACGGCCGCGACCGTGCCGCGCTCGTAGACGTCGCTGAAGGCCCGCTTGGTCGAGCCGACCTCCAGACCGGCGTCGGCGAGCCGCTGCGTCGCGGCGGCCTCGGTCTGACCGAGGACGGCCGGGACGCGAGTGAACTGGCCGGAATTGATGTACCAGACGCCGGCGCCCAGGCCGAGCGCGAGCAGGACGGCGACCACGGCGAGCAGAGGGCCGCGCGGAGGCAGCCGGCGGGCCGCGGGCGGCTCCGGGACCGGCAGCCGGTTTGTGTGCCGCACCTGCTGCGCGTCGCCCTCGGCCGGCACCGGCCGGGCGATCACACTCGTCCGGTCCTCGGCCGTGTCCCGGGCCTCCGACCGGGCCTGCGGGGGCACGGCGTCGAGCTGGTCCTCGCTCAGCGCGGCACGGGCCTCCCGGAGCAGGGCCAGCAGCGCGACGGCGTCGTGCGGCCGGACGTCGGGGTTCCGGGCGGTGGCGGCCGCGACCAGCTCGTCCAGCTCCAGGGCCAGCCCGGGGACCGCGGCCGACGGGGCGGGCACATCGGTGTTCAGGTGCTGGTAGAGCACCTGGGCGGGGGTGTCGCCGGAGTGCGGCTTGGCACCGGTCAGCATCTCGTACAGCACGACACCGCAGGCGTACACGTCGGCGCGGGTGTCCGCGGTGCCGTGCTCGATCTGCTCCGGCGCCAGGTACGAGACGGTGCCGAGCACCGAGCCGGTGGTCGCGGTCGCCGAACCCACGGCCCGCACCAGACCGAAATCGGCGACCTTCACCCGGCCGTCGTCCCCTATCAGGACGTTCTCCGGCTTCATGTCACGGTGCACGAACCCGGCCCGGTGCGCGGCGCCGAGCGCCGCGAGCACCGGTTCCAGGATGTCCAGCGCCGCGCGGGGCGCCAGGGCGCCGCGCTCGCGCAGCACGTCACGGAGCGTGCAGCCGGCGACGTACTCCATCGCCAGGTAGACGTAGGCGCCCTCGGCGCCCTGGTCGAAGACGCCCACGACGTTCGGGTGCGCCAGCCGCGCCACGGACTTCGCCTCGCGGATGAAACGCTCCACGAACACGGCGTCCGCCGCCAGCGCCGGGTGCATCACCTTGAGCGCGAGCACCCGGTCGAGCCGGGTGTCCACGGCCCGGTAGACCGTGGCCATCCCGCCGACGGCGATGCGCGCCTCGACGCGGTAGCGGCCGTCGAGCAGCCGCCCGACGAGGGGGTCCTGAAGGGTCGTGTCCACGGCGTCGAGTCTACGAGCCGGGCGCGAGCGCCTTGCCCCGCTGCCCCTCACTGCAGCCCACCTGTGACGCATCCCGCCCCACCCCGCCCACCCGGCCAAGGGCGGGGGCCGTACGGGGGTGGGGGTCAGAAGGCGGGGCGTTCGGGGTCCAGGGTGGCGCGGCCGGTGGTGGGGGAGGAGGGGTCGGCGAAGTGGCGGCGGGGGATGCGGCCGGCCCGGTGTGCGAGGCGGCCGGCCTCGACCGCGTGCCGCATGGCGGAGGCCATGAGGACCGGTTCCTGGGCGCGGGTCACCGCGGAGGCCAGCATGACCGCCGCGCAGCCCAGCTCCATGGCCAGCGCCGCGTCCGACGCGGTGCCGGCGCCCGCGTCGAGGATGACGGGGACGCCCGCGCGCTCGGCGATGAGCTGGAAGTTGTGCGGGTTGCGGATGCCGAGGCCGGAGCCGATGGGGGAGCCGAGCGGCATGATGGCCGCGCACCCCACGTCCTCCAGTTTGCGGGCGAGGACGGGGTCGTCGTTGGTGTAGGGGAGGACGGTGAAGCCGTCGTCGACGAGGGTCTCGGCCGCGTCGAGGAGTTCCTCCCCGTCCGGCAGGAGGGTCCGCTCGTCGGCGACGACCTCCAGTTTGATCCAGTCGGTGCCGAGCGCCTCCCGCGCGAGCCGGGCGGTCAGGACGGCCTCTCCGGCGGTGAAGCAGCCCGCCGTGTTGGGCAGGACCCGGATGCCGAGTCGTTCGAGGACGGAGAGGACCGAGCCCTGGACGGTCGGGTCGAGGCGCCGCATGGCGACGGTGGTGAGCTCCGTACCGCTGGCGATCAGGGAGCGTTCGAGCACGTCGAGGCTGGGGGCCCCGCCGGTGCCCATGATCAGGCGGGAGGAGAACTCGGTGCCGCCGAGCCGGAACACGTCGTCGGACATCGCGCTCAGCCTCCCTGCACCGCGGTGAGGACTTCCACCCGGTCGCCGTCGCCGAGCAGGGTCGCCGCCCACTCGCCGCGGGGGACGACCGTCTCGTTGAGGGCGGCGGCGATTCCGGAGCGGGCCGCGGTGAGGGTGGCGACGAGGGCGTCCAGGGAGACGGGGCCGGAGAGCTCGCGGGCCTCTCCGTTCACGGACACGTTCATGCGGGCTGCTCCAGACGTGCGGAGGAGAAACGGCGGGGGGTGAAGGGGCGTGCCTCGTCGGGGAGGGCGCCGGTGGTGAGGACCTCGGCCATGACGTCGCCGGTGACGGGGGTGAGCAGGACCCCGTTGCGGTAGTGGCCGGTGGCGAGGTGGAGGCCGGGCAGGGCGGTGGGCCCGAGCAGCGGGGCGTTGTCCGGCGACGCGGGGCGGAGGCCGGCCCGGGTCTCGGTGAGCGGCAGCTCGGTGAGGCCGGGGACGAGTTCGTGGGCGTCGCGCAGCAGCTCGTACACCCCGCCCGCCGTCACCGTGGTGTCCCAGCCGAGTTCCTCGCTGGTGGCGCCGACGACGAGCTCGCCGTTCTCGCGGGGCACCAGGTAGACGTGGCTGCCGCGGACGACGGCCCGGACGGTCCGGGAGAGGAAGGGGGCGTACGCGGGCGGCACGCGGAGCCGCAGTACCTGCCCTTTCACCGGGCGCACGGGCGGCAGGACGTCGGCGGGGACGCCCGCGAGCCGGCCGCTGAGGCTGCCGGCGGCGAGGACGACCTGGTCGGCCGTCACCTCGTCGCCCCCGGTGAGTACGGCGCCGCGCGCCCGGTCCCGTACGACCGTCAGCCGTTCGGCGAGGGCGCGGTGGAAGACCACGCCGGCCCGTTCGCAGGCGAGGAGGAGCGCGGCGGCGAGCCGGCGCGGGTCGACCTGGTGGTCGCCGTCCACCCGGAGTCCGCCGCGTACCCCGGGGGCGAGCATCGGTTCGAGGCGGCGGCATTCGCGCCCGCTGAGCCACTCGGAGGTGAGTCCGCAGCGGGTCTGGAGGGCGTGGAGTTCGCGGAGGTGGGCGCGGTCGTCGGCGTCGAGGGCGACGGCGAGGGTGCCGCAGGCGCGGTGGCCGACGTCGTGGCCGGGGCCGGTGGCCTCGGCGAGTTCGGCGACGAACGCGGGGTAGCGCTCGGCGGAGGCGAGGTTGAGACCGAGCAGGGTCTCCTCGCCGTAGTGGAGTTCGGTGACGGCGGCGAGCATGCCGGCCGCGACCCGTGCGGCCCCGCCGCCCGGGTCCGGGTCGACGACGGCGGTGCGCAGTCCGCGCTGCGCGGCCCGCCAGGCCGTGACCAGGCCGATGATGCCGCCCCCGACCACGAGGACGTCGGACCCGGAATTGGATGCTCCGTCGCCTCTGAGGACATCGGAAGAACGCATGGGCGTCCAGCCCCTCCCTTCGCCGGCATGACCCGGATCAGGTTCGTACGGTCGGAGGCCGCTCCAGCCTCCCTCTCAGCCCGGTCGTCCGGGCTCCCGCGAGTGCTTTACGCCCGTCAGACTAGCTTCCGCCGTGGAGGGGTCACAGACCCCTCCCTTCCTGATGGTCCGTCAGATACGTAAGGTGGTCGGGTGAGCGAGCAGAAGCAGGCCCAGCAGCGCGTCGTGATCGTGGGTGCGGGGATGGCGGGCGTCCAGACCGCGGTCGCCCTGCGGGAACAGGGCTTCACGGGCCCCGTGACCCTCATCGGGGCCGAACCCCACCAGCCCTACGACCGGCCTCCGCTGTCCAAGGCGATCCTCCTCGGCAAGGCCGAGGACTCGGCCTTCGACGTCGACTTCGAGGAGCTCGGCATCGAACTCCGCCTCGGCCTCGACGTCACCGGCCTGCGCGCCGCCGACCACGAGATCGACACCGAGGCGGGACCGGTCGGGTACGACACCCTGGTGGTCGCCACCGGCGCCCACCCGGTGACCCTGCCCGGCGCCGAGGGCGTCGCGGGCGTCCATCTGCTGCGGACCCTCGACGACGCCGTGCGCCTCGGGCCCGTCCTGGAGCGGCGGCACACCGTCGTGGTCGTCGGTGCCGGCTGGATCGGCGCCGAGTTCGCCACCGCCGCGCGCGAGGCCGGCTGCGCCGTCACCGTCGTCGAGGCGGCCGCCCTCCCCCTCACCGGCGCCCTCCCCGACGAGGTCGCCGCCCCGATGGCCGAGTGGTACGCGGCCAACGGCGCCGAACTCCTCACCCACGCGCGCGTGGACACCGTCGAGCCCGGCCGGGTCGTCCTCGCCGACGGCCGCTCCCTGCCCGCCGACGCCGTCGTCGTCGGCATCGGCGCCCGACCGGCCACCGGCTGGCTCGCCGGCTCCGGCGTCGCCCTGGACCCGAGCGGCGCCGTCACCGCCGACGACCGGCTGCGCACCTCCCTGCCCGACGTGTACGCCGTCGGCGACTGCGCCTCCTTCCCCTCGGCCCGCTACGGCGAGCGGCTCCTCGTCCACCACTGGGACAACGCCCTCCAGGGCCCGCGCACGGTCGCCGCGACGATCGCCGGGGCCGACCCCGGGCCGTACGACCCGGTGCCGTACTTCTGGTCCGAGCAGTTCGGCCGTTTCGTCCAGTACGCGGGGCACCACGCGGGCGCCGACGAGCTGCTGTGGCGCGGCGACCCGGCGGACGAGGCGTGGTCCGTGCTCTGGCTGCGCGACGGCGCCCCGGTGGCCCTCCTCGCCGTCGGCCGACCCCGTGACCTGGCCCAGGGCCGCAAGCTCATCGAGGCGGCCACCCCCGTCGACCCCGCCCGCGCGGCGGACCCGTCCGTCCCCCTGAAGGCGGCAGTCCGGTAGGGCCCGACTACCGGGTGTCAGTCCGGGATGGCAGGCTTGTCCTGTGACCGAGATTGACGTAAAGATCGATGCGCTCGTCCCCGCCTGGCTCTACGTGCCCGACATCGCGGAGATGCTCGATATCGAGGTGACGCGCGTGCGGCAGCTGATCAAGGAAGGTCAGCTCATCGCCGTGCGCCGCGGCCAGAACAACGCCCTGCAGATTCCCGCCGCCTTCATCCAGGACGACAAGATCGTCAAGGGCCTCGTCGGGCTCCTGACCGTGCTGCGGGACGACGGCTTCACCGACGAAGAGATGCTGGAGTGGCTCTTCACTCCGGACGAGAGCCTGCCGGGCACACCCGCGCAGGCGCTCAACGAGAACCGCGGCACGGAGGTGAAGCGCCGCGCCCAGGCGCTCGCCCTCTGACGCCCGCACGCACCGAAGACACCACCAGCGGTGTCGCGGGGGGGGGGGCCCCCCCCGGGCCGCCCCCCCGGCCCCCCCCCCCCAACCGGGGGGCCCCCCCCCCCCCCCCCCCCCCGGGGGGGCGGCCGCCCCCCCCCGCGGCACCGGGGCCCC